>NZ_CP024160.1:1937566-2306349 GCF_002736145.1 Collinsella aerofaciens
TGACAGATTGCATTTTCGCGCCTGCTCGCGCGCCCACTGGCTCGATAGATAGCTGGGATGTACATCGCAGGCCAAGGCGGCGGGCGCCAAGTCAAAGAGATCTTCCAAGCGCGTGCGCGCGGCGTTCCAGGCATCGAAGGTCCCGCCGTTTTCAACATCGCCGATATGCTGCGACACAAAACAGGTTGCCTCGCCGTTCGTCCCTTCACGCGTGAGCGCAATCGTGGCCTTTTGTTGTGGCCCGCAGGCGAGCACACAGGACGGAGCGCCGTCGAGCGCCGGCAACGGCAGCGGCTGGGGTGCATATCCGCGAGCGCGGCGAACGGGCATAACGGCGCCGTCGACCACGCGTACCACAGAGTCGTCGTAGCGCGACAGAATTGCGCGGTCGTTACCGAGCAACGCGTCGGCGATGCCGGCGGCAACGAGGTGTTCCCAGGCAAGGTCGTCGTCGGTCTCGATGGGTTCTTCGCTCAGGTTTCCGCTGGTCATGACGAGCGCGTGCATACCGCGGGCTTCTGCCTCGGCAAGCAACAGATGCTGAAGCGGGGTGTAGGGGAGCATAACACCGAGTTCGGGAAGGTCGTGCGCGACGGACGGCGCGAGCGCGAGGGCGTCGGGGGAGCCGCCGCTCTCGCAAACAGCACGTCGGCGCAGCAGCACAATGGGGCGAATGCTGCCGGCCAGCAAGCCGCGTTCAACGTCGTTGACATGGCACAGGCGTTCAACGTCGGCAAGGTCGCGTACCATAACGGCAAGCGGTTTGTTGCTGCGGCGTTTGCGGCGGCGAAGCTCGGCTACCGCCTGCTCGTTGGAGGCGTCGCATGCCAAGTGAAATCCGCCCAGGCCCTTGATGGCGACGATGCCACCAACGGCCAGCAGCTCAACGCAGCGGTCGATAATGGCGTCGCTGGTCTCGCGCGTGGTGCCGACGGCCAGCGGCGCGGCGGCTTCGCCCGGCTCATCGCCCACGCTCGCTTCGCGCCACGTAATGTGCGGCCCGCAATTAAAGCAGGCATCGGGCTGCGCGTGAAAGCGACGGTCGAGCGGATTGGCATACTCCGCGGCACACTCAGGGCACATGGGAAAACGGTCCATCGAGGTAGCCGCTCGGTCATAAGGCAGCGATCGGATGATGGTAAAGCGTGGGCCGCAGTTAGTGCAGTTGATAAAGGGGTAATGATAGCGTCGGTCGGCGGGATCGAACAGCTCGCGCAGGCAATCGTCGCAGGTGGCGATATCGGGCGAGACGAGCGTCGTGTGCGCGGTCTGGTTCTGCGATGCTACGATGCGAAAACCCTCTTCATTGGCGGCATCCCAACCGTTGGCTGCCAGGTCCACAACCTCGACATGCTCTACGCGGGCTGCCGCGGGCGCATGCTCAGAAAGCGCGGCAACAAAAGCATCGAGCGCACCGGCCAGAGCATGCGCTTCGATATGCACGCCGTCGCCCGCGTTGAGCACCCATCCGCAAATGCCATGCGCCATGGCCTCGCGATACACAAACGGCCGCATGCCAACGCCCTGCACAATGCCCGTTACATGAATATGCACATGCCGCATGCGACACCCCTCATCAAAACCGACCAAATAGGGACAGGTGCGCTACAGCCCCAGGCTCTGCTTGGTGGCGGCGCACGTGAGCTCGCCGTGCTTAACGCCGCGCAGGCCCAGCAGACGGTCGGCTAGTTCGTAGACGCGCTCGCCGCGACCCTTGAGCGCCAGAATCTCCAAGCAGTTGTGGTGATCCAGATGCACGTGCATGGTCGATACGATCTCGTCGGTGTAGTCGTGCTGCACTTCGTCCAGACGGCGCGTCAGGTCGCCGGTATGGTGGTCGTAGATCATGGTGAGCGACCCGATAACATGCTCATCGGGCGTGCGCATCTGCTCCTTGGCGATCGAGGCGCGAATCAGGTCGCGCACGGCCTCGGAGCGGTTGGCCACGTCGCCGCGGCGCGCGATCTGTTCGTCAAAACGGCGCAGCAGGTCGTCCGGTGCGGTAACCGAAAAGCGGACCAGCTCGGAGCCGGAACCACTACAGTGGCAGCCCGCGTCACCGTCCGCCCCGTGCGGATGCTCGTGCTCGTACCCGCAGCCGTGCTCGTGTTCGACCACGTTACACCAGCTTCACGGAGCCGACGGAGTTGTGGTCGGCCTCGATGACCTCTTCGTAGCCCTCGAGTGCGTCGTGGGCCTCGTGCAGCGCGGCCATGGTTGCCTCGAGCTTGGCGCCGATGCGCTCCATGTCAAAATTCTCGGTCGCATGCAGCAGCTGATGGCTCCACTCGTGAGCGAGCTCGATGGTGTCGTCGACCTGCTTGACGCTCATGGCAAGCTGGCTCATGTTCATTCCAACGTCATGCATGGGAAATCTCCTTTTGTATGGGGCAGTTCAGTGGTTCAGATTTTACTACGCCCACTCTGTGCGCAGCTGCATAAGAAAACGGGTGCGAGTCTGTGCGACTCGCACCCGTTCACTGGGGGCTGTTTGTAGCTACCATACTATCCGTGGTCGCACGCGCCGCACCCGGCAGTCCGGCGAGCGGTGCAAAACCGCTCATGGACGGCGGGTAAGTAACAAGCGTATTACAGATGCTTCTCCAACAGCGCCTGCAGCCTCGCCTTGGGCAGCGCGCCGACCGAGCGGTCAATCTCCTCGCCGTTCTTAAACACAATCAGCGTGGGGATGCTCATGACGCCATACTTCATGGCCAGGTCCTGGTTGTCGTCGACGTTGCATTTGGCAACGGCAAGCTTGCCCGCCAGCTCATCGGCAACCTCGTCAACGATGGGCGAGAGGGATCGACAGGGCCCGCACCACGGTGCCCAAAAATCGACCAGCACGGGCAGGCTGTCGTTAACGATGGAATCGAAGTTCTCGGGGGTAATCTGATTAATGTCAGCCATGGTGACCTCCATAATGCGACGCGGCTCGGCCGCGTAAAACTCAGTACGACCGTGCTTATACCCAGCCGCCCGCAAAGCAACCACTCGCGGGCGGCTCTTTTATATAATGGTGGGCACGCAAACGATTGGAGAGCGCATGTCCACGTCACAAAGCCAGAAAAAAGAAGCCATCGCCCAGGCGGCCGAGCAGGAGCTCACATCGCTTGCGGTCCGTGGCGTGCGCATCGTGGGCAACGCGTGCTCGCCGATCGTGCTGGTCAAAGGCGATTTGGACGAGGCCGAGCGTTCGGGCGGCGAGCTTGCCGCCGGCCCGGATGGCGCGGCGTTGCGCAAGGCGCTTGGGGCCATCGGCTACGCGCCCGAGGATTTTTGCGTGCTGGCAAGCGTCGCCGGCACAGGTGACGGAGCGGTCACGGTGGGCGAGACTCTGCCGTGCGAACTGTTCCGCGAGGCGCTTGAGGCCTTGGACCCCGAGGCGGTGCTACTGCTCGACAACAACGCGGCTGACGCCATGCGCGAGACCTACGCCGATATGCTCGTGGCGATCGATGACTTCGACACCGCCATGCTCAAGCCCGGCCTGGTCGCCCATGTGCAGGGCCGCCGCGTGCTCGCACTCGACGGCTTTGAGGCGGCACTCACCGACAAGGCCGCTAAGCAGCGCATGTGGGCCTACATCAAGCAGCTGACTCCGGCGGCCGCGCCGCTGTAGCGAGCCCGCGTCGACAAACGACCCCGAGCGGGCGAGCCGTACCCGCGGAACGCAAATCCGTCGCGCCCGCGCCCTTACATCACAGCGCGCAGCTCAAATCGATCGCCGTTAATGCGGAACTGGCAGTTGCCGTTCATGCGCTCCACGGCAAGTTTGATGCTCTTGGTGCCAAAGCCGTGGCCTGCATGCTGGGTCACGGGCATGCCGTCGACCATGCGCGGCGCGCGGTCAAACGTGTTGGAGACTAACAGCAACAGCTGGCCGTCCTCAAGTCGCAGGTCAAGGTCGACGAATCGCTTTCCTTGGGGTGCGGCGCTTGCGGCGGTGATAGCGTTTTCCAAGGCATTTGAGAGCACGCTAAACAGGTCGGCGTCACCTACGTGGATGGTTTCGGGTACGGCGGCGCGCAGGTTGGCGGTAATGTCGTTTCTATTGATATCCGAGTTAAATGACGAAAGCGCGATGTTTACGGTCTCGTTGGCGCAGAAGCGGCGTACGGCGGTGCGGTCGCCGGCTTCGCAGAGTTCGTCGATGCGTTTGAGCGCCTCGTCGGTGTGGCCCTCCTCAATTAAAGCGGCCAGGCCGCGTAGGAAGTGGCGCATATCGTGGCGAAGAACCGACAGCTCGCGTCCAGATTGACGCCAAGCCTCGAGCTCTTTGATGGCGGCGCTGTCGCGGGTTTCGAGCATCCAACGCTCTCGCTCGGCGGTTTCCTTTTCTTCGTATTCGCGCAGGTAAACGGCAAGAAACATAAGATAGAAGGCACAGAGCGCAAATGCCAAAAACTCAACCGTCACCACCGAGCCCGAGTGGAACAGCGTGGTGTAGACGTTGGTGGCGTAGTCAAAGATGTAATAGACGAGCGGCAGGATTAAAAGGATGCCCAGCTCGGTGGGGCTTTTAATCGCCAGGCGGGGTCCAATGTCGCCGGCCCAATGCAGCAGGACGGCAAAGACGCCGAGCGTGGTAGCGATGCGTGCCAGATAGTACGCGATCTGAGAATCGGTTGCGGCAAATGCGGCGATGCCCATCCAATTGCTGAACTGGCAGCTCAGATAGGCGCTGGTGACGCCCAACGTCGCGAGCAGCGGACTCAAGTGGTAGCGCGCGCATAGGTAGACGGTAAGCGGCAAGTGCACGACGAGCGGATAGACCTGACGGGCAAAAAGCTCTCCGCCAACGACATTGGCGATCGAAAAGGCAGCGCCGGTTGCGGCTCCGACCCCCACCAACTCGAGCGCATGGCGTCGATTGATTTCGATACCGCACAACGCCGCCGAAGCAAAGACGCCAAAGAGTAGCGTTGTGGCGTGGTGGATTGCCCAAAGGACCATTTCGACCGAGGAGACCATCAGTGTCTCCCACCCTCAAAGCGCACTGCAAAGTAGGCGTCTTGGAACCCCTGCTTGCTGCTGCGCGACAGCGGAATGCACACGCCGGAGCGCATGACGATGTCCGTGCGATTGAAGTGGTCGATGTTGCGCAAGTTGACCTGGTAGCTACGGTGGCATTTAAAGAAGGTGGCATTTTGCGCCAAACGGTCCTCGACGCTGCGGAACGACTCGAGTGCCTCGATATCGCGTCCGTCGCGCAGGTGGAAGACCACGTGCTTGTTGCGCGCCTCGGCATATTCGATGTCGGACAGGCGCAGGGCGTGGTAGCCAAAGGACGTTTTGATCACGAGCTCGTCGGTTGCCGCCGGGCGCATGCTCGAAAGCTCGTCGAGTAACTGCGTCAGGCGCTCGTAAGTCACGGGCTTGAGCAGATAGTCGAAGGCGCGGACCTCGTAGGACTCCAGTGCAAACTCGGGCGACGAGGTAAGGAACACCAGACGCACGGCGGTATCGGCCTGGCGCAATTCGCGCGCGGTGTCCATGCCGTTGACGAGCGGCATGATCATGTCGAGCAGGATGATGTCGGCGCGCGATGCGGCATGGCGAGCCAGCAGGTCCTCGCCGCGCGTGACGAGCGCAACATCGACCGCCGTGCCCGTCTCAGTCGACCAACGGTCGATCATCCGGTGCAGTCTATCTAGAAAAGCGACATCATCGTCGCAGGCAATAATCTTGAGCATTCTGAGCCCCCTTAGTAATTCGATTTTGCCACATTGGGCGCGTGCCGCTCGCGGGGAGCGCCCGTTCGTGCCTCATGGTGCGCAACTCGTGCCGAGCGGTATTGCGGTGACGAAAGATGCCTCCTGCGCTATCGAGAGCTCGGCTATCCTCAGCTTGCCAGTTCGAAAATGGGCCTGCCGCATGATTGAATCTTTATTTCAACTTTACACCTAGGTTTACAGCTGTCTTGTCAGCTGTAAACCTAGGTGTCATACTAAAGCCCCAAGATTCGCCAAAAGAGAGGGGCCTTGATGGCACAGAGCGCGAACATGGATGCGTCGGAGCTTGCACGCGACATTGCGGCCGGCCTGGCATCGGCAACGACGGCAACGGAGCGCGCGGCATTGGTGCCCGCAGAGCTCGTCGAGGCCATTCAGCAACTTAAAACCCAACGTGACGCGGTGATCCTGGCACACTATTACGTGGCGCCCGAGGTCCAGGCTGTGGCCGATTACGTCGGTGACAGCTTCTATCTGGCAAAGCTTGCCAAGAGCCTGCCGCAGCAGACCATCGTGCTGTGCGGCGTGGAGTTTATGGGCGAGAGCGCCAAGCTGCTCAATCCCACTAAGACCGTGCTGCTGCCCGAGCCGGGCGCGGACTGCCCCATGGCACACATGGTTAAGCGCGAGACGGTCGACGCGGCGCGCGCCGAGTACGGCGACGACCTGGCTGTCGTCTGCTACGTCAACTCCACGGTCGAGATCAAGAGCTGGAGCGACGTGTGCGTCACCAGTTCCAACGCCGTTAAGATCGTGTCCGAGCTGCCGCAGCAGCATGTCCTGTTCATTCCCGACCAAAACCTGGGCCGCTTTGTAGCCGAGCAGGTGCCGCAAAAGCACGTCATCCTCAACAACGGCTACTGCCCGCGCCATCACATCATCACCGTCGAGCAGATCGTCGACGCGACGGAGGCCCACCCCGACGCGCTCGTGCTGGCGCACCCCGAGTGCAAGGCCGACGTCCTGGCCGAGGCCGACTACATCGGCTCCACCGCCGGCATCATCAAGTATGCCGAGGAGTCCGACGCGAGCGAGTTCATTATCGTGACGGTCCGCGGCGTGCTCTACGAGCTCGAGCGCCGCTGCCAGGGCACCGGCAAGAAGTTCTACTTCCCCGCGGTGCAACCCACCTGCGTCAACATGGACCTCATCACGCTCGAAAAGCTCGTGCGCTGCCTGGAGACGGGCGAGGGCGAGGTGCAGATCGGCATGTCGGACGAGGCCACCGACCAGGCCAAACTCACGCTCGACCGCATGCTCGAGTACGCAGCGCGCTAGAACAATGTGGCATGAGGGACGGTCCCTTATGCCACATTACAAGGGAGAGGATTCCTGTGGAAACCAAACAATACCCCGACATGAAGTGCGACGTCGTTATTGCCGGCTGCGGCGTAGCGGGCCTGTATGCGGCTCTCAACCTGCCGACGAGCATGCGCGTGATCATGCTCTCCAAGGGCGCTGTCGACGAGTGCGATTCGATGCTCGCGCAGGGCGGCATTTGCGTGCTGCCCGAGGGCTCGGACTACGATGCCTTCTTTGAGGACACCATGCACGCCGGCCACTACGAGAACCGCCGCGAGAGCGTCGACATCATGATTCGCTCGAGCCGCTCGGTCATCAACGACCTGCTGGCGATGGGCGTGGACTTTGAGCGCAAGGCCGACGGCAGCCTCGACTTTACCCGCGAGGGTGCGCACAGCCGCCCCCGCATTGCCTTCCATGCCGACATTACGGGCAAGGAGATTACGACCAAGCTGCTCCAGGCTGTCCGCAAGCTGGACAACGTGCAGATTCTCGAACACGTTGCCATGACCGACATCCTGACGGGCGAGCGTGATGGCGCCACGGTGTGTGCCGGTGTCGTCGCCGTTCCCGTGGACGAGGACAACTCGGTTCGTCCCGCCGACGAGCTGATAAATGCCGCTGAGGGCGCGCATGCCGGCGAGCCGTTTAAGATCCATGCCCGTCACACGCTGTGGGCAACGGGCGGCATCGGCGGCGTATACGACCACTCGACCAACTATCCGCAGCTCACGGGCGATGCCTGCTACATCGCTCAGGAGCATGGCATTAAGATGGAGCACCTGGACTACGTGCAGATCCACCCCACGGGACTGTTCTCGCCGCAGCCGGGCCGCACCTTCCTGATCAGCGAGAGCTGCCGCGGCGAGGGCGCGATTTTGCTCAACGCCGCCGGTGAGCGCTTTACCGACGAGTTGCAGCCGCGCGATGTGGTCGCCGCCGCTATTCGCGAGCAGATGAAGCAGGACGGTACCGAGCACGAGTGGCTGAGCTTTGCCCCCGTCGAGCGCGATGTAGTGACCGGGCACTTTGCCAACATTCGCGCACGCTGCCTGGAGGACGGCCGTGACATCTTGGACGAGCCCATCCCCGTTACGCCTACGCAGCACTACTTTATGGGCGGCGTGTGGGTCGACAAGGACGGCCGCACCTCGATGCCCGAGCTCTACGCCGCCGGCGAGACGGCCTGCAACGGCGTGCACGGCAAGAATCGCCTGGCTTCCAACAGCCTGCTCGAGGCGCTGGTCTGGGGTCGTCGCTCCGCGTGGTACATGCGTACCGGCGAGTCGCTGGCCGTGGAGCAGGCGGGCGATCCCGCGCTCGATGGCCGTCATCGCGCCCTGAGTGCCGACACCCTGGCAATCGATGATTTGGCCCGTGCCGCCGGCACGCAGGCCGTGGAGGAGTAGACCATGAATCCCATTACCATGAAGCTCGTCGTCGATGATCTGATTCTGCAGGCTCTGCGCGAGGACATTACCTTTGAGGACGTGAGCACGGCGAGCGTGTGCCCCACGGCGCGTCCCGCCACGGTGGAGCTTATCGCCAAGGCCGATGGCATCATCGCGGGACTTGATGTGTTCGCTCGCACCTTCGAGCTGCTGGATTCGCAGAGCTCGGTGCTGTTTGATGTTGCCGACGGTGACGAGGTTCACGCCGGCGACCACGTGGGCCAGGTGCGCGGCGATGCGCGCGTGCTGCTTTCGGGCGAGCGCGTGGCGCTCAACTACCTGCAGCGCATGAGCGGTATCGCTACCTATACGCACAGAATGGCCGCGGTGCTCGAGGGCACCAAGACCGTGCTCGTCGATACGCGCAAGACCACGCCGGGCATGCGCGTTTTCGAGAAGGCCGCGGTCGAGATCGGCGGCGGCAGCAACCACCGTTACAACCTGTCGACGGCCGTCATGCTCAAGGACAACCACATCGACGCCGCCGGTGGTGTGATGCGTGCGATCGAAATGGCGCGCGCCCACGCGTCGTTTACCACGACGGTCGAGATCGAGTGTGAGAACCTGGACATGGTACGCGAGGCCGTGGAGGCCGGTGCCGACATTATCATGTTCGACAACATGACCCACGACGACATGGCTGCCGCGATTGAGCTTATCGCCGGCCGCGCCAAGACCGAGTGCTCGGGCAACGTGGACGCTAACAATATCCGCGCGCTCGCCGACCTAGGCGTTGACTTTATTAGCTCGGGGGCGTTGACGCACTCTGCGCCGATTCTCGACCTCTCGCTCAAGCACCTGCGTCTGTTGGACGGTAAATAATGGACGCCCGTGAGCGTCGCCGTGCCATCATGGGCGTGCTCGAGGGAGCCACGGAGCCCGTTTCGGGCAGCGCGCTTGCCCGCGAGGTTGGCGTGAGCCGTCAGGTCGTGGTTCAGGATATTGCCCTGTTACGTGCCGATGGGCACGATATCGTGGCGACCAACCGTGGTTATGTGCTGCAGGAGGCCCCCAGCAGCCCCGCCGTGCCCACGCGCTTGGTCAAGGTTCGCCACAGCGTGGAGCAGGCAGGCGATGAGCTCACGAGTATCGTCGACGCCGGTGGCGCCGTGCTCAACGTGATCGTCAATCACCGCGTGTACGGTAAGATCACGGCCGACCTGGACATCCGCAATCGTCGCGATGTTGAGCGCTACCTGCACGATATCGAGAGCGGCAAGAGCTTCCCACTGCTGACGGTGACGAGCGGCTATCACTTCCATCGCATTGCGGCGGAAGACGAGCAGACCCTCGACGAGATCGAGGCCATACTCAAGGAGAAGGGCTACCTTGCCGATTTAATGCCTTACGAGGACGATCTATCGTAGCCGACGTTGCAAACGCCCCTAAGCGGCAACCTGCGACGGTGCCTAATTGGTTATCCGCACAAAAAAGGAGGCCTCCGCGGCGATGCGGAGGCCTCCTTTTTGTGCACGGTGTACTTGTGAGTGTGCAAGTGGGGGAGTTATTACTCCTCGACGATCTCGGTGATCGCGCCAGCGGGGCAAGCGTCCTGGCAAGCGCCACAGGCGACGCAGGAGTCCTCGTCAGCGACGGTAGCGACGTCCTGGAGCTCCAGAACGCCAGCGGGGCAGGAGTCGACGCAAACGCCACAAGCGATGCACTCGTCGGCATCAATTACGGGATGAGCCATGGTAGTTTCCTCTCTGTTGACCGACGCTACAGACGATGCGCGCCGGTTTGATTCGGGCAAAAACATACCACGGGAGCGACCGTTTGCAATACCCTCTGGCCGGCATCTTCATACCGTTCGCCGAGTATGCCAAGGTTTACTAAAAAACACGCAGGTGGGGCCATTGAGCTGCGTAAATGTTAGCTATAGGTGACTTGAAATATTGAGCTATTAAGTGCGCCTGCGGAAAGGGCATCCCGTTATTTGGCCGAAAAACGGGTCGCAGCTTCCGGTTGGACCGCCCGGCGGAAACTGTGTCCCAGAATTCGCGCTCAGACCGGGATACCCTTTCCGCAAGGCAGCCCCAGGCACCTTCGGACCCAAACCTCAGCCATCTCTACATAGATCTCAATAGATCTGCCGAGAACTCAAACAGTGCATCTACCTGCGCATTTGAGAACCTAAACTCTCAGAGATAAGAAATCTTATATGAATTGACTTAGATTTTGTATATTCCGGCCCATAAGGGGATACACTACATCCTGAAAGACAAGCCGAAGCGCCGCGCGACAGACCGTCGAGGCGGCGCGAACGCAAAAGAGAGAGGGAATTTCTAATGAGTAAGATTCTTGGTATCGACCTTGGTACTACTAACTCCGCTATGGCCGTCCTCGAGGGCGGTTCTCCGACCATTATCGTGAACGCCGAGGGCGACCGCACCACCCCGTCCGTTGTTGGCTTCCGTGCTGACGGCGACCGCGTCGTGGGTAAGGCCGCTAAGAACCAGGCCGTCACCAACCCCAAGAACACCGTGTTCTCCATCAAGCGCTTCATGGGCCGCAAGTACTCCGAGTGCACCTCCGAGATCAAGACCGTGCCGTATGAGGTCAAGGAGGGCCAGGGTGGCCGTGCCGTCGTCGATATCGAGGGCAAGGACTACACCGCCGAGCAGGTGAGCGCCATGACGCTCGCAAAGATGAAGGCCGACGCCGAGAAGTATCTGGGCGAGACCGTCACCGACGCCGTCATCACCGTCCCGGCCTACTTCAACGACGCCCAGCGTCAGGCCACCAAGGATGCCGGTAAGATCGCCGGCCTCAACGTCAAGCGTATCGTCAACGAGCCGACCGCTGCCGCTTTGGCCTATGGCCTGGACAAGCAGGGTACCGACCAGCGCATTCTGGTCTTCGACCTGGGCGGCGGCACCTTCGACGTCTCCATCCTCGACCTCGCCGACGGCGTGTTTGAGGTTCTGTCCACCTCGGGCGACAACCACCTGGGCGGCGACGACTGGGATCAGCGCGTCATCGATTGGATGGCCGATAAGTTCCAGCAGGAGAACGGTGTCGACCTGCGTCAGGACCCCATGGCCCTGCAGCGTCTGAAGGAGGCCGCCGAGAACGCCAAGAAGGAGCTCTCCGCCGCCCAGCAGACCACCATCAACCTGCCGTTCATTACCATGAACCAGTCCGGCCCGCTGCACCTCAACTATACGCTGACCCGCGCCGAGTTCGAGAAGATCACCCGCGACCTGCTCGAGCGCTGCAAGCAGCCTGTCACCAACGCCCTGCGCGACGCCAAGCTTAAGCTCTCCGATCTGACCGAGGTCATCCTCGTCGGCGGCTCCACCCGTATGCCCGCCGTCCAGGAGCTCGTCAAGACCATGACCGGCAAGCAGCCCAACATGTCCGTGAACCCCGACGAGGTCGTTGCCGACGGTGCTGCCGTCCAGGGCGGCGTGCTCACCGGTGACGTCGAGGGCATCCTGCTGCTCGACGTAACCCCGCTGTCGCTGGGCGTCGAGACCATGGGCGGCATCATGACCAAGATGATCGACCGCAACACCACGATCCCGACCTCCAAGACCGAGGTCTACTCCACCGCTGCCGACAACCAGACCAGCGTCGAGATCAACGTGCTCCAGGGCGAGCGTGAGCTTGCCCGCGACAACAAGTCGCTCGGTAAGTTCCAGCTGACCGGTATCCCGGCTGCCCGCCGCGGCGTGCCGCAGATCGAGGTCACCTTCGACATCGACGCCAACGGCATCGTCAAGGTCTCCGCTAAGGACAAGGGCACCGGCAAGGAGCAGCAGATCACCATTTCCGGTTCCACCGCTCTGTCCGACGACGAAGTCGATCGTATGGTCAAGGACGCCGAGGCTCATGCCGAGGAGGACAAGAAGCAGAAGGAAGAGGTTGAGGTTCGCAACCAGACCGACAGCCTGTGCTACTCCACCGAGCAGACCCTCAACGAGCTGGGCGACAAGGTTTCCGCCGACGTGAAGTCCAAGGCCGAGGCCGCTATTGCCGACGCCAAGAAGGCGCTCGAGGGCTCTGACGTCGAGGCCATCAAGGCCGCTGGCGAGTCCCTGCAGTCCGTGGCCTACGAGCTGGCCCAGGTTGTCTACGCCGACGCTCAGCAGCAGACCGACGGTGCCGCCGGCACCCAGCCTGCCGACGATGACGTGGTCGACGCCGACTACGAGGTTGTGGACGACGAGGACAAGTAATCATGTCCGCCCGTAAAGCTCGCACGGAGGCGGCCGCCGCTGGAGCCGCCCCCGTTGACTCTGAGGAGAAGGACGTGAAGATTCCCGTAGAGGCCGTCGACGATACCGAGGCCAACGAGGCCGAGGCCGCCGAGGCTGCCGAGAACCAGGTAGAGGATTCCAACAAGGAGGCGACGATGACCGAGGACGAGATGGTGGAAGCCGCTATCCGCGCCGGTGAGGAAGCCGCCGACAACGACTTTAAGCTCAAGTTCGAGCAGGCCCAAAAGGAGCTTGCCGACGTGCGTCATGAGCTCGAAGCTGCGGCAGAGGCTCAGAAGGCTGCCGAGGACAAGGCGAAGGACGCCACCGAGCGCACCGCCCGTCTGCAGGCCGACTGGGAGAATTTCCGTCGCCGCACCGCCAACGAGCGCATCGCCGAGCGCGACCGCGCGACCGAGAAGCTTGTCACCGCGCTGTTGCCGGTGATCGACGATATCGAGCGCGCGATCGACCATGCCCGCAGCCAAGAGCTTTCCGACGACTTTAAGCAGTTCGTCGATGGCGTCGATGCGGTGCATGCCAAGCTGCTTGATGTGTTTGCGCACGAGGGCGTTGAGCCCATCGACCCCAAGGGCGAGGCGTTCGATCCGCTCGAGCACCAGGCCGTGGGGCGTGTCGAGGACGCATCGCAGTACGACGAGACCGTCAACGACGTGTACCAGAAGGGCTACCGCATGGCGGACCGCATCCTGCGCTCCGCGATGGTGACGGTGACCTACGGTGGCGAGAAGCGCCCCGCACCGGAGCCCGAAGCGGCGCCCGAGGATGCCGCGGCCGATACGGCCGAGAGCACCGAGGAGTAATTGAGAAGGGCCCCGGGGCAACACCCGGGGCCCTTTCTGGCCTAGTGCCATATGAAAGCATGAGCCGCCGTCTGCATGGACGGCGGACGTAACAGGAGAGGAGCTACGATGGCTGCAGGCAAAACCTTCTATGACATCCTGGGCGTATCCAAGAGCGCCTCCGACAAAGAGATCAAGAGCGCGTTTCGCAAGCTCGCGCAAAAATATCACCCCGATGCCGGCGGCGACGAGGCCAAGTTCAAGGAGATCAGCGAGGCCTACGAGACGCTTTCGGACGAGAAGAAGCGCAAAGAGTACGACCAGATGCTCATGTTTGGCGGCATGCCGGGCGCGGGCGGCGCGTATAGCGGCGGTTACGGTGCCGGCGCGGGCGCCAGCGGCTGGGGCGATATCTTCGACAGCATCTTTAGCGGCAACGGCGCCTGGGGCAGCGATTGGGGCTCGGGCTTTGCCGGGGCTGCGGGCGCTGCCGGTGCCGGCGCGGGTCGCAGCCGCGCGCGCAAGGGCGGCGACCTGTCGCTGACCGTCGATGTGACGGCCGAGGACGCGTTTCGCGGCGTGACGCACAAGGTCACCTATCGCATTCCCTCGACAGGCGAGCAGCAGACCATTACGGTCTCGGTGCCCGCGGGCGCGGTCGACGGCGGCAAGCTGCGCTACAAGCGTCGCGGCGAGTATGGCGTTGCGGGTGGCGAGCGCGGCGACCTGGTCGTGACCACGCATGTGGAGGAGCACCCGCTGTTTAAGCGCAAAGGCGCCGACGTGACCATGGAGGTACCGGTCTCGGTCTACGAGGCGGCGCTCGGCTGCACGGTGGACGTGCCCACGCCCGGCGGTGCGACGGTCCGTTTGAAAGTGCCCGCTGGCACCCAGACGGGCAAGAAGTTCCGCTTTAAGGAGATGGGTGCGCCCGACGTTAAGCACCGTGGCCGCACAGGCGCGCTGCTCGTCGAGATCAAGGTGCAGGTCCCCACGAACCTATCCGATGACGAGCGCGATGCCATGACCAAGCTGCGCGAGGCCGACACGCGCGATTATCGCGAGAAGGTCAACCGTTACAAGGCGACGTACTAGGGCGGTCGTGGCGCACACCCGCGCCCGCGGGCTTATGATGGACGATAACGAGACGGAAAGGGGTCAGGTAGCATGGCCGAGGACAATAGGAACAAACCGCTGTACATGATCAGCGTGGCGGCCGAGTTGACCGGCATGCACCCGCAGACTCTGCGCGTCTACGAGTCCAAGGGCCTGGTGAACCCCCAGCGCTCGGGCGGCAACACGCGCCTGTATTCGCGTGCCGATATCGAGCGCCTGGAGCTCATCAACCAGCTGACCGACGAGGGTATCAACCTTGCCGGCGTGGTGCGCATCCTCGATATGAAGGAGCGCGCCGAGGAGCGCGAGCGCGAGAACGAAAAACTCCGTGCTCGCGTGCGCCAGCTCGAGGACGAGCTGCACGAGTACAAGATGCAGAAGAAGATCACCGCCCTGGCCCCGCGTGACGGCTCGGTTAACCCCGAGCAAGTCATGCGCAAGCTGCTGGGCGCCGGCGGGGATTTGTAGTTACGCGGTTTTTCCAAACCGCGTAACGGCTCGACGCTGCAAGCCCGCCAGTGCGGCAATCTGACGTTCAATCGTCGGTCGCGTACCGAAGTACGCTTCCCTCCTCTTTCACGTCACCTTGCTCGCTCTGGCGGGCTTTCGCTGTCCGCGCCAAAACATCGGCGTTGCCGGAGTGCGGCACGGTAGTCATTGGGGACGTTCTTAAATGACTGGTCAAAGGGGACACTCTTGCGGCACTTGGCACTTGGGGACGTTCCTTTTGTGCCGGCACTTTGGGACACTCCTTGTCAAGAGAGTAGTGCAAGGGGCTCGTCCTGTGCTTTACTGAGATAAAGTGAACGTGCAGATTCGTAACCCACTCGCAACCGTTCTATGGCACGATATTGAACGAATGTATGCTATGCGCCCAAATCGTTTTGGGCAGAGTGGGAGACAGTATGGTCAAGCTGTACGAGGACGGCATCTACCTGCGCGGCGGTAGCGAGGTTGTGCCTGTGGCCGAGGCTGCTGAGCGCGGCATTACGCAGACGCCTGAGGATGCCAAGCGCGGAACCATCGCGTATTCGATCCTCCAGGCACACAATACGTCCGGCGACCCCGAGGCGCTCAAGATTCGCTTCGATGCCATGGCGAGCCATGACATCACCTTTGTCGGCATCATCCAGACGGCGCGCGCCTCGGGCATGGAGCAGTTCCCGCTGCCCTACGTGCTCACCAACTGCCATAACTCGCTGTGCGCCGTGGGCGGCACCATCAACGAGGACGACCACGTCTTTGGCCTCTCGGCTGCCAAGAAGTACGGCGGCATCTTCGTCCCGCCGCACATCGCCGTCATCCACTCCTTTATGCGCGAGAACTTTGCCGGTTGCGGCAAGATGATCCTGGGCTCCGACTCGCACACCCGCTACGGCGCCCTGGGCACCATGGCCGTGGGCGAGGGCGGCGGCGAGCTGGCCAAGCAGCTGCTGCGCGACACCTACGATGTCGCCTACCCCGGCGTCGTCGCCATCTACCTCACGGGTTCCCCGCGCCCCGGCGTTGGTCCGCACGACGTGGCGCTCGCCATCATCCGCGCCGTCTTTGCCAAGGGCTACGTCAAGAACAAGGTCATGGAGTTCGTGGGCCCCGGCATCTCGAGCATGACGACCGACTACCGCAACGGCGTCGACGTCATGACCACCGAGACCACCTGCCTTTCCTCCATCTGGGCAACCGACGAGGACACGCACGCGTTTTTGACCATGCACGGTCGCGGCGACGACTACCGCGAGCTCAAGCCCGCCGATGTCGCCTACTACGACGGCTGCGTCGAGGTCGATCTGTCGAGCATCAAGCCCATGATCGCCCTGCCGTTCCATCCTTCCAACGGCTTTGAGATCGACGAGCTCAATGAGAACCTCGAGGACATCCTTCACGAGGTGGAGCTCGAGGCCGCCAAGATCGGCGAGGGCAAGACGCACTTTAGCCTGCTCGACAAGATCGTCGACGGCAAGCTGCACGTGCAGCAGGGCGTTATCGCCGGCTGCTCGGGCGGCAACTACGACTCCGTGGTCCAGGCTGCCCGCGTACTCAAGGGTGCCAACACCGGCTGCGGCGAGTTCTCGCTGTCGGTCTATCCCACGAGCCAGCCCGTGGCGCTCGAGCTCACGCGTCGCGGCTATATCTACGACCTTATGGAGGCCGGCGCGATCGTGCGCACGGCGTTCTGCGGCCCGTGCTTTGGCGCTGGCGACACGCCCGCCAACAACGGCCTTTCGATCCGCCACACCACGCGCAACTTCCCCAACCGCGAGGGTTCCAAGCCGGGCAATGGCCAGCTGAGCGCCGTGGCCCTGATGGACGCCCGCTCCATTGCGGCGACGGCTGCCAACGGCGGCGTCCTGACGCCGGCGACCGACCTGCCCGAGGACACCTGGGACGAGGCCTGCGAGTACACCTTTGATGACGCGCCGTACAAAAAGCGCGTGTACTGGGGCTTTGGCAAGGCGGAGCCTGCCGACGAGTTGGTCGAGGGTCCCAATATCAAGCCGTGGCCCGCGATGGAGCCGCTCGGCGACGACATCCTGCTCAAGGTGTGCTCCAAGATCATGGACCCGGTCACCACGACTGACGAGCTCATTCCCTCGGGCGAGACGAGCTCCTTCCGCTCCAACCCGCTGGGCCTGGCCGAGTTTACGCTGAGCCGTCGCGATCCGGCCTACGTGGGCCGCTCCAAGGAGGTCGATGCGGTGGAAAAGCGCCGCGTTGCCGGTGAGTCCGCAGGCGACCTGGCGGCGCTCGATGCCGAGCTTGCTGGTGTGTTTGAGGCGCTGGCCGGCGCGGGTGTCGCGGCCGATGCCAAGGCGACCGAGTACGGCTCCATGCTCTACGCCAAGAAGCCGGGCGACGGTTCTGCCCGCGAGCAGGCTGCGAGCTGCCAGCGCGTGATCGGCGGCCTGGCCAACATCGTCCACGAGTACGCCACCAAGCGCTATCGCTCCAACGTGATGAATTGGGGCATGGTGCCCTTCCAGATGGAGGCCGAGCCCAACTTTGAGGTGGGCGACTACGTCTTTGTGCCGGGTATCCGTGCCGCGCTCGATGGCGACCTCAAGAACATTGCTGCCTACGTGGTGTGCGCCGACAGTGCGGTCGAGCAGATTGAGCTCTATATTGCCGATATGACGGCCGAAGAACGTGCCATCGTCAAGGCCGGCTGCCTGATCAACTACAACAAGTTCAAGGCCGCTGCCGAGTAACGCTGCTGTACGCCCCTGCCACACCTTTCCCTCGTGCTCACGCGCTTCGCGAGGGTCGCCCGAAGGAAAGGTGTGGCCGGGGCTACCGCGACGTTCTCGTTGGGTCTTGAGGGACGCTAATAAATAGACCTGCTTGATGCCGCCTCTGTTAATGGGGCGGCTTCTTTTTGTCGAAAACCACCATGAAGGGGGCGGGCACCTTTGTGGTGGTGGGGACGAGCTCGATGTTGTTGTGATCGGTGAGCGGCATGTTAATGGGCGGCTCTACAGAATTTCATCCGGGTTGGCGGGTTTGGTTGTTTTGGGGATGCCGAGTTTGGATGACGCGAAATCGTCAATATTGTCCCCGATTCCGTCTTTGGTGTAGACGGTGACCGTATAGGTGCTGTGCCCGAATTCGCTCTTGTCGCGTATTGCCCAGGCCTGCCAGTAGGCGGCCCCACTTCGACCTTTGATTTTTCCGACACGGCGGAGTTCTGTTCGCTTTAATTGCTGGTCGCTATCGATGGTTCGACCGGCCTCCTCGGTGAGCCCGCACTGCACAAGCAGCTTGTTGAGGACTTGGTTCATATGGCGTTCGTCGGCGTTTGGCATGTAGTCGTAGACGAGGGTGACGGAGGAAAGCGGCTGGTCGTCGATCAAATAATTCATCGTCTGAGGTTCAAGGCAGAAATAGGGAGACTGTCCGTCGATCTGACCGAGCAGCGGTAACTTTGACCGCCAAATTCCGGTGGGAATTCCATCTTCGTAGAACACGCCGCGACAGATAAAGGAGAGCGAGGTGGCACGCGAGCCGGCGTCGACCATTCCGCATAAATCGAAGGGCGAGGCGATACCAAGGGAAAAGGGCGTGGCGACGATAAGGAAGAGCATCACGATGGGTATGGCGAGAATGGCGATGACGTTGCGACCGGTGGAATGAGGCGGCTTCATATGCGCTCCTCGAGACAAAGAGCAGGCAAGCTCAATGACAAATGAATAATCTCAGCTAACAATTTAATTTTAATCTCATAACGTGTGACAGCTGGCCGTCGAAACCGAGAACCACCGCAAAGGTGCCTGCCCGGCGGGTCCTTATTTCGATGGGGCCCAGGTTATTTCATCGTCAAATAGCCAAGTGCGTGCTGAGCCACTGTCGCGCGCTGTCTGTGGATCGGGCTCGCAAGTTTGTTCGTAGGCATCCTCGGTACACCGATCCATAAAATCGACGACTGCCGTCTGGTCGCCTTCCATGACGTAGATCACGTTGCCATCCGAGATATAGACTCCCGGCCCTTCGTTGTCCACGTAGCCGGGGTCGTATGAGACGTTGCACAATCTGCTCCCGTTTGCCGCATCGAGCTCAAGGGTCGAATGATACCCGCCAACCATTTGGCCATTCTTGGCTCGATATGTTGCGGCACTGTACCACCGCTTAAACGTCTTGCCTTTGAGTAAACTGGTTGCCTCGCCGATAAGCTGCTCATCTTTGGTGTAGCGCCTGGCCCCAAGTTCGATACGGGGATAGTTGCTGACCCCAAGCGCTGCGGGCGTACCGTCAAAATCGACGGTGATCGAATCGGGTTTGACGATATCGGTGAGGAGCTCGATGGGATAGCTTACGGTCTCAACCGCCGCCTGCGTCGCAGAGGCGGGGAGAAATGCGAGATAGATAATTCCTACGCCGACTGCGGTAATCGCAAACGCTAAGACGAGCAGACCGATATAGGTGGAGCGTTTCACGGCGGGTACCTCGCAAACAGTATGCATTCATTAAGATAAGTGATACCAGCTTACGACAATATTCAAAAGAAAGCGATCGGTCGAAATGGAGGGGCGAAAAGGCCCTATTTGGCTTCGATTTGACCTCTAATAGGAATATTTGCCCCACTCATTCTAGGCGAGAGGTCAATAATTGAGTCCACGAGTCTTGAGCGATACTATTCTCACTAAACTCACTATTTTCACTATAAGCACTATAAATACGATAGGGAGGACGACGAGAACGTTGTGACGCGCGATAGCTAAGCCTTTTAAGCCGGACTCTGACCTTGAATCTCCGCCTCTATCTGTGCGAACGGGCTATTGTCGGTTCTCGATTCCATCGCTGCGTCCTCGTTGGGTTTTGGGTTCGCCAAACGTAGACTGGGCTTGATGCCTCCTCTTTTAATCGGGGCTGATTCTTCTCTGGACCGCCACAAAGGGGACAGGCACCTTTGTGGCGGCTCGATTCGTCTTAATCTGTAACATCTTGGCCGCTAAAAGTGGGCCTGGTGTTACAGATTGAGATTTTCGATTCGGGTGTCTTCTGTTTGTCTCGATCTGTAACAGTTAGACCCTAATTTGCCGAGTAGATGTTACAAATTGAGACAAACGGGCGCCGCTAGTCATTTCATCTCGATCTGTAACATCTAGGATCAAAAATGGCTGCTAGATGTTACAGATCGAGATGGAAGTGCGCCTGGGCAGCGGCGGGCTGACATCTCAGTACCCTATCCATCAATCACTCAGAAAATCTTATACATAGAGACTTAGATTTATGTATAAGATCGCGCAAAGCTGGCAACAATACTTCTCGAACAACGTGAAGCCGCCCCGTAGGGCGGCCGCCCCAAGAGAGGTGATTCCATGAGAATCGATAAGCTAGCAATGACGTCGCGCGAGGCGCTGCAGACCGCCATGAGCACGGCTGCCGACGCGCAGGCCGGCGCGGTGGAGCCGATTCACCTGCTGTCCGCCCTGCTCGGTGCCGGCGAGCGCAATATCTCCGTGATCATCGAGCGCATCGGCGCCGACCCGGCCCAGCTCGCACGCTCCACGCAGGATGCCATCGACCGCGCGCCCAAGGTTTCGGGCGAGGGCCAGCAGATGGGCCTTTCCAATGAGCTCGTCCGTGTCATCGAGAAGGCCGAGAAGAAGGCCACCAAGATGGGTGACAGCTTTGTGGTGACCGAGCATCTGCTGATGGCGCTTGCCGAGGACAAGGGCGAGGCTGGTCGTGTACTGCGCGACGCCGGCGTCACCAAGGAGCGTATCGAGCAGGTCTACGAGGAGCTGCGTGGCGATGACCGCGTGACGTCTGCCGAGGACAAGACTCAGTTTGAGGCGTTGGAGCAGTACGGTCGCAACATCTGCGATCTGGCCCGCGCCGGCAAGCTCGACCCGGTCATCGGCCGTACCGACGAGATCCGCCGTACCATTCAGGTCCTGTCCCGCCGCACCAAGAACAACCCCGTGCTCATCGGCGAGCCGGGCGTCGGTAAGACGGCCATCGTCGAGGGCATTGCCCAGCGTATCGTGGCCGGCGACGTGCCGAGTACCCTGCGCGATCGCGACCTCATCGAGCTCGACATGAGCGCGCTGGTCGCCGGCGCCAAGTACCGCGGCGAGTTCGAGGACCGCTTGAAGGCCGTGCTCAAGGAAGTACAAAAGTCCGAGGGCAAGGTCATCCTGTTCATCGATGAGCTCCACACCATCGTGGGCGCGGGTGCCACCGAGGGCTCCATGGACGCCGGCAACATCCTGAAGCCGGCGCTTGCCCGTGGCGACCTGCACGCGATCGGAGCGACTACGCTCGACGAGTACCGCAAGTACATCGAGAAGGACGCGGCACTCGCCCGTCGTTTCCAGACGGTGATGGTGAGCGAGCCCACCGTCGAGGACACCATCTCCATCCTGCGTGGCCTTAAGGAGAAGTACGAGATCTTCCACGGCGTGCATATCACCGATAGTGCGCTCGTGGCAGCTGCCGACCTCTCCGATCGCTATATCGCCGACCGCTTCCTGCCCGACAAGGCCATCGACCTGGTCGATGAGGCGGCAAGCCGCTTGCGCATGGAGCTCGACAGCATGCCGGTCGAGATCGACGCCACCACGCGTCAGCTCACCCAGCTGCAGATCGAGGAACAGGCGCTCATGAAGGAGACCGACGACGCCTCCAAGGAGCGTCTGGAGGCCCTGCGCCAAGAGATCGCTGAGGTCCAAGAAAAGCTCAACGTGCAAAAGGCCGGCTGGCTCAACCAAAAGAACGCCATCGACCACGTACAGGAGCTTAAGGGCCAGCTTGACGAGGCCAAGAGCGAAGAGGAGCGCGCGACGCGTAATGGCGATCTGGGCCGTGCGTCCGAGCTGCGCTACTCCGTGATTCCGGGCCTGCAGCAGCAGATTCAGGATTCCGAGGCTGCGCTCGAGGCACAAAAGCAGCAGGACGGCGAGGGCCTCAACGAGCAGGTGACCTCCGATGAGATCGCCGAGGTCGTGAGCGCCTGGACCGGCGTGCCCGTGTCCAAGATGATGCAGGGCGAGCTCGACAAGCTGAAGGGCCTGGAGGGCGAGCTGCATAAGCGTGTCATCGGCCAGGACGAGGCCGTGTCCGCTGTGGCCGCGGCCGTGCGCCGCAGCCGTGCGGGCCTCTCCGACCCGGACAAGCCCATCGGCAGCTTCTTCTTCCTGGGCCCCA
Source organism: Collinsella aerofaciens (assembly GCF_002736145.1). NCBI lineage: Bacteria > Bacillati > Actinomycetota > Coriobacteriia > Coriobacteriales > Coriobacteriaceae > Collinsella > Collinsella aerofaciens. The sequence continues at coordinate 1,959,820 of NZ_CP024160.1, forward strand.
CCGGCGTAGGCAAGACCGAGCTCGCCAAGGCGCTTGCCGAGTGCCTGTTCGACGACGAGCGCGCGCTCGTGCGTATCGACATGTCCGAGTACATGGAGAAGTTCAGCGTCCAGCGTCTGATCGGTGCGCCCCCGGGATACGTGGGTTACGACGAGGGCGGCCAGCTCACCGAGGCCGTGCGCCGTCGTCCGTACTCCGTAATCTTGCTCGACGAGATGGAGAAGGCCCATCCGGATGTCTTTAACGTGCTGCTGCAGGTGCTCGACGACGGCCGCCTGACCGACGGCCAGGGTCGTCAGGTGTCCTTCAAGAACACGATCATCATCATGACGTCTAACGTGGGCTCCAAGGCTATCGCCGAGCTTTCCGGTAAGGACGAGGAGGAGATGCGCCATCAGGTCGACGCGGCCATGGCTCAGACCTTCCGCCCCGAGTTCCTCAACCGTATCGACGATATCGTGGTGTTCCATCCGCTCGGCATGGCGCAGATTGAGAAGATCGTCGATATCCAGCTCGCCGATGTCCGCGCACGCCTGGCCAAGGAGCGCATGACGCTTGCCATCACCCCGGCGGCCAAGCAGATGCTCGCCGTGGGCGGCCTGGACCCGGTCTTTGGCGCTCGTCCGCTCAAGCGTCTGGTCCAGCGCGAGGTCGTGGATGCCATCGCGGCCGCTATCATCGACGGCACGGTGCGCGAGGGCGATCAGGTGACGGTCGATGTCGACAAGGACGGTGCTTTTACCGTCGTGTGCGATAACACGCCGTCTGCCACCTACGAGGTGCCCGACGCCGAGTAGATTTTTGGGGCCGGCTTTAAACCGCCCCTCATCGCAAAACGCCAAGGGCGGCGGATCCAATCGGGTCCGCCGCCCTTTTTCGTGCGACAATCGATGGTGTTGAACGTGAGTACATGGCAAGGAGCTATGCAGATGACAGACAAGAACAAGACGAACACGCCGGCGACCGATGCCGCACCCGCCGCACCTAAGCCTGCGCCTAAACCGGCGCCCAAGCCGCGCGACCCCTATATCCGCGCCGAGAACGAGGACGATGACGGCTACGATCCCTACAGCGATCGCCGCCCCGAGCGCGAGCCGCTGTTCGAAGCCGACCCGTGGCGCTGAGTGCCACCCAAAAGGCCACTAATTAGTTGCGGTGAAATAGGGACTGTTTTGCGGTTTGACCAGCAAAAACAGTCCCTATTTCACCGCAACTGCGTTAGGGATGTGGGTGTTGGGCGGCTGTCTTCGGCCGGCTAGTCCTGGGCCTTGATGCTCGGCAGGAGAATCTGGGCGAGGTAGTCGGTCTCGAGTTTGGTCGCGGCGTCTGCCTTGCCGTCTTTGCCGACCAGTACGTTCTTGACCTGGCTATAGGTGTAGCGGTTACCGGTCGTGAGCTCGACAAGCTCAATGGCCGTGTCCATGGGGTAGGTTGACACGGGATTCTGCGTCCGTCCGTTGATGGTCTGGGGCACCACGTACGGATAGACGGGGCCGCTGGCGTAGACGGTATAACCGTTGCCTAGATTGGCCGCACCCAAAACCGTATCGCCCTCATCGGGCGTAAAGCTCTCGCCCTCGCGCACCGCGACGAGCGTCACAATCGGCGTATCGCTGTCGCCGGCAAGATAGATGCATAGCGTGCTGCCATTTTGCCAAGTCTCGACCTTGCCGTACCACTCGACGGGGATATCGAGCTGGTAGAGGTCGGTTGCCTTGTGGCGGGCGTCGGCATCACGGGCCGCCTGTGCCTTTTGCGCGCTCACGGCATTGACGGCGGCGTCGCGCCGCGCGGTTGCCGCCTGCTGGAGCACCTTGGCGGTGGCGGCGGAGCTCGCGCCTCCCTCCTCGGCATATTTGGCGGCGGCATCGATCTGGTCGTCGGTTACCGTGTCGGCCGAAGGCACCTTGAGCTTAAAGGCGGCCTGGGCACTTAAATCCTGTCCATCGCTCTTAACGGTGACCTGCGCCTTGGTGGTCGGGACGGTATAGATGGTGCCGTCGGCCGCGATGGGGGAGGCAGCGATGGAGAGCGTGTAATCGCCGGGCAGCAGTTTGATGCCACGGCCGTGCTCGTCAACATAGAGCGTTTCGCTCACGGAGGAGCCATCAGCGTCCTGACCGCTCACCTGTACGGGAATCCTGGAGCCGGTGGAACAGTCGAGGCCCGCGGCGTGCACGCCAATCTGCACCGACATCATCGTGTGTGCACTGGCGGCGACAGCGGCAGCCTGCTCTTGTTGATATCCGTTCCAGGCTGCGTAGCCTGCGCCGCCGGCGACGAGCGCGACGGCCACGACACCGGCAACCATCAGGTTGCAGCGCTTGGGCGACATCTTGCGATGGCGAACCTCGGCTTCGCGTGCCGAGGGAACGGACGGCAGGGGAATATCGCCCATGGCGATGGTCTCGTCCACGGCAGGTGCAGAGCCTAAGCCAGGGAGCTCGCGGGTCAGCGAATCTTCGGCCGGTAAGCTGTCGAGCAAGATGGTTTCCTCGCTCGTGTCGGATTCGGGCTGATTGCCGGCCTCGCTTTCGGTGTCTTCGTGACCTGCCTCATCTTCGGCAGGCTCAACGTCGTCTGCATCCTGATCATCGGGCTGTGCCTCGATTTCTGGCTTATCCTGCACATCAACGCCCGAATCGTCAAACGCAATCTCATCGAGTGAAATCCGGTCTAAGCTCTCCAAGGCCTCAGCGCAAGCTTCTGCATCTTGGGCCGCATCCTCTTGGCCCATCGTCTCATCTTTCATATATCCCCCAAGCTCAATATCGGGACAACAATGTACCCAAAAACGGGACCCCCTAGAGCCGCCACATGATTTGAAATCCGATTTTATATTTGCGCGTGTTTTTGAATAGAGGCGCAACAACAAAAAGCCCCCGGAAAGCGGACAAATCGCTTTCCGGGGGCATGCAATACGTTGCATTGCGCGGAGTCGGCCAGGCGGCTTCACATTCAAGCGGCGTTCGCGCTGGGCATGTTACTCGGCGTGAGCGTAATCCACCTTGGCGCGGCGGGCGGTAGCCTTCTCCCAGTCGCTGGTGCCCTCAAAGACATCCTGCTTGTAGGGGTTGCGGCCGAGCTTCTTGGCGCGGTAGGCGACATAGATGATCGCGGCGATGTTGGCGACCAGCGCGGCGATCGAGACCGCGGTGGCGGCGGCGGGGTCGAGCGTGGAGTGGGTCACAAAGATGGACTCCTCCTGGAAGTACGGGAACACCTGGGCAAACATGCACCAAATGGCCAGCGTAAAGGCGCGGTTCTGGATCCAGCCGCCCTTGTTCCAGATAAAGGCGGCGACGGTGGGCGCCAGCAGCAGCGCAAAGCCGCAGAACCAGGAGTGGGTGGGCAGGCAGTTGTAGGTGTAGCAGAAGTTCCAGATGTCGTAGGCGATGATGTAGACCCAGGTCATGTCGGGCCACAGCATGTCGGTCTTGTCCTCGGAGGCGTAGACGCTCCACCAACCGGTCATGCAGAAGATGTTGATGATACCGGCGATGCCGTTGAACACGTTGTTCCAGCCGGCCAGCTGCGTAGCACCTTCGGAGGTGACCCAGGTGGACTCGCCCAGGACAAAGAAGTGATAGGCGCTCTCAAAGTCGGATACGACGGCGATCATGATGTTGATGGCGACGATCACAAACGGCCACGCGCGGAACCAATGCGCCTTGCCGATCTTGCCCCACTGGTACTTAATGGCAATGAAGCCCCAGCAACCGGCCAGCGCCGCGTATACCTTGGCGTAGTGGAACCAGCTGTTCTGGTACACATGGGTGGGGTTGGTGAGCGCCCACTCGGCACCCTGCGAAACGCCGATGGCGATGGCGACGCAGTAGATGGTCATGGCCAGCGGAGCCACGCCAAAGATGATTGCCGCGCCGAGCTTAGTGCGGCGGCCGACCTCGTTGAGCACGATGAGGCCAATAAAGACCATGGCCCAGCCGGCCCAGTGGATAAGGGTATCGCTACCCCAAACATCGAACAGCATGCTGCTCTCCTTTCACACGCCCGCGGCCCCTCTTCTGATCGCGGGCAGTTTGGCCAAATGTCGTCAGTTCTGGGGCTTGCGCTCCGGATACTTGGCGGTATAGCCCTCGATGTGGAGTGTCGAGGCGATGATTTCCTTGACCGTCTCGTCGGGCACATCGGGGTGCGTGCGGATATACATCAACAACCCCATGATGAGGGTGTAGAACGTCTCGTAGACATGGTCGATGCGTAGCTCATGATGGGCGACAAAATCCACCACGGTGGTGTCGCAGATATACTGCGCCACGCGTTGGACCACGTTGTGCAAAAAGCCGCCGTAGAGCGCGCCGCTGCTGGAGGTCAGGGTGCTCGGCAGTTCGTGGCCGCTGGCGACCAGGCGCTTAAAGAGCGGGGCGACGGTGTCGAGCGCCCCCTCGATGTCGCCAACCGTGCGGCTGGCATTCCACTGCTCGAGCTCGGTAATGAAGCCGTCGATTGCCTCGTCCATGACAGCGGTGACGGCGGCGTCCATATCGGCAAAGTAGTGGTAGAACAATGAACGCGTGCAGCCGGCTCGCTTGGTCACAGCCGATACCGATAGGTGGGACACGCCCAGCTCGGAGCTTACGGTGCGCACGGCATCGAGAATCTCGCGACGGCGTTCGTCGCCCGTCAAGCGCTTTGCCGCGCTATCGGATGCGGGGACGGCATCGACCGCAGAGGTACCTGCTGCGTTGTTGCCCATGTTTTGCCGCCTTTCATCCTCTTTTGCCGGACCGTTCGCCTAACAGTCTTGAATATTGTTGACGGTTCGTCAATACTATTTTTGACACAATGTCAACAATGGCGGGTGAACGGCATGGGGGCATGCCCGGCCTGCAAAAAAAGAGGGGCGCTGCGGTCTCGTCGGGCTGCGGCAAGAGAAGGGACAACCATGATTCTCAACGGACCGGGGATTAGTTACACCGAGCCCGATATCGGCGCGGAGTTTGTGCCGCCGCTGCCGGAGCATCCGCGCGAGGCCATCGTCAAGCTGTGCGAGCACTGCACCAACCGTCTGCTGCATCGCGACGAGCTGCTGGGCTACGAGTACTGGTCGTTTGCCGAGGCCGCAACCGATGAGCAGGCCGAAGTGCTCTGCAAGATGAAGATGCGTCGTCCCTATACGCTGCCCGAGATGGTCAAGCTCACCGGCATGCCCGAGGCCGATATCGAGAAGATGCTCGACGACATGAGCTACACGGGTCTGCTCGAGTACAACTGGGAAAACCCCGAGCGCGCCAAGCAGTGGGTGCTGCCCATGCTGGTGCCGGGTTCCGCCGAGTTCCTCAACATGCGCGTGAGCCAGCTCGAGGAGCATCCGGTCTATGCCAAGTTCTTTGAGCAGGCGTCCAAGGGGCCGCTGTCCCGCGCCACGCCGATGGTGCCGCCCGGAGGCGCCGGTATCGGCATGCACGTCATTCCGGTCGAGAAGGCCATCGACGCCGCAAGCACCTCGGTGCCGATCGAGCATATCGAACATTGGCTCGACAAATACGAGGGTAAGTATGCCGCCAGCACCTGCAGCTGCCGCGCGAGCCGTCGCGTGATGGGTGAGGGCTGCGCCGACGACCCGGCCGATTGGTGCATCGCCGTGGGCGATATGGCCGACTACGTGGTCGAGACCGATCGTGGCCACTATGTGACGCGCGACGAGGTTTACGACATCTTGCGCCAGGCCGAGGACAACGGCTTTGTGCACCAGATCACCAACATTGACGGCGAGAACAAGATCTTCGCCATCTGCAACTGCAACGTCAACGTGTGCTACGCCCTGCGCACCTCGCAGCTGTTCAACACGCCCAACTTGTCGCGCTCGGCCTATGTCGCCAAGGTCGAGAAGGACAAGTGCGTGGCCTGCGGTCGCTGCGTTGAGGTGTGCCCGGCCGGCGCCGCCAAGCTGGGCCAGAAGCTCTGCAGCAAAAAGGCCGGCGGACAGGTGCCCGAGTATCCGCGCCAGGAGTTGCCCGATGCCACCAAGTGGGACCACACCAAGTGGTCGCCCAACTACCGCAACGACAACCGCATCGAGACGCATGAGTCCGGCACCGCTCCCTGCAAGACGGCCTGCCCCGCGCACGTTGCCGTTCAGGGCTATTTGAAGCTCGCGGCTCAGGGTCGCTATGACGAGGCCCTAGCGCTCATTAAGCGCGAGAACCCGCTGCCCGCTATCTGCGGCCGTGTGTGCAACCGCCGCTGCGAGGACGCCTGCACCCGTGGTCGCGTGGACGAGGCCGTGGCCATCGACGAGGTCAAGAAGTTTATCGCCCAACGCGATCTGGACGCCGCGACTCGCTATGTCCCGCCCGTGGTGACGCCGACGCGTGCCGGCGGCTTCGACCAGAAGGTCGCCATCATCGGTGCCGGTCCGGCTGGCCTGTCCTGCGCTTTCTACCTGGCCGAGAAGGGCTACAAGCCCGTCGTGTTCGAGAAAAATGAACGCCCGGGCGGCATGCTCACCTACGGCATTCCCAGCTTTAAGCTGCAGAAGGATGTTATCGAGGCCGAGGTCGAGGTTATTCGCCTGATGGGTGCCGAGTTCCGCTATGGCGTGGAAGTCGGTCGCGACGTGACGCTCGACGAGCTGCGCGCGCAGGGCTTTAAGGCCTTCTACGTTGCCATTGGCTGCCAGGGCGGCCGCCTTGCCGGCATTCCGGGCGAGGATGCCGAGGACGTGACCGTGGCCGTCGACTTCCTTCGCGAGGTTAACAGCGGCAAGATCGATACCCTGTCCGGCCGCACCATTGTGGTGGGCGGCGGCAACGTGGCCATCGACGTTGCCCGCAACGCCTGCCGTCTGGGCTCTGAGCACGTTGAGATGTTCTGCCTGGAGAGCGAGGCCCAGATGCCTGCCAGCGAGGAGGAGCGTCGCGAGGCCATCGAGGACGGTGCGCACATCAGCTGCGGTTGGGGCCCCAAGGAGGTCCATCTGGACGAGGCCGGCCGTGTGTGCGGCATTACCTTTAAGCGCTGCACGCGCGTCTACGATGACGAGGGCCGTTTTGCGCCCGAGTACGACGAGAACGATCTGCGTCGTGTCGATGCCGACCGTGTCGTCATGTCGATTGGCCAGTCCATTGTGTGGGGCGACCTGCTGGCTGGCTCCAAGGTGGAGCTTGGCCGCGGTCAGGGTGCCCTTGCCGATCCTCAGACCTACCAGACCGCCGAGCCAGACATCTTTGTGGGCGGCGACGTCTACACCGGTCCGAGTTTTGCCATCGATGCCATCGCCGCCGGCCACGAGGCCGCCGTGTCCATCCATCGCTTTGTGCAGCCGGGGTCCACGCTCACCATCGGCCGCAACCAGCGCCGCTACACCGCGCTCGACCGCGACGATGTCGTGATCGAGCGCTACGACAACGCGAGCCGCGAGGTTGCCCACGTGGACCGCGAGCGCGAGAAGGCCGCGCCGTTTAGCGAGTACGTCGAGACCTTTACCGAAGAGCAGGTGCGCGCCGAGACCGCCCGTTGCCTGGGCTGCGGTGCCTCGATCGTCGACCCCAACAAGTGCATCGGCTGCGGCCTGTGCACCACCAAGTGCGCGTTTGACGCCATCCATCTGGATCGCGACCGCCCCGAGTGCTCCACGATGGTCAAATACGAGCAAAAGCTCCCCAGCCTGGGCAAGTACGCACTCAAGCGTGCCATCAAGATCAAATTCGGTCATTAGGTTCCGCCGTTCTAACGAACGGCGGCACTGCCGACGCTGCGCGGCGCCCAGACACCCCATCTTGCCCCTCAACTTCGGCGCCGCGGGCAAAAGCCCAGCGGACGCCTTGTTTCGGGGCAACCTGGGGCACCTGGATCGCCGCTCGCTGACGTTTGGCTGACATCGCATCAACCATTGTTGAAAGGTATTCGCCTTGCATGAATTGGGAATCGTCTATCACATCATTCGCGATGTCGAGAATGTGGCTCGCGCCAATGGCGTGCGTCGCGTTTCGAGCGTGACGTTGCTGCTGGGCGAGGTCTCGGGCGTCGTTCCCGACTTGCTGCTCGACGCTTGGCGCTGGGCAGCAGATAAAAAGCCTATCACCGAGGGCTCGGAGCTTATCGTGGAGCCCGTTGAGGCCGTGACACATTGCGAGGCGTGCGGCCGCGACTACGCGACGGTCGAGCATGGCAAGACCTGCCCTTATTGCGGCAGCGGCGAGACATACCTGCTGCAGGGCCAGGAGGTCATGATCAAGCAGATCGAGACCCCCGACGAGAACCCGGCAGGCGCTGCCCCCGACGGCCTCTCCGACGCCCCCGATGCCGTCGACGCCGCCAACCCCCTCCACATCGCCTAGCCCCTAGTCGTTGGGGATGTCCCCAATGACTACTTGCGCTAGAGCATAAGTCACGCTAATAGTCAAGGTATGTCTGTTTAAACAAAATAGCGGCAGTACAAGCGCATTCGCACTTGCTTAAAATCGGTATCAATGAACAGCATGCTTGTATCTGTAAAATACATGACTTGATGAGCGACGCTTTAGTGGGAAATGAGTCGAAAAATAGCAACGTAATCAACTTGTAACAAACCTAGACGTTTAAACAAATAATCTAACCTTTTGCGGATTCAGCTATAATTCCACAATCCAAACAGGTATACTTCGTTCATGTCGTGTAGGAAATACGTAGACAAAAAGGAGGTTATGTGATGGTAAGTATTGTTCTTGCTAGCCATGGTGACTTGGCGGCTGGAATCAAGCAGACGGGCTCGATGGTCTTTGGCGATCAGCCGTCTGTAGCCGTGGTCTCGCTCGAGCCGAGCATGGGCCCCGACGACTTCCGTGCCAAGGTCGAGGAAGCAGTCGCTTCCTTCGAGGACCAGGAGCAGGTGCTCTTCCTCGTTGATCTGTGGGGCGGTACGCCGTTCAACCAGATCAGCGGGCTCATCGAGGGCCACGATTCCTGGGCTATCGTCACCGGTGTCAACCTGCCTATGCTCATCGAGGCATATTCGCAGCGCTTTGACGCAAAGAACACTGCACATGCGATCGCAAAACATCTCGTGACTGAGGCTAAGGCTGGCGTGCGCGTCAAGCCCGAGTCTCTGGAGCCCGAGGAGAAGAAGCCGGCTGCGGCCGCCGCTGCTCCTGCAGGCGCCATCCCTCCGGGAACGGTCATCGGCGACGGGCACATCAAGATCGCCCACGTCCGTATCGACACCCGTCTGCTTCATGGTCAGGTGGCCACCACGTGGACCAAGCAGATCAACCCCAACCGCATCATCGTGGTTTCCGACGGCGTTGCTCACGACGAGCTCCGCAAGACCATGATCGAGCAGGCTGCCCCTCCGGGAGTCCATGCCAACGTCGTGCCCATCAAGAAGATGGCCGAGGTCGTCAAGGACACGCGCTTTGGTGACACCAAGGCCATGCTGCTCTTCGAGAACCCGCAGGATCTGCTCAGGGCCATCGAGGCCGGCGTCGACATCAAGGAAGTCAACATCGGTTCTATGGCTCACTCCAAGGGTAAGGTCGTCGTCACCAACGCCGTCGCTATGGGCGATGACGACGTTAAGACTCTCGAGGCCCTCAAGGCCAAGGGCGTCAAGTTCGAGGTCCGCAAGGTTCCTTCGGATTCCTCCGAGGATCTCGACGCCATGTTGAAGAAAGCTAAGGCCGAACTGGCCGCTCAAGCATAGTAAAGGAGGGTCCGATACATGTCTGCAATCACTATTCTGCTTGTTGCGATTGTCGCGTTGCTTGCCGGTATGGAAGGCATTCTGGATGAGTTCCAGTTCCATCAGCCGCTCGTGGCATGCACGCTTATCGGTCTCGTAACCGGTCACCTTCAGGAGGGCATCCTCCTGGGCGGTTCGCTCCAGATGATGGCCCTTGGCTGGGCTAACGTCGGCGCCGCCGTCGCGCCTGACGCCGCTCTGGCCTCGGTCGCTTCTTCGATCATCATGGTGCTCGCCCTCAACGGCGGCGCCACCGATTCGGCCAAGGCCGTTACCGCCGCCATCGCCGTCGCCGTTCCGCTGTCGGTCGCTGGCCTGTTCCTGACCATGATCTGCCGTACCCTGGCAACCGCTATCGCTCACGCCATGGACGGTTGCGCCGAGAAGGGCGACTTCGCCGGCATCGAGCGCTGGCAGTATGCTGCCATCCTCATGCAGGGCCTTCGTATCGCCATCCCGGCAGTACTTCTGTGCATCATCCCGGCCGAGGCTGTTACCAACGCGCTTAACGCTATGCCCGACTGGCTGTCCGGCGGCATGGCTGTCGGCGGCGGCATGGTCGCTTCCGTCGGTTACGCCATGGTCATCAACATGATGGCCACCAAGGAGACCTGGCCGTTCTTCGTCCTCGGCTTTGTCCTTGCTGCCATCCCTCAGCTCACGCTGATCGCCCTTGGCCTCATCGGCATCTCCCTTGCCCTCATCTACCTTGGCCTTAAGGATCTGGCCAAGCAGGGTGGCGGCATGGGCGGTGGCTCCGGCGACCCGCTCGGCGACATTCTGAACGATTACGAGTAGGAGGGGAGTGATACATATGGCAGAGAACAAGATTCAGCTCACCAAGGCTGACCGCAAGAAGGTTTGCTTCCGTCATCAGTTCCTTCAGGGCTCGTGGAACTACGAGCGTATGCAGAACGGCGGCTGGTGCTTCGCAATGATCCCTGCGATCAAGAAGCTCTACACCAGCAAGGATGACCAGATTGCCGCTCTTAAGCGCCACCTGGAGTTCTATAACACCCACCCTTATGTTTCCGCCCCCGTCATTGGTGTTACCCTCGCTCTCGAGGAGGAGCGCGCCAACGGTGCTCCGATTGACGACGTCGCCATCCAGGGCGTCAAGGTCGGTATGATGGGCCCGCTCGCCGGCGTCGGCGACCCCGCCTTCTGGTTCACCCTTCGCCCGATTCTGGGCGCTCTGGGCGCTTCCCTGGCCCTGTCCGGCAGCATCGCCGGTCCGCTGCTGTTCTTCTTCGCGTGGAACATCATCCGTTACGCCTTCCTGTGGTACACGCAGGAGTTTGGCTACAAGGTCGGCTCCTCCATCGCCAAGGACCTCTCCGGCGGTCTGATGGGCAAGGTCACCGAGGGCGCTTCCATCCTGGGTATGTTCATCATCGGCGCCCTGGTCGAGCGCTGGGTGTCCATCTCCTTCACCCCGGTCGTCTCCAAGGTCACGCAGTCTGCTGGCGCCTTTATCGACTGGGCTAATCTGCCCTCCGGTTCTGAGGGTGTCAAGGAAGCACTGACGATGTATAACTCCATCGGTGCTAACGCCCTTGATCAGGTGAAGGTCACCACGCTTCAGGCTAACCTCGATCAGCTCATCCCCGGCCTTGCCGCCGTGTGCCTGACCCTGCTGGTCTGCAAGCTCCTCAAGAAGAAGGTCAGCCCGATCGTCATCATCCTGGCTCTCTTCGCCATCGGCATCATCGGTCGCGTCTGCGGCTTCATGTAAGCACGTTTCGGCTTAAGACCGAGAATTGCTATGCAAGGGCTTTTGAGCCATTGAAACGGACCGCACCCGGTGGGTACACTGGATGCGGTCCGATTGTTTTATTTGGAGGGCGAGGCGCGCATGGCGCAATCTCAGAACAGCACGGTCGATCTGGCAACGCCGGCAACCTGCCTGATGGGGCTTACCAGCCACGGTAACGTGATGGTGGGCAATAAGGCGTTCGAGTATTACAACGAGCGCAATCCCGAGGATTATATTCAAATCCCGTGGGACGAGGTCGACTATATCGCCGCCGAGGTTTTGCGCGGCACCAAGAAGATCACGCGTTTTGCCATCTTCACCAAGGACAACGGTCACTTTACGTTTTCGACGCGCGACGACAAAGAGACGTTGCGCGCGGTCCGCAAGTACGTCGACGAGGATAAGCTCGTGCGTTCGCCCGACTTTATCGATGTGACGGCCAAGGGCGCCAAGAGCATCCCCTCCGTTATCAAAAACCTCTTCCACAAAGGCAACTAGTCGTTGGGTAGTCGTCTGCGACGCTCTTAAACGACCAGTCATTAAAGAACGTCGCAGACGACTATCTCGAAGAGCGGCTATGCGCTGCATGGTAGTGGCGCAAATCTGCTACACTAGTACAACATGCCTCCGTAGCTCAGGGGATAGAGCACCGCTCTCCTAAAGCGGGTGTCGACGGTTCGAATCCGCCCGGGGGCACCAGAGATTTGCCGAGCCCGGTACCACCACGGTGCCGGGCTCTTCTGGTCTAAAGGCCGGATTCGGACCGTCGACACCCGCGTCACTTATTTCCCCGCGGGGGGGAGTTTTCGAATCCGCCCGGGGGCACCAGAGGAATATCGAGCCCGGTACCGCTACGGTGCCGGGCTCTTCTGGTTTAAGGCATGCCGTAGTATTCGCTGCTTCAGATAAAGAAAGCGCCCGCTTGCTGGGGGAGCAAGCGGGCGCCTGTGAGCGAATATGTTTGCGGCGAGAGCCGTAATGAGCGGTGGGGTGGCGACTAGTTGGTCGTACCGGAATCGTCGCCCGTGCCCGAGCCCGAACCCGAGCCCGAAAGTGCGACCGTCAGCGTAATCGTGCTGTCGGTGGACTGCTTGCCAGTGGGGGAGACGCCCGTAACGGTGGCATCCTCGTTACCGCTTACGGGATTGCCGTTCTGGTCGCAGAAGCCAATGTTATAGAAACCGGCGTTGTTGAGCGCGGTAACGGCGGCGGAAATGCTCTTGCCGTACAGGTTGCCCGGGACGGCGGCCTTGCCGGACTTCTTGGCAATGACGACGGTAATCGTGGCGCCGGGCTTCTGCTTGCCGCTGGGGTTCCAGCTGATCACGGTTCCCTCGGTAACTGAGTCGTTCTCCTGGTAGCTCACGTCGACGCCAAAGCCTGCCATATCGAGGGCGTTGCGCGCCTGGGCCTCGGTCATGTCGGTCAGGTCGGGGACGGACGTGGTATCCGGGCCGCCCGAGACCTTGTACGAGATGGTCGTGCCTTTCTCGACTTCCTTACCGGCTTCGGTGCCCTGCTCAAAGACCTGGCCCTCATCGGCCTCGTTGGCCTCCTCGGAGGCGTTGCCCTTCAGGCCAACGCTTGCCAGCGCGGCTTCTGCCTGGTCCTTGGTCAGGCCGACAAGCCGGGGAACCTCAACCTTCTCGGAGGGCTTGGGGCCCTTGGAGATTACCAGGTTCACCTTGGTGCCCTTGGCCTTCTTGGTGTTGCCGTTGGGCGTCTGCTCGGCGACCTTGCCCTCGTCGACATCGTCGTTGTAGCTTTGGTCGATGGTGCCGACTTCGAGGCCGGCTTCCTTGATCAGCTCGACGGCAGTCTGCTGGTCCTTGCCCAGCACATCGGGCACGGTGACCTGCTCGCCGCCAAAGAGTCCTGTGGCAAAGGCCACCACGATGCCGATGACGGCAACGGCTGCCACCACGGCGGCGATGATCTTGTTCTTGTTGGATTTGGGCTTTTCGACCTCGTAGGAGCCGGTGGAGCCCGAAACCGAGCTACGGGCGGTGTTCTGGCCGCTCACGCCCGAGACGGGACGCACCATGGCGCGCGTCTGATCGGAAAGCTCGCGAGTCTTGGTGGCGCCCAGCTCACCGGGGGCACCGATGATGCGTGTGGGCTCCGAGATGTTTACGGCACGGCCCGACAGGTAGCTGTTGAGCACCTGACGAAGCTCGTCGGCGGTCTGGAAGCGGTTTGCCGGGTCCTTCTCCATGCACTTGAGGATGATGCGCTCAAGGTCGGCGTCGACGCCGGAGTTGATCTGGCTCGGCGGAATAGGTAGCTCATTGACCTGCTTGAGTGCGACCGAGATGGCGTCATCACCGTCAAAGGGCACGCGGCCGGTGGCGCACTCATACATCACGACGCCCAGCGAGTAGATATCCGAGGTGGGGCCGAGGTCCTGACCACGGGTCTGCTCGGGGCTGACGTAGTGGGCGGTTCCCAGCACGTTGTTGTCTTGCGTGAGGTGGCTGTTCTTGGCGCGCGCGATGCCAAAGTCCATCACCTTGATGTTGCCGTCGGGCAGCACCATGATGTTCTGCGGCTTAATGTCGCGGTGGATGATCTCGTGCTTGTGGGCGACCGAAAGTGCAGAGCTGATCTGCGAGCCGATCTGGGCGACCTTCTTGGGGTCGAGGGCGCCGTGGCTCTTGATGCCGCTCTTAAGGTCGGTACCGCGCAGGTACTCCATGACGATGTAATAGGTGTCGCCGTCCTTGCCCCAATCGTAGACGCCCACGATATAGGGGGAGGAGAGACCGGCTGCTGCCTGGGCCTCCTGCTTAAAGCGTGCGGCGAAGGTTGCGTCGCCAGCATACTGCGGCAGCATGATCTTGACAGCAACCGTGCGGTCGAGGACCTGGTCCTGTGCACGGTAGACGGTCGCCATGCCGCCTGTCCCCACCTTATCCTTGAGGAGGTATCTTCCCCCGAGGACCCTCTGTTCCATTCCTGCTCCTAACATAACTATTCGCTCAACGATGTGTGTAGTACCTACGATGTGGCCGCTGGGGCCGTGTGGCGCGTTGCCGCTAACTCTTCGGCCGCGGCGCGCCTCGGGTGTCCGATTCGATCATGGGCATCACGCTCCCTGTGCGGCGAGCGCCGCGGTCAGGACGATGCCGGCGATCTTGGCCGCCTTGACGTCGTGTTTGTCGTAATCCTCCAAGGCCACCGAGATGGCGACCGTGGGTGAATCGTAAGGTGCAAAGCCAACGAACATCGAGTTGACGTTGGTGCCGCCGGTCTCGGCCGAGCCGGTCTTGCCGGCGACCTTGACGCCGGGGACCTGGGCATCGGTGCCGGTGCCGGACTGGACGACGGCAAGCATGGCCTGCTTGACCTGGTCGGCCGTGGCGGAGCTGACGGCCTGACCCAGCGAGCGGGACTGCGTGGTCTTGACCACGGTTCCGTCCGGGGCGAGTACCTGGGCTACAAAGTATGGGTCCATGACCACGCCACTGTTAGCGATGGCGGCGGCAATTACGGCGTTTTGCATGACGGTGGTCTGCGGGCCGGGCGTGTGGTCCATGCCGACAGGCTGGCCGGCGCCGGCCCAGGCGGTCTCCCACTCGGTCATGAGCGACGGGTCGGCCATGATGGAGGCCGCGGAGGTCAGGTCCTGGCCGAGCTTTTGGCCGTAGCCAAAGGCGTTGGCAAACTGCACGAGCGTGTTTGCGCCAACTTCGGTTGCCACCTGGCCAAAGACGACGTTGGAGGACACGGCAAAGGCCTGCTGCAGGCTGATGGTGCCGTAGCTCTCGTTGGCATAGTTGGTGACCGGTGCGTTGCCGATGTCCATGGAGCCGGGCGCCTGGTAGGTGCTGGTAAGGCTGGCGGTACCGGTCTCGAGTGCCGCGGAAAGCGTAACGACCTTAAACGTGGAGCCCGGCGTGTACAGCGCGTCCATGGCGCGATTGTACATAGAGCCGTCCTCGCCGCCGCCCGCCTGCAGCAGGGCGTCGATGTTGGTGTTGTCGTAGGTGGGCGAGCTGGCACATGCGAGCACCGCGCCGGTACGCGGGTCGATGACCACTACAGCGCCCTTAAAGCCCTTGAGCGCCTGCTCGGCCGCCGTCTGGATACGCGAGTCAATGGTGAGCTTGGCGGTGTTGCCCGGCTGGGTCTGGCCCGCGAGCGACGCGATGGCGTTGTTCCAGCTGGAGTAATCCTTAGAGCCGGTGAGCGTGTCGTTCATGACGCTCTCGATGGCAGTGGTGCCATACTGCTGGCTCACGTAGCCAACCACGTGCGCTGCCAGGTTACCGTTGGGGTAGGAGCGTACGTAGGTGCCGTCCTCCTGCTGCAGCGACTCGGCCAGCGTCACGCCATCGGACGTGATGATGGAACCGCGCTGGATGTACTTGGAGCGGGCGATGGTGTGGTTGTTGGTCGGCATGTCCTGATAGTCCTTGGCCTTGATGACCTGGACATAGGTGAGGTTGCCGATAAGGATGGCGAACAGCGCCGTAAAGGCGAGCACCGCACGGGTTAGACGGTTGGCGAGCGCAACGCGGCCGAGCACACCGGATTCAGGCGTGTCGAGCAGGCGACGGCGCATGCGCGAGCCGACGGAATGGCTGCCGCTGCCGTAGGAAGACGAGGTGGCAAAGCGCGTGCCCGTCGGGGCGGCGGCAGATGCGACCTGATCATCGGTGATGGCGGCCATGGTGCCGGTGCCGGTAAGCTCGGCCTCGCGTCCGGTCGCCTCGTCACCGGCGCGCAGCAGGAGCGCGACGATGATAAAGCTCGCCAGCAGAGAGGAGCCGCCCTGGCTCATAAAGGGCAGGGTGACGCCGGTCAGCGGGATCAGGCGGGTTACGCCGCCAACGATCAAGAAGGCCTGGAAGCTGATGGCGGCCGTAAGGCCCGTGGCGCTAAAGGCAGCGAGGTCGGATTTAGCGCGGGCAGCCGTGGTGAGGCCACGCACGGCAAAGAGCATAAACAGGATGAGCACGGCGCCGCCGCCCAAAAGGCCCATCTCCTCGCCGATAGCCGAGAAGATAAAGTCGGACTCGACGACAGGGATGTTGTTGGCCATACCGTTGCCGATGCCAACACCGACCAGGCCGCCATCGGCAAGCGAGAAGAGCGACTGGACGATCTGGTAGCCCTGGCCCTGGGCGTCCTTAAACGGATCGACCCAAACCTGGAAACGCACCTGAACGTGCGATAGGAACTTGTAGGCGCCCACGGCTCCGACGGCTAAGAGCGCAAGGCCGATAACGACATACGAAAAGCGCCCCGTGGCAACGTAGAGCATCAGCAAGAAGATGGTGTAGAACAGCACGGCCGAACCCAGATCGCGTTCGAAGACGACGACGAGCAGGCACACACCCCACACGGCAAACAGCGGCAGCAGCAGTCGCAGGCGAGGGATCTTAAAGCCCAGGATCTTGCGGTTGGAGATGGAGAGCAGCTCGCGGTTCTCGGCCAGGTACCCGGCCAGGAACAGCACGATAAAGACCTTGGCGAACTCGCCGGGCTGGATGGTAAAGCCCGCGATGCGAATCCACAGCTTGGAGCCCGAGATCGTGGTGCCGATAAAGATGGGCAGCATCAGCAGGATGATGCCAATAATGCCAAAGGTGTACTTGTAGCGCATGACCACGTCGAGGTTTTTGACCAGTGCGAGCGTTCCCACCATCAGGGCCACCGAGACAAACAGGATGATGAGCTGTGAGATGGCGAGAGCGGGGGCGAGACGCGTCACGAACGTGATGCCGATGCCCGAAAGCACAAAGACAATGGGCAGGATGGCGGGGTCGGCACCGGGCGCCAAGATGCGCACGGCAATGTGGGCCGCGGCAAAGGCGGCAAAGAGGCCGATCGGTACGGCGAGCGTCTCAAAGGAGATGGCAGCGCCCGCGGTGAGGACGTACATCGCATACAGCAGGATGACGGGGAACGCCGAGGCGATGAGCAAGAGCAGCTCGGTGTTGCGGCGACTCATAAGCGGCACTCCCTTTCTAGTTCTTATCGGAGGCTTCGGCCTCGGCGGACTGTTCGGCGGTTTTCTCGGAATCTGATTCGGAGGTCGATCCCTGATTGGTGTTGTCGCGAATCGTTTGCGCGTCGATCACCTGGCGGGTCTGTTCCTCGTCGATCTGGTGGCGGTACTTGGATATCGTGTCTTGCGCATCGTCGACACTTGTTTGCGGAATGCCCGCCTTGAGGCGGTTTTGCGTGTCTTCGGGCAGGTCGGACAGCTTAATGCTGGTTTCGCTTTCGAGCCAGTGGAGCTTGAGTCCGAGCGGCTTGCCGGGCAGGCCGCGCCAGACGGCGACATTGCCCTGGTAGGTACCCAGGTAGTACGAGCCGGTGACACCCGTGTAGGCCCAGATGCCAGCTGCCAGCACAAAGACGAGGGCCAGGATGGCGGCGATAGTAATGTTGCGGCGACGCACGCGTTGCGCTTCGCGCATAACGCCATCGTCAACCAGGTCAACGACTACTACGGTCACGTTGTCGTGGCCGCCGGCGGCAAGCGCCGCGTCCACTAGGTTGTCGACGCAGATTTGCGCGGTTGAGGACTGCGTGGCGATGTTCTCGATATCGCTATCGGGAATCATGCTCGAAAGGCCGTCGGAGCACAGGATCAGGCGGTCGCCTTCCTCGATATGCAGAGTGAAGTGGTCGGCATACATGGCGGGGTCCGAACCCAGCGCACGGGTGATGACCGAACGGTTGGGGTGGACGCGAGCCTCGTCTGCCGTAATCTCGCCGGCGTCCACGAGCTCCTCCACGTAGGAGTGGTCGCGGGTCACGCGGATGAGCGTGCCCTCGTGGAGCAGGTAGGCGCGAGAGTCACCCACGTGGGCGATGGCGAGCGTGTCGTTTTCGATATAGGCGCAAGTGGCTGTGCAGCCCATGCCGGGCTTGCCCAGGCCGTTCAGGGCCGCCTCGATTACGGCGGCGTTGGCTGCCTCGACGGCTGCGGCCAGGCGTGCTGCGTCGGCGGACTGCGGGGCCGTCTTGGCAATAGTCTCGACGGCGATGGAAGAGGCTACCTCGCCGGCGGCGTGACCGCCCATGCCGTCGCATACGCAAAAGAGCGGCGACTGCACCAGGTAGGAATCCTCATTGTGCGGGCGTACGCAGCCAACGTCGGAGCGGGCGCCCCACATGAGTTGCGTGGTGGTGCCGGCATCATAGGTCGAGTCGGTCTCGATGCGCTCCTCGGTCAGGGGCTCAAAGCTCATGGTCGAGCCGGGGTCTTTGAGCTTGGCCTCAACGGCGGCAACGTCGATCTCGGCTGTGTCACCGGGAGAGACGGTGTCGGTCTCGGCGTTTGATTCGGAATCGCCGGTGTCCGGGGAGCCGGGCTCCTCGGACACGCGGGCGGTCGACTCGTCGTCTTGCGGGCTGACGTCTATAGGCTCGGGCGTCGCAAAGTGCGACGGCGCGGGCATGCTTTGCGACTGGGCGGCGGGCTCGGTCACGGCATCGGACTCGCTTGCGGGCGCAGGCTGCGGGGTCTTGGGTGCAGGGCCGTCCTCGGGGGATGGCCCCGCTTCGGGCGCCGGCGTAGACACGGGCGCAACTTCGGATGCCGGAGCTATGGGAAACGCCGGCGCGGCGGGCTCGGGTGCCGCAAACACCGCAGCGCTCTCGTTGATTGCCGCGGCGACGGGCTCTGCAAAGTGAGCTGGCGCCGAGGTTGCTTCGGGCGCTGTGGGCTGTTCCGCAGCATGTGCGCCGATGGGCGCCGCTACGGCATCCTCTTCGTCCTCGTTATCGGCGAGATCCGAAATATCATGCGTTACATGCGAAAGAGGCAGGGAGAACACGGTGTCCTCGGGTTCCACGGGTGCGGAGCCCGCCGGAGCGGCGTGGGCCGGCGCAGCTGTGGCGGCAGCCGGTGCCTCGGTCATAGTCGCGGACTTGTTCTCCTCGTCGATCATCGACGGTTCACCTTCATGACCACATCGCCGATCTGGACTTCGTCGCCCTCGCGCAGCGTTGCGGGCTCCACAAGCTGGCGGCCGTTGACGAGCGTGCCGTTAAGCGAGTTGAGGTCCTCGATGATGAGCGCCGGGCCCTGCAGCGAAAAGCGCGCATGCGAGGCCGAGACGAATGGTTCGTTGATGCAGATGTCCGAAGATGGCGAGCGACCGACGATGACGGGGCCGAGCATATCTACGTGGATGCCGCGGATACCGCGCGGACCCTTGTCCACATCGATCGTCCAGATAGCCGAGTCGCGGCGCTGTCCGCGCACAAGCCCCACGCCGGTCTTCATGACGGCGAACAGGAAGATATAGAGCAGGGCGACCAGGACGATGCGGCCTGCAAAAAGGACGATATCGATGTTCATAAGCGACTATCCCCTAAATTCAAAGGTGCTCAGGCCAAACGTCAGCAGATCGCCGTTGCGCAGCGGGCAGCGCGTAATGCGGCGGTTGTTGACGAGTGTGCCGTTGGTGGAATTGAGGTCCTCGATCGACCAATCCGAGCCCGTAAAGGTGAGCTGGGCGTGGCGGCGCGACACGTTGGGGTCGCGCAGGGCAATGTCGGAAACTGAGCGCTCGCGACCGATGGTCACCTGTGCGGAGGTGATGCTATGGCTCTCGCCGCTCACGACGTCGACGAGCTGGGCGAGCGGGCGCTGCGGGGCGCGAGTGCTCGCCATGTTGGAGGCGATGCCGGTTGCGGCGCCTAGGCCCACGGCGGCACCGGTCGCGGCGGCTCCGCCCATGCCGGCAAGCGCGTCGCGCGAGATGGTCTGCGGCACCGGGATGGGTGCGGCGGCGGGGTCGGGGACGCTAGGCGCGAAGGGGTCTGCCGTGGCAAGCGGGTCAGGAGTGGCGGCGCGAGGCGTCGGCTGCTGCTGGGGCATGGCGGCGGGGCGCTGCTGCTGCGGGGCAGCAAACTGCTGCTGGCCGGCGCGCGGGGCGCTGGCGGCACGGCTTACCGCGGAGTTGTTCTGGCCCAGGCCGTTTTGATAGGCGCGCTCTTCTTCGTACAGGCGGCCGAGCGTGGGGGCATCGACGTTCTCGGCAAAGACCGAGAACTTGCCGGCGCGCAGCTGCGGATCGATCATAAAGCGCACGAGGGGCTCGCCGACAAAGACATAGCGGCGCTTTTCGGCCTGCGCCTTCACAAACTCGCGGACCTCGCGCGAAAGCTCGGGGTAGAACGGGGCGAGCATGGGATCGTCGTCGGCGGCGATCAGGATGGTATAGAGTGCCGGCGCCGTGTTGACGCCGTTAATCACCAGAGTCTGATCCTCCATGTCGCGAGCGGCCTGCTTGGCAAGCTTCTTAAAGGAGAACGGGGCACGGGTGGCACCGAAGATGCCGGCCACGTGGTCCTCGAAGATGTTCAGGAAGTTCACGAAAGATCACTCTCCGTATAGGTTCTTTGGTATCCGAGCAAATATAGGCATATCCCAACGATTATAGAGGATAGGGTTCCCGCAACTGCCGCCTTGGCGGCGACCGCGGCTGCAAGGCTGGCAATTTCCATATGGTGTGCAAGACAGGATGCCGCTGCGCAGCCGATGCCGGTGACGGCGATGGCGGCGATTGCGGCAAGGTTTGAGCCCCGGTCGGCACGCTTGGCATGGGCATTGAGCAGCGCAGATGACGCCGCGGCAGTTGTCGCGACCAGCACAAAGGCAGCCCAAAGGAGCGGGTCTCCCAGCGCCGCGGCGACATTGCTGAGCCCCAGCACGCCTCCGGCTGAAAGCGCGACCGTGGCCAGACGGGCAAAAAGCACGCCCATGCCCGTTGCCGCGGCGGCGCTTGCCGGGCCGAGCCAAAATGACGCGACGCCGGCGGCGACCCCAGCTGCCAGGAAGGTATTGCCAGTCAGACAGCCAAGCGCGAGTGCACAGGTGAGCGCGGCGCTCGCGGCAGCCTCGGTGCGACCCCAGGCGATCCACCAACCGGACATGGCAGCGGCAAAGATCACCGCGACGGGCAACATCGACAGGATGCCCTGCGCCTGCATGGTGGCGTTGGCCATGAGCACCAAAAAGCCCACGGCCGAGATGGCCGAGCCAATCTGCGGTGCCAAGCCAGCCGCCGCTCCGATCGCGATAGCCGCGACGACCAACCCGGGAAGCGCCGCGACCCCGGCCGTTTGCATCAGCAAAAAGCTAAAGGTGCCGCACGTTAGCGCCGAGATAGCGCGCATGGTGTAGTCGCGCGCATGGCTCCAGCGCGTGCCCGCCCAGCCGAGCGCGGGGTCGACCTCGATGGCGTCGTCCTCGTAGTGCGACGGCTCGATATCGTTGAGTTCCTGCTCGTCATCCGAAAGCTCGCCAACCATTTGCTCCAGACTGCGACGGCCCTCGCGCACGCTGCCCAGACCGGCAAGGAGTTGGTCGCAAAATGCCTCGATGCTGTTGGGGCGGTCCTGCGGCATGGGGGAGAGCGCGCTCATGAGCGCGGCCTCGGCTCCCGGGGGAAAGTGTGGTATCAGCTCGCTGGGATAGGTGGCGCCGCCGATGATGCGGTCGAGCGAGTCGGCGGGCGTGGCCGCCATAAAGGGAGCGCTGCCGCACAAGCCCTCATAGATAACGCAGGCAAGGGCAAAGACATCGGCGCGTTCGTCGACCGTGCCGGTCTCGATATCGAGCTGCTCGGGCGGCATGTAGCCGATGGTGCCGCCGCGCGAGCCGCCAAAGCCACCGGCGGACGACAGTCGCGCCATGCCAAAGTCGGTGAGCTTTACATTGCCCGAGTGGTCGATGAGCACGTTGGCGGGCTTAATGTCCAGGTGGAGTACGCCATTGCTATGGGCGAAGGCGAGCGCCTGACCCAGGGCATCGGCAATGGCTGCGGCCTCGTCAAAGGTGAGCGAGTGGCCGTCCACGCGATGCAAAAACTCGGCCAACGACATACCGTCGACATACTCCATGACCAAGTAGGCATAGGCGGTGTCGTGCGTAAAGTCGATGACCTGCACGATATTGGGATGTTGAAGCATGGCGGCAGTGTGCGCCTCGCGCAGGACATCCATGATGTCGCTGGCGGGCATGCCGGCGCCGTTGATAAGGGGGATGCGCTTAATGGCGACGCGGCGGCGCAGGTGCGTGTCGCGGCAGATCTCGATGGAGCCAAAACCGCCGGTCGCAAGTGTCTCGAGCGGCTGGTACCGCTTGAGCAGCTCGCGAGAGCTGGTGCCCTCCAAAGGAACGTCCGGCGAGAACCGGGCGGTATGTTGCGAGAAAAGCGGCATGGCCAACCCTCGTGCGTTTAAAGTTCGTTTGCGAGTGGCGGGCGCGGAGCCGAGCCGTTCGCGGTGGCATAGATGCTGCTAGTGTAGCACGCTCGGGTGCATGGGGAGGATAGCGGGATGCGAGGCTGCCTGTCTGGTTTGGCCTTAGCGCTTCTTCCTGTTCTTCTTCTGCTTGCGCTGCTTGCCTTTGGTCTCCTGGGGCTTGTCGCCCTGCTTGGCCTCGGCGGCGGCCTTCTCGGCCTTCATTTTCTTCTTCTTGGTCTCGATGCGGAGTTTTTTGTTGATGCGCGCCTTAAGGAAGGGACCGAACTGCTCGGCATCACCGCGGACAAAGGTGTCCTTAGGGATCGTCACGCCCTGGTCGGCGAACATGGCCACAAAGATGCGCTCGCCGTCGAGCACGTGGTCGAGCTTTTCAAACGGGAAGAACTGCGACTTGCCGCTCTTGCCCCATACCATCAGGCCGTCTTCGTTGGCAGCGACGCGGCGATAGCGGCCGCCCATGGACTCGTCGGCCTCGACGGCATCGATAAAGTCGCGGGCGAGCGTGTGGTGAAGGTTTTTGCTCCACCAGGCCAAAAAGGCGCCGAATACGATCAAGACGACGCCAAACTTGATCCAGCTGCCGCCGGCCACCAGCATGCCGATGCCGATGAGCGCGGCAATCGCAGCGGCGACATACAGCGAGCCGCGACGCCTGGGCGAGGCAACCAGGCGGGCGAAGTCGGTGACGAGGTCGTTTTCGTACTGATACTCGTTGAGGTACAGGATGCCGTCGTCGGCCGCGGCCTGCTCCTCGAGCGCGACCTCGACCTGGTCGGCTGCTTCGAAGGGAACGAGGTTGCTCTCTGCGTCTGCCATGCTCTTTGGACTCCTATCGCGGCGGGCTCGCCGTACGGGTTATTATGAATGCAGTATGCCGTGCGACCGCATGGCCGTCGCGGCAACAAGACTCAGTATACCCGGGGGAGCACCCATGGAATCGTTGTACCGAAAGTATCGCCCGCTCACCTTTGACTCCGTGGTGGGCCAGCAGCATATCGTCTCGACGCTCGAGCACGCCATCACCGAGGGGCGCCTGTCCCACGCCTACCTGTTCTGCGGACCGCGCGGCACGGGCAAGACCACCATGGCGCGCATTCTGGCCAAGGCGCTGCTGTGCCGCAATGCCGAGGCGGCGCGCGCCGAGGGTGCAAGCGGCTGCATACCCGACGGTACTTGCGAGGAGTGCGAGCTCATTGCCGAGGGTAACCACCCCGATGTTTACGAGCTCGATGCCGCAAGCCGTACCGGCGTGGACAACGTGCGCGAGGAGATCATCAACTCCGTCAACTTTGCCCCGGTGCGCGGCAAGTACAAGATTTATATCATCGACGAGGTCCACATGCTCACGACGGCGGCGTTCAACGCGCTGCTCAAGACGCTCGAGGAGCCGCCGGCACACGTGATCTTTGTGCTGTGCACCACCGACCCGCAAAAGATTCCGGAGACCATCCTCTCGCGCTGCCAGCGTTTCGATTTCCATCGCATCGGCAATGAGGATATTGAGCATCGCCTGGCATACGTGTGCGAGCAGGAGGGCTTCGATTACGACGACGAGGCGCTGGCCATCGTGGCGCGCCATGCCAAGGGCGGCATGCGCGACGCGCTCTCCACGCTGGAGCAGCTGAGCGTCTTTGGCAACGGTTCTGTGCATGCGGACGACGCCCGCTCGCTTTTAGGCGAGGTTTCGGACCAGATTCTGGGCGAGTTTTCCCGCGCCATTGCCGATCGCGATGTTGCCGAGCTCTATGGACTGATCCGTGCGCAGGTCGAGGAAGGAAACGACCTGCTGGAGCTGACGCGCGACCTGGTGGCGCATGTGCGTGACGTGTACGTTGCCTGCGTTGCCGGTGCCCGTGCCGAGCTGTTTGAGGGCGGCTCCGAGCAGGCCGAGGCGCTTGCTGCCGAGGCCGCTGCCTTTGGCGAGCATCCTGCCGACCGCCTGGCTCGTGTGCTGACAGTGCTCGACGATGCCGCACTGGAGATGAGGGGCGCGAGCGACGTGCGCCTGGTGCTCGAGATTGCCTGCACGCGTCTGGCACGTCCCGAGGCCGATTTGACGATTGAAGCTTTGGCTGAGCGCGTAGCTCGCTTGGAGGCCATGGTTGCCAACGCCGCCGTTCCGGCGAGCGTGGCTGCTGCTCAGGCCGCCGCGCCTGCAGCATCCGTACCCGCTGCTGCCCAGCAGCCGACGCTTATCTCGGGTGCCCGAGCTGCCGCTCCGGCGGCATCTGCTACCCCCGCTGATACGTCCGCGCGCCAGGGTGGTATGCCTTGGGACCGTGGTGCTGCCGCTCCGTCGGCTCAGCCGGCTGCTCAGCCGGCGTCTCGTGCTGCGTCCGCACCGGCGTCCAAGCCTGCGGCGTCCGCGCCCCAGCCCGCCGCTGCCCCGGCTCCCGCACCTGCCACCGCTCCGGCACCTAAGCCCCAGCCCAACACCGCCGCCCAGGTTGCCGCCACCGGTGCTGCCGAGACCCCCGCGGTCGAGGACGCCGGCGAGCTCCAGCGCAAATGGGCCGAGGTCGTCGAGCGCGTCAAGGCTCGTCAGGCCTCCTACGCAGGGCTTTTGCTCAACGCCCGCGCCACGGCCGACGACGGCTCCAAGCTCACGGTCTCGTTCCCTGCGGGCTCGACTTTTGCCATCAAGATGCTCGGTCGCGCCGACACGCAGTCGGTGGTCCTGCCGACGGTCTGCGCGGTCTTCGGTCGTCGCACCGTCGACTATGTTCTGGATGGGGGTGGCACGCCGGCTCCTCAACATGAGGAGCATTCTCCATCTGCACGGGCTGCGGTATCTGCGGACCCGCAACCCGTGTCCTCGGCGGCCCCTGTATCCTCGAGTGCCAGCGCGCCGCAGCAGCAAGCGACGCCGGTAGCGGCATCGACCCCGTCGGCGCCTAAGCCAGCCGCGGCCAAATCGGCTGCTTCGGTCCCCACGCCCAAGCCTGCCGCTGCGCCTGCGCCCAAGTCATCCGACCTGGGCAAGGCCCCCTGGCTGCGCTCGGACAACCCTGCCGGCGCTCCCGCCACGGGCAAGCTCCCGACTGAGCCTGCGCCCCGCGCGCCCGAGCGCGCGTCCGCTCCCAAGGCTCAGCCGTCCGCGCAGTCTGCACCGTGGGAATCCGAGCAGGTGCCCTACGATGACGCCATGGTCGGCGGCTTTGCAGGCGATGCGAGCGGGGACGATCTGCCTCCGTTCGACGTGCCGGCCACGGCGTCCGCGCCCAAGCCCGCTGCGGAGGCACCCGCGGCCCCCGCAAGCGACGACGCCCCCGCGGCTCCCTGGGAGTCCAACCCCGGTGCGGGCAGCCCCTTCGGCCATCAGGGCGCAGCCCCGAGCATCCCGCAGACCGAGGACGAGGCCAAAGACCTCATCCGCAGCGTCTTCGGTCAGGCCACCATCTTCAAACCGGTGGAGTAGCTGCGCAGGCGGGTATACTGCTCAAGAAGAGAACCCTTTGAACGGAGCGAGCTTATGATGTGGGAATATGTCCGCCTTGAGGACGATACGCAGGTTTCGTATTCCGAAGTCCGGGAGGACAACACGGTGAAGGTTGTTGTGGAGCGCCCGCGCGATTGGGGTTTTGACACGGCGGAGTGTATCTTGCCGGCATTCAATTGGGTGTCACACGAGGGCTTTAGCGAAGCAGACCTCAAAGAACTCGATGATTTCGTGCGTAACAATGCCCCGCTCATCCTGCGTTTTGCCTACGAAGGCGGACGAGTCTATGCCTAGCCTGTTTCGACTCGGGCCGTACATCATCTTCTTCTGGACGGGGGAGAACGGCGAACCTGTCCATGTTCACGTTGCGGTCAAGCGCCCCACTGCCGAGGCAACCAAGATATGGCTTACCCGCTCCGGCGGATGCAAGCTGGCCCATAACAAGGGCGATATTCCTGCTCGGGATTTACGCGATATCATGCAGTTTGTTTCATCTAACCATGCGCTGATTTGCAAACGTTGGAAAGAAACAACCGGTGGGCTATCGTTTTACTGCTGAGGGCCACTCATTGGACTTAGGGCCCCTAGCTCTTTAGGGGCGCCTCGTCCGGGCGCATCTGTATTTCGGACATGTGTAGTGTGGTGCCGCGTATGTCGCATTCGAGCAGGCAGGTACGCGATGGCCGGCCTAGGATACTGAGGTCGATACGATACGTCGCATGGCTGTCCGTGTACTCGACTTGCTCGGCGTTAACGGTTGCTCCGATTGCCAAATAAACGCCTGGCTCGGCATCGACAATCTTGAAGTCCTTTATCTTGACCTTGAACTCTTGGTAGAGGGACGGGCTGTTGTAGTAAACAGTTCGGGTTCCATCGGTGCACTCATCGGTCGCTTCCCATTTGACGACGGGCTGGTCCGAGCTGGCTATGAGCAGTTCTGCTCCAAAGGCTATAGCATGGGTGATGACAACCAACAATGCCCAGCCGACAAAGAGATAGAGAACCACATATGCAACGGGGTGTTTTGAGCGGATGTTTTGGAGCGCGTCGGGGGCATTCATGGGGCACCTCCAAATTGCTATCTATGACAATTAAATTATACCCCGTCGTCATGAGCGCCACCTCGAGTAGTGGCTCGGCATTTAGCCATTTAGTGGTACGCATTAAATGTCGGATTCCGGCTCTACGAGATTTAGCTTTCAATATTATGCAGATGCGAATTATTCAACTTTGCATAATCTTGGGGGCGCATCACGCTCCAGGACATGTATATCGACTGAGGTAACACGTCCGCCCCGCTCTCTCGCCGCGCGCCGTGGTACGATTTTTGAGTTTGAAAGTCCCGCCGTGCTCCGGCTGCCCTTGCAGCTCGGCGTGCGGCCGCACGTAAAGGAGCCATCATGGCCGGTATGAACATGCAGCAGATGATGAAGCAGGCTCGCAAGATGCAGGAGCAGCTTGCCGCCGCGCAGGAGAACCTCAAGTCCCAGACCGTCGACGCCTCTGCCGGCGGCGGCATGGTCAAGGTGACCGTTAACGGCGAGATGGAGCTCGTCAACCTCACCATCGATCCCGATGCGCTCGATCCCGAGGACGTCGACATGCTGCAGGACATGATTATGGCTGCCGTCAACGAGGCCGTTCGCGGCGTCAACGAGCTCGCCAACAAGCAGATGGGCGCCATCACCGGCGGCCTCAACATCCCGGGCATGCCGTTCTAAGACGCGCATATATATGAGTGCTAACCATAGCCTGCAAAAATTGCTCGATGAGCTGGGTCGCCTGCCGGGCATTGGTCCCAAGTCGGCCCAGCGCATCGCCTATTACCTGTTGGAGGCCGATGCCGAGGAGGCCCGCCGCCTGGCCGAGGCCATCCTGGAGGTCAAGCAGGAGGTCCACTTTTGCAGCCGTTGCTTTAACTACGCCACGGCCGACGAGTGCTCCATCTGTCAGGATTCGATGCGCGACACCACTCGCATTTGCGTGGTGGGCGAGCCGCGCGATGTCCAGGCGATCGAGCGCACGGGCAGCTACCACGGTCTCTACCACGTATTGGGCGGCGTGATCAGTCCCATGGACAAGATTGGCCCCGAGCAGCTGCACATTCGCGAGCTGCTGGCACGCTTGGGCCACGAGGATATCCATGAGGTCATCATCGCCACCAACCCCAACATCGAGGGCGAGACCACGGCGAGCTATCTGGCCCGTACCATCAAGCCGTTGGGCGTCGAGGTGTCGCGTCTGGCAAGCGGCCTTCCCGTGGGCGGCGACCTGGAGTATGCCGACGAGCTTACGCTTGGCCGCGCCATCGAGGCCCGTCGCGCGATTTAGGTGGCGAGCCTGCTCCTGCCGTATGTTTTCCTCGCGACGCACGGGGTAGCCATAATTTCCCCGTGCGACTGTAAGTTTGTTGTGCAACAAAGATGCTTTGTATCCGCTTATCGCATGGATGCTTCCACTCGCATCCTTAATTTGCCCATTCGTTGCGCAACCTTTTGGGTTCGCTGATACACTCAAATATGGATTCGAATGAATGCGCCGCTCCCGAGCGGCGTGTTTTTCTTGGAGGAGAACGCATGCGGCCCGGTGGCACTCAGACAAAGCGCGGCGCCGCGGTGCGCATACGACGCCGACTGGGCTTGGCGCCGCGGGCGTACGCACTGCTATCGTGCTCGCTGGTGCTGGTCATAGCTGGCGTTTCTGCCTATGGCATGACCGTGCCGTCCATGATACAGGCGCATGCCGCACGCGAACCGCGCGTGGGGCATGAGGTCAAAAGTGACCTGGGCACCACGACTGGATATGCTTGGGCAAGTGTGGTCGCGCATATTGTGTTTGGCACTGACGACGCGGACGGCGCCGAGGCCCCGGACAACGAAGTCACGCTTGCCAATGGCAAAACCATCGTGCTCACCAACACCAAGATCATCGATCGGTTGTCCAACAATAGCGTGGCGGCAACGGTGAATAAGGTCGAGCAGCAGAAGGAGCAGGACGCCCAGCAGTCCGGAAAGCCCGGTAGCTCGGATACTTCTGGCTCTGGCTCGGATTCATCGAGTTCGGGCGGCGGCTCTGGGTCGGGTTCCTCTACCGGAGGGTCTGGAAACGGCGGCTCGACGGGCGGCAACACTGACAACGATGCGAACTCCGGTGGCCTTTCCGCTGCTGAGGAAGAGAGCATTCACAGTTGGCTTGTGACCAAGTACAACATGCTCGACGGCTATGTTTCTCGTGCCAATGACGTGGTTTCGACCTATAACTCTACGGGAGATCCCAGGCCGTGCGACAGCTTGGTCGGGGAGATGTTTGTCATTCGAGCCGAGTTCGGTCGTCAGACATTCTCGCCCCGGTCAAAGTGGTATCAGCAGTATGCCAATCTGTGGGGCTGTTACACCAACCTATGTCAATGGGTCGGCCATTACGGCGATGATGACGTCGCGCTCGGTAACTTCAACAATAACGTGGCGGCGCTTGCCCTATGATGACCGATCTTGCATCCACCACACCACAATCGCTCGGTCGCGATCCCATGGTCGGCCTGCGCCTGGCGCGTGTCGACGGGTTTGAGCCGGCCATTGCGCTCGGTCAGGACGAACTGCCTGCCTATCTGCGTCGTTTTACGATGCTGTTTGCCGACGATGCCACCATGCGCCGTGGCGGTATCGGCCGCGTGACGCGTGCCGTCAACGCCCAAGGCGAGGCCGTGGCACTCAAGCAGCTCATCTTGCCGACGCGCGATGAGTTTGACGACGATGCCGCCCATGAGGCGCTGGTCGCCAAGTTCAAAGCGGCGTTTCGCGAGGAATATGAATGCCATCGCGCCCTTTCGGGTCTTAAGGGCTTTCCCCGCCTCTATGGCTGGGGCGAGGTTGACGGTGTGCCTGCAATTGTCATGGAATGGGTTGAGGGCGAGACGCTTGCCCGCTTGCGTTCGCGACTCGCCGTGGACGATGCCGGCCGCCTATCGCCGCTTGTGGCGGCGCGCTTGGGGCGCGACCTGTTCGACCTGCTCTGCCGCATGAGCCTGGTGGGGGAGGGCTTTGTCCATCGCGATATCTCGCCCGCTAATATTATGGTGTGTACGGCGCGTTTACCGCTTGACCGGCAGCTTGCCGAGGGCACCTTTGACCTGTGCCTGATCGACTTTGGCTCGTCGCTGGCGCTCGAGCCTGCGTCGGCCGTGGCCGGTACCGGCGGCAAGGCATCCTTTACCGAGCGCTATGCCACGCTGCGTCGCGCGACGGTTGCCTACGCTCCGCCCGAGATGCTCACCGATGATATTCCCGACCTGCGCGCTTTGCGTATGTCGCCGGCGATCGACGTCTATGCCGCGGCAAGCACGGTTTACGAGCTCATTGCCGGCGTCGCGCCATACGAAGCCGCGCCGAGCACTTCGGGTTCGCGCAAAAAGACGCGCGACATCGCCAGCCCCTACCGTCTCAAGATGGACACGCGGCCCGACTATCCCATTGGTGCCCATGCGCCCGGTTGCGATTTGACTCAGCTGCTTCGTCGTGAGCCCGATGTGGCGCTCGCCGCGGCCGAGCAGGCCCAGCAGCTAGGGCTTGAGCCGGATTCCGAAGAGCTACGCGATGCGCTGGCGTTTGTCGATGCCCAGCTGTTCGACGTGGTGATGGCCTGTCTGTCCAGCCATCAAAAAGATCGTCCCGAGCCGGCGGCGGTCGAGGCGGCGCTCTCGGCGTTTTGTGACCACTATGCGCAAAATGTCGGTCGTTCGCTCCGCGGCGAGCCGCTCACGCCGTGCCCCATGGATGCGTCTGGCCGCGCGGTTCGTCGCGCGCTGATGGTCGGCGCGACGGTCGTCTGCGGTGTGGTTTGGGCTGTGGTCGTGGTTTCGGCCGCGCTGCTGGCGTCGGGCGCTCGCGTGACGGCGACTTTGGGATCGCTCGTGTGGTCTGGGTCGCTACCGGGCATTATTGCCGCACTGGCGTTGGCGCTGCCAGGCATAGCCGGCGTTGCCGCGGGGGCACTTGCGCGCGATCGGCGCTCGGGCTTCCTGCAGGGTGTGCTTGCGCTTTCTGCCTGCGAGGTTCCGGTGCTGGTTGTGGCTGCATGTAGCGTATTTTCCCAACGCGCCGTGATGGGCGGCCTTGTTGCCGCTCTGGTTGCAACCTATACGCTTACGTGGTTTTTGCTTGCGACGGGCTTTGCCTTTGAACTTCCCGTTTCGGCACCGCGACGCACAAAAGCCCAGATGGCGACTCCGCTTGCCGGTGGAGCCGCAGCTGTCCGTACTTTTGGCGGACCTGTCGAAGTATCGTCCGATTCTATTTCTACGACCAAGGAGGCCTAGGTCATGGCATCTCAAGTTGAGCTCACCCCATGCGGGGCCATGTTTGACATCTTTAAGCGCGCGGCGCATCTGAGCCATATCGAGCTGTGCGGCTTGGTGCTTTCGTCCCGTCCGCTCGCCGACGGCCGCAGCCCGCAGAGCCGAGCCGCCGATCGCTCTTGGGTTTCCCGCTTTATCGTTCGCGCGCCGGTCGGCACGCTTCAGCAGCGCTACTTTGCCGAATACGGTACCTCGGCTGCGCGTATTATGTCGCAACTGGCCCTGCGCCAGCGCAATCCCATGGACTCCACGGCTGTGATCAATATGGTGTGCGGTCCTGCAGGTGAACCGATGGTACGCGCGCTCGAAGAGTGCCACCAGGACACGAATCTCTATCGCAACGCGCTCGATCGCCTGTCCCAGGCGGCGGAACTCATGCCCGCCGAGCGCGCCGAGGCCGTGCTGGTGCTGTTTGTCGCCGTCGGTTGTTCGGCGGATGTGCGGTCCTCGGTGAACTATGCCATCGACTACGCGCACGCGACCTGCGGCGGAGGCACATCCACGCCGCGTTCGCTTGGCATGTCGATGACCGCGGGCGAACGCGAACCCGCCCCGGCGCACCCCTTGGGCTTGCTGCGCGTACAAAACAGTTTTGTCGTGAGCGCCCCGCGCTGGATTCAGCCGAGCGAGCAGGGTGTTGAGATTGGCGCGCTGGCCACTGGTGAGGGCGATATTACCGACGTCGGCGACGATGTCTCGGCCCGCCATGCCCATATCTGGTGCGATGCTCAAAATATCTGGCACGTCGAGGACTTGTCGTCCACCAACGGAACCGTGGTGGTAAACGGGGCCACGCGCGTCTGCATTCAGGTCGAGCCCGGCCGTTCCGCCCAACTCAATCCCGGCGACGAGCTCAAGCTCGGCGAATCCACTACCTACGCCATCCTCTTCGGTGCCCTCTAGCCAGTCCCGCCAAATGGTCCCTCCGTCCCCAAGGGATTATTTTGCTCCCGGCAGTCACCCGAGGTAAACCTTTACCGCCCGCCTATATTTGCCGAAATTACACTTGACGGCGGGGTACAATAAACCCGCATGCGGATTTCCGTTGCGGGCGCTTCCCATCGCCGGGGCGTGCCCGGGAGCATCCGGCATGCGGCCTTTGCGGCGCTCGGTCATGTGCAAGACGGGCGGTCGGGTCTGTGGGGCGCATCAGTTGCCCCTCGCCTCGGCATGTCTTCTCTCCACGCCACGTACCTGCTGCTGAGCCTGCCTGCCAGATGATTGGAAGCAACAGCGTAAATCCCATCACGCCAATATCCCGGCAATCGCCGGGGCCTGTATACCTATATGAGAGGAGAGGGGTATATGGCGCGTAAGTTTAAGTCTATGGACGGCAACGAGGCGGCCGCATATGTTTCGTATGCGTACACCGAGGTAGCGGGAATCTATCCCATTACGCCGTCCAGCCCGATGGCCGACCATGTCGACCAGTGGGCGGCCCAGGGTCGCAAGAACATCTTCGGCACCCCGGTCAAGGTCGTCGAGATGGAGTCCGAGGCAGGTGCGGCCGGTACCGTTCACGGTTCGCTGGGTGCCGGTGCTCTGACCACCACCTACACGGCTTCTCAGGGTCTGCTCCTGATGATCCCGAACATGTACAAGATCGCGGGCGAGCAGCTCCCGGGCGTCTTCCACGTCTCCGCGCGTTGCGTCGCTTCCCACGCCCTGAACATTTTTGGCGATCACTCCGACGTCATGGCCTGTCGTCAGACCGGCTTCGCCATGCTCGCCGAGGGCAACGTCCAGGAGGTCATGGACCTCTCGCCGGTGGCTCACCTTGCCGCCATCGAGGGTAAGACCCCGTTCCTTAACTTCTTCGACGGCTTCCGCACCAGCCACGAGATCCAGAAGGTCGCCATGTGGGACTACAAGGATCTGGCCGAGATGTGCGACATGGACGCCGTCCAGGCTTTCCGCGACCACGCGCTCAACCCTGAGCACCCGCACACCCGCGGCAGCCACGAGAACGGCGATATCTTCTTCCAGAACCGTGAGGCCTGCAACAAGGTCTACGACGAGCTTCCCGCCGTCGTCGAGGGCTACATGAAGAAGATCAACGAGAAGCTCGGCACCGATTACGGCCTGTTCAACTACTACGGCGCTCCCGATGCTGATCGCGTCGTCGTGTGCATGGGCTCCTTCTGCGACGTGCTCGAGGAAGTCATCGACTACCTCAACGCTCACGGCGAGAAGGTCGGCCTGGTCAAGGTTCGCCTGTTCCGTCCGTTCTCCATCAAGCACTTTGTCGACGTTCTCCCCGAGACCGTCAAGAAGATCGCCGTCATGGATCGCACCAAGGAGCCGGGTTCCATTGGCGAGCCGCTCTACCAGGACGTCGTCTCCGCTCTCTACGAGGCCGGCAAGACGGGCATCAAGGTCGTCGGCGGCCGTTACGGCCTGGGCAGCAAGGATACGCCTCCCGCGTCCGCGTTCGCTGTCTTCGAGGAGCTTAAGAAGGACGAGCCCAAGCGCGAGTTCACCATCGGCATCGTCGATGACGTGACCAACCTGAGCCTGCCCGAGGCCGAGGATGCGCCCAACACCGCAGCCCCCGGCACCATCGAGTGCAAGTTCTGGGGTCTGGGTGGCGACGGTACCGTCGGCGCCAACAAGAACTCGATCAAGATCATCGGCGATCACACCGACAAGTACGTTCAGGCCTACTTCCAGTACGACTCTAAGAAGACCGGCGGCGTCACCGTCTCGCACCTGCGCTTTGGTGATTCCCCGATCCGTTCGCCGTACTACGTGACCAAGGCCGACTTTGTCGCTTGCCACAACCCCAGCTATATCGTCAAGGGCTTCAAGATGGTCCGCGACGTCAAGCCGGGCGGTACCTTCCTGGTCAACTGCCAGTGGAGCGACGAGGAGTTCGCCGAGCACATGCCCGCCGTGGCCAAGCGCTACATCGCGAACAACAACGTCAACGTCTACCTGATCGACGCTATCGACCTGGCCGCCAAGGTCGGCATGGGCAAGCGCACCAACACGGTGCTCCAGTCCGCCTTCTTCGCACTGGCCAAGGTCCTGCCCGCCGAGGACGCTCTGCAGTACATGAAGGACGCGGCCACCAAGTCTTACATGAAGAAGGGCCAGGCCATCGTCGACGCCAACCACAAGGCCATCGATGCCGGCGCTACCGCCTTCCGTAAGTTCGAGGTTCCGGTCGACTGGGCTACCGCCGAGGATGCTGCTCCCGTCGAGCTCTCCGAGGAGACCAAGTCCGCCATCGCCCAGCAGGTCAAGAACCTGCTCGAGCCCATCGATCGCATGGATGGCGACAGCCTGCCCGTTTCCGCCTTTGTCGATTGCGCCGACGGCCAGTTTGAGCTGGGCGCCTCCGCATACGAGAAGCGCGGCGTCGCCGTGGTCGTTCCCCACTGGGACGAGACCAAGTGCATCCAGTGCAACCAGTGCGCCTATGTGTGCCCGCATGCCACCATCCGTCCGTTCGCGATGACCGAGGACGAGGCTGCCGCCGCGCCCGAGGCTACCCGCACGCTCGACGCTATGGGCCCCAAGGCCAAGGGCATGAAGTTCACCATGGCTGTGTCCCCGCTCGACTGCATGGGCTGCACCAACTGCGTCAAGGTCTGCCCCAAGGGTGCCCTCGAGATGGTTCCCACCGAGCAGGAGATGGACCAGCAGCCCGTTTGGGACTACATGGTCGAGAACGTCTCCGAGAAGAAGGAGCTCATCGCGGCCAACGTCAAGGGCAGCCAGTTTAAGCAGCCCTACCTGGAGTTCTCCGGCTCCTGCGCCGGTTGCGCCGAGACCGCCTATGCACGTCTGGTGACCCAGGTCGCCGGCGACCGCATGTTCATCTCCAACGCCACCGGCTGCTCCTCCATTTGGGGCAACCCCGCTGCCACCGCTCCTTACTGCAAGGACAAGGACGGTCACGGCCCGGCGTGGAACAACTCCCTGTTCGAGGACAATGCCGAGCACGGTCTGGGCATGGCCGTGGGCTACGAGGCCGTCCAGCACAAGCTGATTGCCGCTACCCAGGACATCATCGCCGCCGATGGTCCGTCCGATGAGCTCAAGGCTGCCGGCCAGGCTTGGATCGACTCCGTCAACGACGCCGAGGCTTCCAAGACCGCTGCCGCTGCCTACGTTGCCGAGCTCGAGAAGTGCGGCTGCGACGCCTCCAAGGCGATCCTCGCCGACAAGGCTTACCTCACCAAGAAGTCCTTCTGGATCTTCGGCGGCGACGGTTGGGCCTACGACATCGGCTTCGGTGGCCTGGACCACGTCCTGGCTTCCGGCCACAATGTCAACGTCTTCGTCTTCGACACCGAGGTTTACTCCAACACCGGTGGTCAGGCCTCCAAGGCCTCGAACCTGGGCCAGGTCGCTCAGTTCGCCGCTGCCGGTAAGGTGACCAAGAAGAAGTCCCTGGCCGAGATTGCTATGAGCTACGGCTACGTCTACGTGGCGCAGGTCGCCATGGGCGCCAACCCGGCTCAGACCCTCAAGGCTATCCACGAGGCCGAGGCCTACGATGGCCCGTCTCTCATCATCGGCTACAGCCCCTGCGAGATGCACTCCATCAAGAAGGGCGGCATGCAGAACTGCCAGGCCGAGATGAAGAAGGCTGTCGAGTGCGGTTACTGGAACCTCTTCCGCTTCAACCCCGAGGCTGCTGCCGGCAAGAAGTTCTCGCTCGATTCCAAGGAGCCCGCGGGCGGCTATCAGGAGTTCCTGATGAACGAGGCCCGTTACGCTTCGCTGACGCGTTCCTTCCCCGAGCGCGCCGAGGAGCTCTTCAAGGAGAACGAGCAGGCCGCTATGGACCGCTACGCTCACCTGCTGAAGCTCAAGACGGTGTACAACGAGGCCTAGGTCTCTCACCGCAGGATCTGAGGGCTGACCTTCGCGGACGTCCTCGGACATGAAAGAACCCCCGCTGCGCACTACGTGCGGCGGGGGTTCTTTCGTCCTGCGGAGTGTCCGCGAAGGTCAGCCCTCAGATCCTGCTACGACTACGTCCTCGGATTGTGTGGGCGGATGAAGGACGTGGCTGAGGGGGCCTTTGGTCCCTTTCGCTGTTTCGCGGCTTTGCCGCGAAAACTCGCGTTACTTTGGGGATGGATGGAGGATTTGGCTGTTGCTGCCTTCTATCCCCGTGCTTTGGGGGTTGGCTGCCTTTTTGGAGCTCATCTATATTCCTTATGCTGGATGAAATGCCCCATGTTTTTGTAAGGGTGCATACTCGTCTTATTAATGCATAGAATCTCGTATAGTGCGAGTAAGATATTACGCTGCCCGTTTTGTGTTTAGCGGAGATATAGGTTGCATAATCTAGTCTAATCCCTGCTCTATTAAAATAAAGTTGCACGTAAATGGCGTAGATATGTCTAAGCTGGGCTTCTTTACGCTGAGCGGGTAAAAATGACCGTTCACCGTTCAACTGTTTTCAAAATGAATAAAATGAGCGATAAAGAGAATATAAACCTTAATAAACTCGCGTATTGCACGGACGCGGGTTATTAATGGGTTGTAGGCCTTTTACAGAAAGGATTCCAGCAATGTCTAAGCCTCTTGGCAAGCCCGATCGTATTGTCGTCGCCCTCGGCGGCAACGCCCTCGGCAACAACCCCGTCGAGCAGATCCAGGCCGTGAGCAACACCGCCCACGCTCTTCTTGGTCTTATCGAGCAGGGTAACGAGATCATCATCACCCATGGCAACGGCCCGCAGGTCGGCATGATCCAGAACGCCTTCGCCGCTGCCCACGACGCCATCGGCACCCCCGAGATGCCGCTGCCCGAGTGCGGCGCCATGTCCCAGGGCTACATTGGCTATCACCTGCAGCAGGGCATTGGCCGCGAGATGCACAAGCGCTATAAGCGTTGGCACGCCGCCACCGTCGTCACCCAGATCGAGTGCGACCCGGACGATCCCGCGTTCAAGAACCCGACCAAGCCGATCGGCCCCTTCTACACCGAGGAGCAGGCCAAGGAGTTCATGGCCGAGGATCCCTCCAAGGTCTTCGTCGAGGATTCCGGTCGCGGCTGGCGTCGCGTCGTCGCTTCTCCCGATCCCAAGAAGATCGTCGAGGCTGACTCCATCCTCAACCTGCTCGACAACGAGTTCATCGTCATCGCCTGCGGTGGCGGCGGCATCCCCGTCGTCCGCGACTACGAGAACAAGGGCTGCTACAAGGGCGTTCCCGCCGTCATCGACAAGGACCTGGGTGGCGAGCTGCTGGCCGAGGACTGCGACGCCGACGTTCTGTTCCTGCTGACCGCCGTTGAGCATGTCGCCATCAACTTTGGCAAGCCCAACCAGGAGGAGCTCGAGGACCTCACCGCCGACGAGGCCGAGCGCCTGGCCGACGAGGGCCAGTTCGGCAAGGGTTCCATGGAGCCCAAGGTCCGCGCCGCCATCAAGTTTGCCCGCTCCCGCAAGGGCCGCACCTGCATCATCGGTGCCCTGGACAAGGCCGCCGAGACCATGGCCGGTCTCTCCGGTACCCGCATTCACGAGTAGCCTCTACTCTGTTGTATCTCTCGTGGGCGCCAGGCAAGACGCCCACAAACTAGCCTCTCTTCATGAGCCCCGCAGTCCGCTCCGACTGCGGGGCTTTTGCTATTCACCTAGACATTGGGCAACCGGCACTTGGGGACGTTTCTTTCCTGCCGGCAGCTTGGGACAGTCCTTAAAGGCTGTCCCCAATGACTAGTAGTAGGCCCACATGGCTTCGACTTCGTTAAGGACCTCTACGACACCCCAGCGGCGGGCGCTGCGGCTGGCCGAGTTGGGATCGAAGACTTCAATCTGGTTGGCGTCGTCAATACCGTAAAGCACAATGTAGTGGCCCACGTTGGTAAAGGTGCCCGGCCGAACGGCGGCGATGACGGGCGCTCCCGAACGCAGCGCCTGAGTCATCGAGTCGCGATCGTTATGGAGTTCCGTTCCGTTAAGTCCCAACTGCCACGCGCCGCTCGTCATAAACGACCATTCGGTTGCACCGGTGGGGGCGTAATTGCCTGCCTCGGAAAGCGCGCACATATCGACGGGGGTCATATCGGTGCGTCCCGTCTTAAAGATATAGACCATGGTGAGGCACGTAGGCCCGCAGGCATTTTGGCGGATGGTGCCGCCGGCGTAAGACAACTCCGACCACGCAGGGTCGATCTGATAGATATGGGGCATCGTGCCGGCTTGCCATTGCGAGCGCGGGGTCGAAAAGGCGAAAGAATAACCGGGCGCGACGGGAGCCTTGAGCAGCTTGTCCTCGGCGGTGGGCTCGAGACCGGCCGAGCCGTGGGACATACAGGAGCTCATAAGCACAAAGACCAGACAGGTGAGGATAGAGCGCAGTGCGAGGCGAAGTCGACGAGCCGGCAGGGCGGGGGCATTCACGTGCGATGTCGAGCGGTAGGGCTTGCCGTCGCGTCCGCCTTGGGGATGCGAAAAGAAGCGGTTGATATGGATGCCAGGCTGACGTGCGCCGTTGCGGCGCAGTTGCGGAACCTCGGCTTGGCGCTGTCGAGTGCGCGCGCCCAAGCGGCTATCTTGCTGTGCGCTTGTGCCCGTGCTCGGACGGCCACTCTGCCGTGTTCTGCTTGTCTGCTGCCGAGACGAAGGCCTGGGTTGCTCTTGAGGGCGTTGCGGATTGCTGCTCGTGGCACTTCTGGGCGTCGGCGTGGTACGGC
The DNA here is from genome assembly GCF_002736145.1 of Collinsella aerofaciens. Classification (NCBI taxonomy): domain Bacteria; kingdom Bacillati; phylum Actinomycetota; class Coriobacteriia; order Coriobacteriales; family Coriobacteriaceae; genus Collinsella; species Collinsella aerofaciens. The sequence goes on from NZ_CP024160.1 coordinate 1,998,948, forward strand.
CAGCAAGGCGAACGCTTTGTCGCCGTTGATCACCGTCGTTGTATCCGTATGCCATTCGTACCGCCTTGTCTCATGTATAACCTGTCTATCCTACAAAAAAGATGTGCAACAAATGGGTCTGCGCGTCAAAAGCTCGGTAAACGGTACGAAAGGCGCAAAACACACGGCCTCAAAAACATCTCTATATGCGTCCGATGAGCGTACGCCCGTCGGACGGGCGGCAACAATGAGTGGCAAACCGTGCCGTTCGTCCCAAAAACGGCGCCGCTCGTTTTACAGTTCTGCCTTCGGTCGAGCCACAAGCGGCGCTGCTGTGCCAAGGCCGTATTGTAAAGCCACGAAATAAAAGCGCGCGGCAAAACAGACCGCGCAAGGGGTGACGTCAAAGAGGCGTCAATAAGGAAAGGAGGGGAACAATGGCGGACAAGAACGCAGAAGTTGCAGTCGAAGGTAACGGCGGCATGAAGAAAACGCTTTCGCTCTGGAACTTCTTCACCATCGGTTTCGGTGCCATCATCGGAACTGGCTGGGTTCTGCAGGTCGGCGACTGGATGGTCGTGGGCGGCGGTCCCGTTCCCGCTATGATCGCATTCCTCTTGGGTGCAATCTTCCTCGTGCCCGTCGGAGCTGTTTTCGGTGAGCTCACGGCTGCTATCCCCATCTCGGGCGGCATCGTCGAGTATGTCGATCGTAGCTTTGGCCGTACGCTGAGCTACATTACCGGTTGGCTCCTGGCCCTGGGCAACGGCATCCTGTGCCCGTGGGAGGCAATCGCCATCTCGACCCTCGTGTCCGAGATGTTCGGCAGCCTGCCCGGTCTTGAGTGGCTGCGTGCCGTCAAGCTCTACACCATCTTGGGCGCCGACGTTTACTTGTTCCCGACGCTAATCGCGCTCGGCTTTGCAGTCTACGTCATCTTCCTCAACTTCCGCGGTGCCAGCTCGGCCGCCAAGCTCCAGGCCTTCCTGACCAAGGCTCTGCTCTGCGGCATGCTGCTCGCCATGGGTGTCTCGCTGTTCACCGGTTCGCCGGAACACGCCATGCCCGTGTTCTCCCAGGTCATCGGTGCTGGCGGCGGCAAGCCCGCTACCGAGGGCACCAGCCTGTTCGCCGGCATCGTGTCGGTCCTGGTTCTGACCCCGTTCTTCTACGCCGGTTTCGACACCATTCCTCAGCAGGCTGAGGAAGCAGCCGAGGGCCTCAACTGGAACAAGTTCGGCAAGATCATCTCCCTGGCCCTGCTGGCCGCCGGCGGCTTCTACATGGTCTGCATCTACTCGTTCGGCACCATCCTCGACTGGCATGAGTTTGTTAAGAGCCCGGTTCCCGCGCTTGCCTGCCTCAAGGGCATCAACATGCTCCTGTACCTGGCCATGCTCGTCATCGCCACGCTTGGACCCATGGGCCCGATGAACTCCTTCTACGGCGCCACGAGCCGCATCATGCTCGCCATGGGCCGCAAGGGCCAGCTGCCCGAGAAGTTCGCCGAGGTCGATCCCAAGTCCGGCGCTCCCAAGCTCGCCTGCGCCGTTCTGGGCGTCATCACCGTCATCGGTCCGTTCCTGGGCAAGAACATGCTCATCCCTCTGACCAACGTGTCGGCTCTCGCCTTCATCTTCTCCTGCGGCATGGTCGCCCTCGCTTGCCTGCGCATGCGCTTCACCGAGCCCGACCTGCCTCGTCCCTACGAGGTGCCCGGCGGCAAGTTTGGCATCAGCCTCGCTGTCGCTGCCTGCGCTGTCATCATCGGCCTGCTCGTGGTCCCGTTCTCTCCCGCCTCCCTCAACATGGTGGAGTGGAGCATCGTGATCGGCTGGCTGGCCGTTGGCCTGGCCCTCATGGCCTTCACCAATTCCCGCAAAAAATAACGCCTAGCCGGGGCGGATCGGGTGCGCGGACCCCTCTCTTCCGCGCACTGAACCCGGCACCACTTGGGTAGCTTTGTGAGGCCATAACCCAACATGGCCTCGCCCACTATATGGATCCATAAGGAGGAACCATGTCCACTAAGTACGCAATCGTTGGCGGCAAGCTCATCGACGGTACCGGTGCCGAGCCGGTCGAGAACTCCCTCGTTCTCGTCGATGACAACGGCAAGATCGAGTACGCCGGCACTATGCAGGACCTTCCCGAGGGCGTTGAGGTTATCGACGCCGCCGGCAAGACCGTCCTTCCCGGCCTGATCGACACCCACCTGCACTTCTCGGGCAACCTGACCGACGATGACACCGACTGGGTCATGCAGCCGCTCCTCGAGAAGCAGGCCGTCGCCGTCAAGCAGGCCTACGACTGCCTCACCCACGGCCTCACCACCGTCTGCGAGATCGGCCGCTTTGGTATCCAGATTCGCGACTGCATCGACAAGGGCGTCTTTAAGGGCCCGCGCGTTCTGGCCACCGGCCTCGGCTTCTGCCGCGTTGCCGGCCACGGTGACTCCCACCACTGCACCCAGGAGCTCAACAAGGAATCCCATCCCTGGGGCGACCAGGTCGATGGTCCTTGGGATCTGCGCAAGGCCGTCCGTCGTCGCCTGCGCGAGAACCCCGATGCCATCAAGATCTGGGCTACCGGTGGCGGCATCTGGCGTTGGGATTCCGGTCGCGACCAGCACTATTGCTCCGAGGAGATCCAGGCCGTGGTCGAAGAGGCAAAGATGGTCGGCATCCCCGTGTGGAGTCACTGCTACAACAACCACGCCGCCGCCTACGATTCCGTTCGCTTTGGCTGCGAGCAGCTGATCCACGGCTTCGATATCGATGAGCGCACCATGGACCTCATGGCCGAGCAGGGCACCTTCTTCACCCCGACGATCGCCTTCCTGCCCACCTGGTACGCCACCTATCCGCCCGTCTACGTCCCCGAGCTGCACGACAAGTACGAGGGCACCCTGGTCGAGAAGGAGCTGCAGCGCAACTACGACTGCCTGCGCGAGGCCAAGAAGCGCGGCGTCGTCATGACGATCGGCTCCGACTCCTTCTCCTTCGTCACCCCGTACGGCACCTGCTCCATCGAGGAGATGTACGAGTTCGTCGACAAGATCGGCTTCACTCCGGTCGAGACCATCACCTGCGCCACCCTCAACGGTGCCAAGATGTGCCACATCGAGGACGAGACCGGTTCCATCGAGGCCGGCAAGTGCGCCGACCTGCTGGTTGTCAACGGTGACGTCGCCGCCGACATCCACGTGCTCAACACCGACAACATGGACGTCATCATGAAGGACGGCTGGATCGTCGAGGCTGGCACTTTTGGTGAGGCTAACAAATACAGCGCCTAAGATACCGTTTGTCGATGGCTTGATGTAAAACACAGTTTTTGATTGCATAATGCAATGGAGAGGGTCGCTTGCGGCCCTCTTTATTGCTATGGGTGCTACGGACAAGAGGGGATGACGGTGGATTTAAACAGGCTGATTCTGGGCAAGAGCTACAACTCTACCAAGGTCTTTCGTACGGCCCAGCATGTGGTTCAGGCCATCCTGCTCGGTGTTGTCGTTCCGGCGCTTATCCTGCTGCTTATCTGGGATTTAACCGATAATCCCAATCCCGTTCCGGGCGTTGTCGTTATTGCCGGCCTGGTCATGCTGTGCTTCTTTTTCTCGTATGTCTTTGTGGTCCCCGACGACCTCACATCGAGCGCAACCGACCGTACGCTCGCCATCGCATCAAAAATATTCGCCTACACGTCGCGCGGCCTTACGCCCGAAGCGGCCCTGGGCGCCTCTAAAATTATCCTGTCCGAGACCATCGCCTCTGCCATCTGCTTTACCGATGGCAAACAGGTGCTGGCAAGCTGGGGCGAGGACTCGGCAAAGTGCCCTGCCGGCACCCCGGTCGTGCTCAAGACCACGCTCAACGTGATCGAGTCCGGCGAACAGAGTGTATTTTCGCGCGACGCCTCCAATGAGACGGGCGGCTATTTTCCCCGTCTGCGCGCCGGCATTGTCGCGCCGCTGACCGTGCGCGGGCATTGCGTGGGCACGCTCGAGCTGTATTACCCCCGCCTGAGCAGCATCGATATGCGCCAGACGGCGTTGGCCTCGGGCTTTGCCGATCTCATTTCCACGCAGCTCGCCAGCTTTGAGCTCGAGCGCCAGGACGAGCTCACGGCCCGCGTGGAGCTTCGCGCCCTGCAGTCGCAGGTCGACCCGCATTTTCTATTCAATACCATCAGCACCATCGTGTCGCTCGTTCGAACCGAGCCCGACAAGGCGCGATCGCTGCTGATCGATTTTTCCAATTATTACCGTCAGACGCTTTCTGACTCCGATACGCTCACCACGCTCGAGCACGAGGTGGAACAGGGCACTCGTTATATCAATCTTATGCAGGCCCGGTATGGCGACGGCCGTCTGCGCGTCTCGGTCGACATCGACTTTGAGGTGCGCGACAGCCTGGTACCGCCGTTTATCTTGCAGCCGCTGCTCGAAAACTGCATCAAGCATGCGCAGCGCGAGACCGAGCCGCTTTCTATTCGTGTTAGGGCTTTTGAGACCGATGACGGCTTGGAGATCATCGTCGAAGATGACGGCATCGGGATGAGCGAAGAAGTCTGCGCGCATCTGTTTGAGCAGCATCGCCGAGAGGAGCCCGAGAGCATTACCGCCGACGGCTCCGTCAAGCGAGGTTGCGGCCTGGCGCTCTTCAACGTGCTTCAGCGCATCCATTTCTTTTACGGAGAAGATTCCGGCATGCGCGTGAAGTCCCAGGAGGGCGTGGGAACGCAGGTCATCGTTGAGTTGAACGGCGAGCCGCATGAGCCGGCGCCGTTGACGGTGTAGTACGCGGTTGGATTGAGAGAAAAAGAGGGGAAGCGCATATGTCCGAAGGCTGGAACATCTTGGTGGTTGATGACGAGCCTCCGATTAGGGCTGAGCTACGCTATCTGTTGGAAAAGGATACGCGTGTGGGTCAGATTGCCGAGGCGGGCAATGTCACCGAAGCCGTGGAGTCGATTCTGTCGAACAAGCCCGACGTGCTGTTTTTAGACATTACCATGCCCGGTCGCTCGGGAATTGAGCTTGCCGAGACGCTGCAGAACCTAAAGACGCCGCCGGTCGTGGTGTTTGTGACGGCATTTGCCGAGTATGCGGCCGATGCCTATAACCTCGATGCTGTCGATTACGTCGTCAAACCGGTCGAGGATGCCCGCTTGTCAAAGGCGCTCGACAAGATTGAGGCTGCCCTGGGTGCTCGCCGTGTCGTTCATGCTCCGCGCCAGCCCTTGCGCCTGACGGTGGATCGCGGGGGCAAAAAGGTGTTCATTCCCGTGGCGGATGTCTGCTACTTTGAGGCGCGCGCCGATTTTTGCAATGCGGTCTGTGCCGAGGCGACGTATCTGATCAATGAGTCGATTTCCTCGCTCGAGCGGCGTCTGGCCTCCGAGGGCTTTATTCGTGTCCACCGCAGCTATCTGGTCAATTTGGAAGACGTGCATAATGTCGAGATCGGCTCCACGGGCCTGATGGAGCTCAGGCTCGATCGCGTAGCCTCAGCAGTGCCTGTGTCGCGTCGTCGCGCTGCCGAGGTTAAGGCGCACCTGGGGCTTGCGTAGGCGGTTCGCATGCCAACGTTTACCGGCGTAGGTTTGGCATGGCCGTGCGGTGGGCATAATGGGTGGCATCGAATGAAATCGAAAGGAACAATATGCCCGCGCTCATTACGCATCATCTGTTTGGCGAGGAAAGCATCGACCGTCTCCCACAGGGCGTTATCACGTCCGACGAGGAGCGCATCGCCTTTATCCTGGGAAACCAAGGTCCCGACCCGTTCTTCTTCCACATCCTGACGCCGCGCGTTTCCGACTGCACGCTGCTGGCGCAGGTTATGCACCGCTCGCGCATGTCGCGTCAGTTCTCGTGCCTGCGCGATGGCGTGTCGCACCTGCTGCCGCGCGATGCCAACCTGGGTCGTGCGTTTGCGCTGGGCCTGCTGTCGCACTATGTGCTCGACCGCAATGCCCATCCCTTTGTCTACGAGCAGCAGTTTGGCATTGTCGAGTCCGCCCCCGAGCTCGAGGCTTCGGGCAGTCAAGTTCACGCCGTGCTCGAAAGCGACTTGGACGTGCTGATGCTGCAGCTCAAGCGCGATGGGGCAACGGTGGAGGATTATCCGCCGGCGGGCGAGATCGTCACTACCGACCGCATCAATCGTGTTGCCGGCGTGCTGATGAGCTACGTCGCCGGGCGCGTGTACGGCATCGATGTCCCGGCGGGGGAGTACGGCGGCGCCGTAGCCGACATGCAGCTGCTCTACCGCACTATCGAGCCGGCCGGTTCGGCCAAGACGCGCGCGATTGCCCTGCTCGAGGGCTTGGTACACGATTATTCGCTGCTCGACGGCCTTGCGCACCGCGTGACGACTGAGCTGCCCGAGCGTACCGGCAATCTGGGCCACTTGGCATGGAAGAACCCCTTTACCGATGAAGTCTCGACCGAGAGCTTCCCCGAGGTTTTTGACCGCGCACTGCTCGATTACGAGCTCACCGTCGCCCGCTTTATCGAGACCGGCGATATGGAAGCCGTGACCAACCACGTCAATTACAGCGGTCGCGTGCTCGGCGCCGACGAAGAGTTCGACCGCGAGGAGTAGGGCTCGTGCGTGCCCCTTTGCCGAATCCTTACCGGCGCCTCTGGACAATTGGGGTACGATGAACTAACTGCATATCGGGCGAATACGAAGGGGCCCTGTCCATGAAATACACCAAGCTCGAGCGTAACTGGGTTATGTACGATGTGGGCAACTCGGCCCTCGTGCTGCTCAATACCTCGGTGGTGCCCATCTACTTTAACGCCATCAATACCGGTGCTTCCTCGGCAGACCTGGTGGTCGCTTGGGGCAACGCGCAGACGATTGCCTCGCTGGTCATTGCCATGCTCATGCCCATTTTGGGCGCGCTTGCCGATTACGCCGGCAACAAGATCAAGTTCTTCCTGGGCTTCTTCCTCACGGGCCTGGTTCTTTGCCTGGCGCAGGCTATCCCCATGTCCGCCATGGCATTTTTGACCGTGTACGTGCTGTGCACCATCGGCCTTAACTCTTCTATGACGTTCTACGACGCCATGCTGCCCGACATTACCACCGACGAGCGCATGGACGCCGTGTCCAGCTCGGGCTATGCCTGGGGCTACATCGGTTCCACCGTACCGTTCATCATCTGCCTGGCGCTTATCATGGGTGGCCCCGCCCTTGGCGTCCCCACCATGCTGGCAACGCGTCTGTCGTTTATCATCACCGGTGCCTGGTGGCTCATCTTTACCCTGCCGCTCATTCGCACCTATAAGCAAAAGTACGGTCGCGAGCGCGGTCCCGAGGACACCATCGGCCACATCGCGGGCGGTGTGTTCTCCGAGGTCGGACACACCATGCGCGAGATCGCCCACAACAAGACCGTGCTGGTCTACATGATCGCGTTCTTCTTCTACATCGACGGTGTGCACACGGTCATCTCCATGGCAACCAGCTACGGATCGGCTCTGGGTATCGACTCGACCCAGCTGGTGCTGGCGCTGCTCGTTACGCAGTTTGTGGCCTTCCCGTCCGCCATTATCTACGGCAAGCTCGCCGGTCGCGTGGGCACACTCAATATGATCTTGGTGGCCGTCGCCGCCTACATGGGCATTGTGCTGTTCGCCGCGTTCTTCCTCAAGACCGCCTTTGAGTTCTGGGTGCTTGCCATTATGGTCGGCCTGTTCCAGGGCGGCGTGCAGGCGCTCAGCCGTAGCTACTTTGGCCGCATTATCCCTAAAGAAAAATCCAACGAGTACTACGGCTTCTTTGACATCTTTGGTCGTTATGCAAGCGTCATGGGCACCTTTCTAGTGTCGGTCGTCACCTCGCTGACCGGCAACCCGTCGCTGGGCGTCCTTTCCATTGGCGTTCTTCTGGTTGTTGGCTTTGTGCTGCTGGTCCGCCTGTCCCGCATGACTCAGGCGGCGGCGTAAGGCAACCGGGCTCAGTACGGCAATTGTGCCTATCTGCAGTACTCTTTTGGAAGTAGCCGCATAAATCATTCTGACTTCCGAGCAATGTTTAGCCCAAGTGGGTATGATGGAATCAGCTAGGTCGCGGGGCGTCGCCTGTGTTTGGCGGCGCCCCGTTTTTGTGTTGCAAGGAGGGTAAAGGTATGAACGCCACGGTTGTGATCCCAACATATTGGGCGGGCGATGATACCCAAGCAAACGCTCCCGGCACCTACGATCACTCGACGCCGCTCAATGCCGCCAACCCGGAGCTCGATCGCTGCCTGACTTCGCTCGAACAGGTGCGAGACATTCCGCGCATCATTCTCTTGGTGGTCTGTCCGGTTTCTGTCACGCCCGACGTATCCCATCGCGTGCGCGAAATCGTTAATGCGCATCCCACACTTAAGGTCACCGTCGTTACCAATACTCAGGCTTCGCGTGTTGCCGACCGCGTGGCGCAGATTGCGCCCAAAGGCTCGGGCGAGTGCGTGAGCCTGCGCGGCTACGGCGCCATCCGCAACATGGGTCTTGCCTGCGCGGCGGTGCTGGGGCACGACGCGGTTGTGTTTTTGGATGACGACGAGACCGTCATCGATGCCGACTTTATGAAGCGTGCGACCTATGCACTGGGCCAACAGACGCGTCAGGGCCTGCCGATTTTAGTCAAGAGCGGATACTTTTACGATCGCGACGGGTCGCCGCTGGCTCCCACGGACAAAGCGGGCATTTGCCATCGCTGGTGGACCAAGCGTATCGAGTTCAATCGCTGGATGAAAAAGGCGCTCTCGGGCACCCGCATCTCGCGTTCCAATTACGTGTGCGGCGGCCTGATGGCCCTGCACGCCCGCGCCTTTACGCGCGTGGCCTTCGACCCGTTTATCACCCGCGGCGAGGATCTGGACTACCTGTTTAACATGCGCATGTTCGGCTATGACGTGTGGTTCGATAACGAGTGGACCGTGCGTCACCTGCCGCCCGAGTCCGAGAAGCGCTCGCCGCGCTTTATGCAGGACGTGTACCGTTGGTACTACGAGCGGGCCAAGCTGACGTTCGCCGCACACCAAAAGGAGCTCATTCCGGTTACCGCCGCATCACTCATGCCCTATCCGGGTCCGTGGATCTCGCGCGAGCTCGACGACCGCGTGCGCAAGACTGCCATGGTTCGCAGCATGTTTACCCGCGAGCACGAGGGGTATCTGCGCATCTGGCGTTACGGTATTGACGAGGCCAAGACCTATGCCCGCCAAAACGCCGCAAGCTACCTGCGTTTTCAGAGTTTCTGGCCCAAGATCATGGACGAACTTTGGCGCGACGCACAACTGATTAGCATCCTGGAGGGGGCTGAATGATCGACCGCCGCGCCCAGCGCGATAATTCAATTTCAATCTTTCGCATCATCGCCGTTGTCTGTGCCGTTTGCGTGTTGGCGTACTTTATCTTTGCCCTGGCGACTGGCATTGAGCCGATTGCCACGGTGATCGCCTGTGCGCTGCTGTGCATCTTCCTGTGCATCTTTATCTATTTGACGCTCAATCCCGATTCGGTACGCTCCCAGTACACCGAGGAGACGCTCTCGGTTGCCTCGGCCATGCTCGAGGACATTAAGGGCGGTCTGACGCAGGAATCGGCGCTTTTGGTGTGCCGGCGTATCCTGCCCGAGACACGTGCCATGACCGTTGCCATCACCGATGAGAGCAACGTGTTGGCCTGCGCGGGCGAGTTCGAGGAAAAGCTGCTGCCCGATTCGCCCATCCACACGCTTGCCACGCGCTACGTCATTGAGCACGGCATCGTGCAGTCGTTCAACCGCGTGGTGGACGTGGTGGGTTCGGATGGCTCGCACAACCATGTTCCCGCCGGTATCATCGCGCCCATCAAGGTGGGCGACCGCACCGTCGGCACGCTCAAGTTCTACTACAAGACCCCGCGCGCCGTAGACCGCACCCAGTATGCGCTTGCCTCGGGTTTTGCCGAGATCCTGTCCACGCAGCTCGCCATCCACGAGCTCGAGGTGCAAAAGGAGCTCACGGCCCGTGCCGAGGTTCGTGCCCTGCAAGCGCAGATCAATCCGCACTTTCTGTTCAACACGCTCAACACCATCGCGTCGTTTACACGCACCGATCCGCTGCGTGCCCGCGAGCTGCTGCGCGAGTTCTCCTCGTTCTATCGCGCCACGCTCGACAACTCGGGGTCGCTTATCCCGGTCTCGCGCGAGGTTGCCCAGACCAAGCGCTACCTGACGTTTGAGAAGGCGCGCTTTGGCGAGGACCGCGTACTGGCGACCTTCGATGTCTCCGAGGATGTTGAGGACACGTTGGTCCCGGCCTTTGTAATCCAGCCCATCGTCGAGAACGCCGTGCGGCATGGTATGGGCGATGACGATGCCCTGCGGATCGATGTGACCGTTCATCAAGACGGCGACGACGCAATCCTGATTGCCGTGGCCGACAACGGCGTGGGCATGGACGAGGGCACCGCCGCCAGGCTGTTTGATGAGCGCTCCGCCCGCCCCGATGCCAGTTCCCCGCAAGGCGGCGGCGCCGGCGTGGCCATGCACAATATTTCTGAGCGCATCCATCGCTTTTATGGACCGCACTCTTATACGCGCGTCGAATCGGCGCCGGGCAAGGGCACCAAAGTGCTCCTGCACCTTGATTTGTCAGAGAGCATCTTTGACATTCAAGAGTAAAATAAAAGGCTATGGGCTCAACGCCAAGCGGCGGATGCCCAGCCTAGTTTGTTGACGAAAGGTTTAATCCCTATGCTGCGTGCGATGATTGTGGATGATGAGGCCCCGGCCCGTTCGGAACTTCGCTTCTTGCTCGAGCAGACGGGCAAGATCGGCACGATCACTGAGGCGTCGAGCGTCCGCTCCGCCATTGAGATGTTGATGGAAAGCCGCGTCGATGTCGTATTTCTCGATATCTCGATGCCCGGTGCTTCTGGTCTGCAGCTTGCCGAGGCACTGCATAAGCTTAAGAATCCGCCGGCGATTGTGTTTGTGACTGCGTATAGCGATCATGCCGTCGAGGCGTTCGACGTAGATGCCGTCGATTACCTAATGAAGCCGGTTGAGGAGGCACGCCTGGATCGCGCGATCGAGAAGGTCATGCAGCGCGCCAAGCCCGTCACGGACAGCAAGGCCACCATCGAGCGCATTCCGGTGGAAAAGGGCGGCCGTAAGGTCCTCATTCCCGTGGATGACATTCGCTTCATCATGGCCAAGGACGATTACTCCTGTATCTATACCGTCGATGATCGTTTTCTATCGACGACTTCGCTGGCGCAGTTCGAGGCCAAGCTTTGCGACTTTGGCTTCTTTCGCGTTCATCGCCGCTATATCGTCAACTTGGCGTGCGTCACGGATGTCGAGACGGTGCCCTCGGGCGCTATCCAACTGGGCATTACGGGCGTCGACGAACGCGTGCCGGTTTCGCGCCGCCGCGTTGTGCCGCTCAAGAAGGCCCTGAGCCTCTAGCACACTGGCCCCGCAGCCCTGTAGACCAATTGTCTGCGGAGCCGTGGGGCTTTTTGTATATACGTCGAATCGGTTTTGCAGAAGGGATCTCATGAACAGTGCAGGCGCCAAGCGCATCGACATCATCTCGGACACCCACGGCTATCTTTCGCCCGCGCTTCTGGACGAGCTCAAGGGCGCAGATCTGATCATCCACGCCGGAGACCTCACCTCAGAGATGGATTACGAGCATCTATGCACCATCGCCCCCGTGCGAGCGGTCCTAGGCAACAACGACTACTACCGCGACTACGGCCCGGATGTAGACCGTCTGGCCATCTTCACCTACGAAGGCCTCAAATTCGCCGTAGCTCACTACCGTGAAGACCTGCCCGTGGGATCCGTAGACGTAGCCATCAACGGTCACACCCACGTAACCAAAGAAGCCCAAGTGGGCCGCTGCCTGGTCCTCAATCCCGGTAGCGCCAGCTACCCCAGAGGCAGCCGAGGCCCCACCATGGCCAGAATGCTCGTCAAGGACGGCAAGATCCTCAGCACCAAGTTTATCGACTTGGACTAACCGCAACAAAAACGGGGGATGCAGATCGCGTCTCCCGTTTTTCTTTGAGCCAAAGGCAGAAGTTCAACAAGATCCATCAGACCAACCCCGCCGCGGAGCACGCGGGCTAGCCGCGCAGCGGCGCACGCCCGCAAAACTGGTTGAACAATGTGACGGCAGGGAGGGTCTCCGGGGCCGGCTGGCGCGGGTTAAGTTTGTCGCGAGTTCCGCACGCAAAGGAAAGCACTTAATGTGCTTTCCGTCTTGCGCAGGACTGTAGAGCAGCAAGCTTAACCCGCGCCAGCCGGCCCCGGAGACCCTCCCGGAGGGCCCACAAAAATATTTTCAAAAAAGTTGTTGCGCGGCGGACGGACTTCTGTGTATACTAATCCCCGCAGCGCACGCGAGCGGAAACAAACGCGAACGACTGCCTGGGGAGTTAGCTCAGTTTGGTTAGAGCGCCGGCCTGTCACGTCGGAGGTCGCGGGTTCGAGCCCCGTACTTCCCGCCAACGCAATTAAAGCCACGTCTTCGGACGTGGCTTTTTGCGTTTGATGCACTTTGTTTCGGTAGAACGATTGCCCTGGTGCATCTTCGCCCAGAATCCCCGCGCCTTCGGGAACGCAAGTAAAATCTAACAAGTATATTTGTCTGAACAACAGCTTTGTTGCGCAACACCTGTTCAACGAGACAGGGGGTTAGGTTATACTAAATTGCACTGTAGGCCGCATCTGATGCATTTCGCTCCAAGCGCGGCACTCAGTGGATATCCGATTTACTATTTGGATGTCCTGCGGTCATTGGTGTCTCGACGTAAGCTCGGCCCCGGAGCTCGTTCGAGCTGTTCCTATTCCTTGAAAGGGGAAAAATGGACATATCGAGGAAGACTGATTACGCCCTTCGCATGCTCGCGATGCTTGCCGAGGACCCGGAGCGTCTGCTTTCTGTTCGCACTGCCGCCGAAGAGGTCAATGTCCCGTATTCGTTTGCCCGTTCGATCCAGCATGGTTTGGTTCAGGCCGGTATTGTGGAGAGCCTGCGTGGCGTCCATGGCGGCATGCGTCTTAAGGTCAGCCCCGACGATGTCACCATCCGCCAGGTCGTTGAGGCCGTTCAGGGCCCCATGGTCATGAACGATTGCACCGCGCCCGATGGCGACTGTGCGCGCATGGGTACGTGCTGCTATCATCCCCTGTGGGCCGGAGCTCAAGCGCTGATGCGTGACTACCTCGATTCCGTTTCGCTGGGCGATATCGTCGCTCACCGCCAGTTCCCGGCCGTCGATTCCAAATTCGCCGACCGCGATGCGTTTCCCGAGTACGCCACCTGTGCGTGCGCTTGCCGGGAGGAATAGCGCCGCATAAGGAGCATAGCCATGATTCAGGACCCCTTTCGTTCGATGATTCGTTCGGAAGGGGTCCTGCGTTATCGCGACCTTCCGTGGCGCCGCACGCGCGACCCGTACATTATTTGGCTTTCCGAGGTTATGCTGCAGCAAACGCAGGTGCCGCGTGTGGAGACGCGTATGCCCGCGTGGCTCGACCGCTTTCCAACCGTGCAGGCGCTTGCCCAGGCCGCGCCTTCCGATGTTTTGGACGCTTGGCAGGGGATGGGCTACAACCGACGCGCCCTGGCGCTCCACAAGGCCGCTCAGCGCGTTGTAGAGGACTGGGACGGGGAGTTTCCACGTGAGACGCGCGACCTGGTCGCCCTGCCCGGTATTGGTCCGGCGACGGCGCAGGGCATCCGGTCGTTTGCGTTCGATCTACCGGGTGTGTATCTGGAGACCAACGTGCGCACGGTCTTTCTGCATCATTTCTTTCCCGATGTACCGGCCGTTCCCGATCGCGAGCTGGTGCCGCTGATTCAGGCCGCCTGTCCGGCGGCTCCCGGCGCGACGGCGGATGAGATCGCTCCCTTTGCCGTGCCGCTCGATGATGCCGACACACCGCGCGCATGGTATTACGCGCTGCTGGATTATGGCGCGTATCTTAAGAAGACGCTGCCCAATCCGTCCAGGCGCTCGGCGAGCTATAGCCGTCAGTCCAAGTTTGAGGGCTCGCGCCGTCAAAAGCGCGCCCATATTGTGCGCATGCTGCTGGCTGCGCGCGATGGGCAGCCGGCGGGCATCACGCTCGCCGAGGCCGTGGCGGGTGTCAACGAAATGGAGGCGGCGGCAGGCCGCGAGCCGGTCGATCACGATCTCGTCGCAGGCATTTTGGCCGACTTGGAGCGTGAGGGCTTTTGCCGCGTGGAGGGCGACCGCTGGCTAAGCGTGTAGCCCACCCGAATCTGAAGAACAGGATTGTAAGGTTTAGATTCTCGAGATGAGGGCATCCTAAAGACAAGGCCGTCCGAAGCCTACGGGCGGTACGTGTTGAAGGGAAGTACACCTATGGATTTTGAGAACTCCCAAACCAAGAAGAACCTCGAGACCGCTTTTGCCGGTGAGTCCCAGGCGCACACCAAGTATCGCTATTACGCATCTAAGGCCAAGAAGGATGGCTACGTGCAGATCTCGAATATCTTTGCCGAGACCGCAGGCAACGAGTCCGAGCACGCCAAGCTGTGGTTTAAGTATCTGCACGACGGCGCCGTCCCCGACACCCTGGATAACTTGCGTGATGCCGCTGCGGGCGAGAACTACGAGTGGACCACGATGTACGACGAGTTTGCCAAGACCGCCGAGGAAGAGGGCTTTGCCGAGATCGCCGCGAAGTTCCGCGGTGTTGCTGCCGTCGAGAAGGCTCACGAGGAGCGCTACAACAAGCTCGTCGAGCGCATTGAGTCGGGCGAGGTGTTCGAGCGCGAGGGCGTAAAGGTGTGGAAGTGCCTGAACTGCGGGCACCTGCATGTGGGTGCCGAGGCGCCCGAGGTGTGCCCGGTTTGTAACCACCCGAAGGCGTACTTTGAGGAGCAGGTGGTGAACTACTAGCGCGTGGCGCTAGCTGCTGCGGAGCGCAGGGCGGGGAAATACCTTTCCCTCTCGCTCACGGCTCCGCAGGGTCGCGCGAGGCAAAGGTATTTCCCGCCCTGCGCTCCGGCTTCGGGTCGTTGCGTGCTCGCTACAGAAAAGCTGATAAAAAAGTTTGTGTGCCGCCCCTATTGGGGCGGCACGTTTTTTGTATGGGGGCTGGTTGGGACGGCGCCGTTCATGGGTGGGGTACACTGGGTAGCGACTTTTAGTTTATCTACTACCTGATGGGGTGTTTTTGTATGGGTAAGAAGTCTCGGGCTCGGGTGGCTGCGGCGGGGACTCGCAAGGATCCTGGTCGTCGGGTTCCTGAGGGCAAAAAGGCCGATCGTGCCGAGAAGGACAAGAAGGTCGGCGCGCATGCTCATCCTGAGTGGGCACCTCATTTGAATACGGCGAGCGAAGACCTGACTGCCAAGCTGTTTACGATGGTCGAGGTCATCTTGGGCGTGGTGCCTGTGGTGGTCATCGGTCTGTTCTTGGCCTCTAAGGATGCCGCGAGCGTGGATAAGCTCACCGACGTCTTTTCTCAGGACCCCTCGATGGTGGTCACGTTTATCTCTGCGTGCCTGCAGCCGTTTGTGGCGTACATGCTGTACATGATTTATCGCAAGTACTGCGAGGGCGATGCGGGCTTTGCCGCCGGCAACCTGATCGGCCTCTTGTGCTCCGAGATTTTGCTGCTCAATATTCCCGGTGTCATCGGCATGGGCATCTTGTTGTGGCGTGTTTGGCGCAACGTTGCCCCGCACTTCGAGAGCTGGCTGTTTGAGCGCCGCGCAATGGGCGTGCTGGTCGATATCGCGGGCTCGCTCGTGATTCTAGCCTTGGCGTTTATGTGCGCCACCGCCGCCCGCGGTCTCGCGGGCATGTAGTCTGTCCTCACCGACCACGGAGCGCAGGGCGGGGAAACCTTTCCCTCTCGCTCACGGCTTCGCAGGGTCGCGCGAGGCAAAGGTTTCCCCGCCCTGCGCTCCGGCGTTGAGTCGTCGTGTGCTCGCTACAGAAAAGCAGATAAGAAGTTTGCGTGCCGCCCCTTATGGGGCGGCACGTTTTGTTTGGGGTCCCTGTCTTCACAATTTCCGTCAAGCTTTTGGTTAGATTTTGGTCAGTTGGCGGGCTGGCGGAAGGGCAAAAGATCATCCGATAAAAAAGCTCAAAGAAAGTGCTGGTAGGGGAGTTGTTGAGGTTTTCGACAGCTTTTGTCAGCAAGAAACTTTGCAGCTATTGCTACGGATTGCGTTGCCGTGGCCTTGGTGGTGCGGGATGCTGGGCGCAAGCGTCGAATGCTCCGATTTTGGAGGCCAGCATGGATCTGTTTCTTGAGACTCCGCAGCAACAAGCCGAACGCATGTTGCGCCAACAGCAACGGCTTATGGAGATGCAAATGCAAGGGGTAGCAGCCCAGCCCCCTGCGCAAAATGCCACGCCCGCGGTTTCGCCTGCGGGCGGATTGGCGCCAGAGAACTATTCCGTACAACAAGATTCATATGCGCAGGAGCTTGCGTTCGACAAGCGCCGCACGCGTCATCGTCGCGTGGGCCAGCGCCTGCGCACGTTAGCGATGATTGTGCTCATTCCGTTAGGACTTGCGGCGATTTTCTTGGTCTCGTATGCGCTCACCTGCATCCTCAACGGTGCTTCGCCCAGCGAAGTGCTCCAACATCTGTCAGCCCTCGGCCAGCGCCTAGGCGATGTCATAACAACCATCCGCGCCGGCTGGGAGAGTTAGCATTCGCCACCATTGGGCTTCTTGGATGCTAGGATTATCGCCTCGAGTGGAATCCTTGCATCTTGCGGGTCAAATCGTGTGACTGAATAGTATTATTGAAGATGAATAATAATAGGAGATACAGGCAATACAAAAAGGAGGTGCTCGGTTGAATCTGACTTTTGAGGGATTTTTGAAAGGCTATTGCCGAGAGCTGTCCGGACAGCAGTCGCTGAGTTTTAGGAAGCTTGTAAAGCAGGCAACAACGGTTGGGCCGCGCGTGGCGGAGCCTCTGTTTTTGCTCGCTTTAGCGCAAGGAAAAGCCGAATACGTTCTGGGTTTATCTGAGGGCTCGTGGATGGAAGAGGATTACCGAGGCGTTTTGTCCTTGTACGATCAAGCGGGTAGCATGGCGTCTCTATGCGCCAAAAGTGAGCTCCCTAACCGTTATGCCAACGTCTGGCGCGCGTATAGAGCGGTGAAGGAAAAGCCAGTGGCGGACAGAAGGATCAACGCCCTGATGCGAAAAAGAACATTGGGAGCGCTAGGGAAGTCGGGCGTAACGCGCTACGGTCTCTGCCGCGATTTGAATCTGAATAAGGGAAACGTGTACGCATACTTAGCCGGTGATGACTCGAAGGTGAGCAGGAAGACAGCGCGCCGCATTATGGAATACGCGGAGGAGAGAAGCGCCCAAGAAGGGGCCGAGCGCCCGGTGCGTGTGGCGGGGTAAGATTGATCGCGGTTTTGATTGATAATCGATTGGGTTTGTTGGGCGGAGTCTATGTCTGCTATTGATATTGCGCTTGTTGTGATTGCCTTGGTGGCGGTGGGAGTTGCTGTGGTTTGCGCCCTGCAGCTTAAGGGCCTTCGTGCCGAGTTGCGAGAGCGTGGCGGCAACGATGCGGAGACGCTCGCGGCGCTCGAGCAGGCCAACAATGCACTCGACGCCCTTAATGTGGCGCTGGCAGAAACGCGCCGCACGGCAAACGCCATCGCGCAGCAGCAGACGACCGACGCCGCTGTGGAGCAGCAACGCTACCTGACCATCGCGCGTGAGTTCTCGCAGGCTGGCGACCGTATGGATGACCTGCGCCGTGAGACGGCTCAGCAGCTCGGCGCCAACCGCGAGGGCATCGAGCACCGCCTGGACAAGGTGCGCGAGACGGTTGATGCCCAGCTGGGCGCCATCCGCAAGGACAACAACGTGCAGCTCGACCAGATGCGCGCGACGGTGGACGAGAAGCTCTCCCGTACGCTCAACGACCGTCTGTCCGCATCGTTTAGGCAAGTGAGCGATCAGCTCGAGGCCGTGTACAAGGGCCTGGGCGACATGCAATCTATCGCTACCGGCGTGGGCGACCTTAAGCGCGTTCTGGGCAACGTCAAGGCGCGCGGCATTTTGGGCGAGGTACAGCTGGGCGCGATCCTGGCGGACATCCTTACGCCCGACCAGTATCTGGAAAACGTCGCCACCAAACCTGGCGCCTCGGAGCGTGTTGAGTTTGCCGTCAAGCTGCCGGTAGACGAGGGCGATCCCGTGCTGCTGCCGATTGACTCCAAATTCCCGGGTGACGCGTACGAGCATCTACTCGACGCCCAGGAGTCGGGCGACACGGAGGCCGTCGCCGCTGCGCGCAAGACGCTTGATGCGATGGTCAAGCGCGAGGCCAAGGACATCTGCGAGAAGTATCTGAGCGTGCCCGCGACGACCAACTTTGGCATTATGTTCGTGCCGTTTGAGGGCCTGTACGCCGAGGTCGTCAGCCGCCCCGGGCTTATCGAGACCCTGGGCCGCGACTATCACGTCAACGTTGCCGGCCCCAGCACCATGGCCGCCATCCTCAACAGCCTGCAGATGAGCTACCAGACGTTTAAGCTGCAAAAGCGCACCGACGACGTGCTGCGCGTGCTCTCCGCCGTCAAGGCCGAGCTGCCGCGCTATCAGGCGGCGCTGCGCCGTGCCCAGCAGCAGATCGAGACCGCGGGCAAAACGGTCGAGGGCATCATCACCACGCGCACCAACGTTATGGAGCGCAAGCTCAAGGACATCGACGCGCTGGAGGATACCGACCAGGCCGACGTGATCTTGGGGCTCACGTCCGCAGGCCAGGAGGACGAGGACTAGCCGAAATGGACGGCGGGGCGCCAGCGCGGACGCGGGCACCCCGCCGCTTTTCGCGTCGCGCTTGCCTGAAGTGCACTTCAGTGTGCAACAATGGCGTTTCGCCCTATCAGACGCGAAAGGAAGCCCATGTCTCAGAGAAGCACCAGTCCGCTCAAGCGCTCTACCGTGCGCCGCACGCTGCGGCGTTTTTGGGACGTCACGCGCACGCAGCCGCTGATCGTCTTTCTCTCGGTGTTCTCGTCGGCGGGCTATATCTTTTTGCTTACGTTTGCCAACACCTACGTGATGGCGCTTATCGTCGACCGTGTCCAGGCCGGCTCCGTGGCAGGCGACCAGGTGTTTGAGGTCTTTGGTCCTTACATTCTGGCGCTCGTGCTCGTTAACCTGGTAGGCCAGATCCTCTCCAAGCTGCAGGACTACACCGTCTACAAGCTCGAGATCGCGGGTAACTACCACCTGGCGCGCCTGTGCTTCGACACGCTCTCCAACCAGTCCATGACGTTCCACACCAGCCGCTTTGGCGGATCGCTTGTGAGCCAAACGAGCCGTTTTATGAGCGGCTACACGGGGCTGGTGGACGTGACGGTGTATTCGCTTATCCCCACCATTACCTCGATCATCTGCACGGTGGCGGCGCTCGCCCCGGTGGTGCCCACATTTACCGCAATCCTGGTGGGCATCATGGTCGTCTACATTGCGTTTGTCTGGCTTATGTACAAGCGCATCATGCCGCTTTCGGCCTCGACGTCCGCCGCGCAGAACAAGCTGTCGGGCGTGCTTTCCGACGCGGTCACGAACATCCTGGCCGTCAAGACCTGCGGGCGCGAGGACTTTGAGCGCGACCTGTTCGATACCGCCGACCGCGCCGCGCGCGATGCCGAGACGGTTTCGATGCACGCCATGATGCAGCGCAACTTTACGACCTCGGGCCTTATCGTCATCACCATGGCCGTGGTGAGTGTGTTCGTCGCGGGCGGCAACGCGTGGTTTGGCATCTCTGCCGGTGCGCTCGTCATGATCTTTACCTATACGTACAACCTCACTATGCGTCTGAACTACGTGAGCTCCATGATGCAGCGCATCAACCGCGCGCTGGGCGACGCCGCCGAGATGACGCGCGTGCTGGACGAGCCGCGTCTGGTGGCAGACGACGAGAATGCCCCCGAGCTCAAGGTGAGCGAGGGCGCAATTGATTTTGAGCACCTGAGCTTTGCATACCGTGATGCCGCGGTGGGCGAGAGCGTGTTCGACGACCTGACGCTCCATGTGGCGGCGGGCCAGCGCGTGGGCCTGGTGGGCAAATCGGGCTCGGGCAAGACGACGCTCACCAAGCTGCTGCTGCGCCTGGACGACGTGCAGGGCGGCTGCGTGCTGGTGGACGGCCAGGACGTCTCGCGTTGCACGCAGCAGAGCCTGCGCCGCCAGGTTGCCTACGTGCCGCAGGAGGCGCTGCTGTTCCACCGCTCCATTCGCGAGAATATCGCCTACGGTCGCCCCGACGCTACCGACGAGCAGATTCGCGAGGCTGCGCGCCTGGCCAACGCGACTGAGTTTATCGACCGCTTGCCCCATGGCTTTGACACCATGGTGGGCGAGCGCGGCGTTAAGCTCTCGGGCGGTCAGCGCCAGCGCGTGGCCATCGCCCGTGCCATCCTCACCGACGCGCCGATTCTGGTGCTTGATGAGGCGACCTCTGCCCTGGACAGTGAGTCCGAGGCGCTGGTGCAGGAAGCACTCGAGAACCTGATGCGCGGGCGCACCTCCATTGTGGTGGCGCATCGCCTGTCCACCGTGGCGGCGCTCGATCGCATCGTGGTGTTGGCCGACGGCGAGATTGTCGAGGACGGCACGCATGCGCAGCTTGTCGAGGCGGGCGGCGAATACGCAAGCCTGTGGAGCCGCCAGACCGGCGCATTTTTGGAGGCTTAAGGCCCCCGTACGTGGGACAATCGTTTCCGTGAAGTTATGTTTCTGCCGAGCCGAGGAGTCGTTATGCCACGCGAGACCAATGCCGCCAAACGCGAACGCGCCATCGAGGTGTGCGAGCGCCTTAACCGTCGCTATGGCCCGGTCGAGTGCTTCTTGGACCACGAGAATCCCTTCAGGCTGCTCATTGCGGTACTGCTCTCGGCGCAGACGACCGACGCACAGGTCAACAAGGTGACGCCGCAGCTGTTTGCCCAGTGGCCCACGCCCGAGGCCATGGCAGGGGCGAGCGTGGCCGACGTGGCGGACACCATTAAGTCGCTCGGCTTTTATAAGAGCAAGGCCAAGCATGCCGTGGAGGCCGCGCAGATGATCGTTGCCGATTACGGCGGCGAGGTGCCGGCCGACATGAAGGAGCTTGTAAAGCTGCCGGGCGTGGGGCGCAAGACGGCGAACATCGTGCTCAACGTTGGGTTTGGCATCGTGGAGGGCATTGCGGTCGATACGCACGTCAACCGCATCGCGCACCGCCTGATGCTGAGCCCCAAGACGCATGCCAAAGAGCCGCTCAAGACCGAGCAGGATCTGCTCAAGATCTTGCCGCACGAGTATTGGGAGTCGGTCAATCACCAGTGGATCACCTTTGGCCGCGAGATCTGCGACGCCCGCAAACCCAAGTGCGACGAGTGCCCGCTGGCAGACCTTTGCCCCAGCGTGCGCGTGACGGGGTAGGGCCCGGCACGTTTTGCAGGCGTCCGAAGGCTTTGGCCAATGTTGCGCAACACATTTGGGCTGCGAAGGCTCAATATGATGGCGACAGATACCGTTTGTTGTGAGGGGATGCCCGAGTATGTTTTGCGCCAAGTGTGGCTCCGAGATGCCCGACGGAACCGATTTTTGCACGAACTGCGGGGCACGCATGGGCGCCGCTTTTCCGGCGGCCGCGCCCGCCGAGCCCGCGCCGATGCCGGCGGCAGGAATGCCTCCCGTGCAGAAGAGGTCGCATAAGCGAGCGGTGATTATCGGCATGTGCGTGGTGGGCGTGCTGGCGGCGGGCGGTGCCGCGCTGGCACTGACCGGCGTGCTGGGTCCGCTTGGGCAGGGCAACTCATCGCAAATTACGGTACTTGGGTCCGACGAGGGTTCGGCCGAGCACAAGGACAAGGGAAGCGCCAAGGAGAAGCCTGCCGAAGAGCAAGAAGAGCCGGAAGAGCCCGAGCAGACCGGCAGCAGTGTAAAAGTTGACCTCAACGACCAGGCAACCTATGCCGCCGCGAACCTGTTCCTATCGAACTTTACGGAGGAGCACTTCGATCGGGACTGGTATCAGGCGGGCGGCTTCGATTCGACTGACGGACTTTCTGATGACGAGAAATACAAGCTGGTTAAGTTTATCTGGTGCCATTTTATTGACAACGCGCCGTATCGAATCGAGAAAGGCGACTATGACAACGGTAATAGTCAGCGTGTGGCGACTGATGTGATCAATAGGGAACTCAACCGCTTGACGGGTCTGACGCTTTCCGATGCCGATATGACTTATGACAGAACGCCGGAGGGGCAGGCGATTCCTGATTCGGCCGAAGCGCATGACGGGTACTTGTATCTGAAGCAGGAATACGGCCAGGGAAATTACAACCCATCGTGTGCCATCGTTACGGGCGCGACTGACCTTGGCGACAACATCTACGAGCTCACCTATGAGGTCTACAGTGCTGGCGGTGCGTTACTTCCTTCCGACATCCCCGAGAGCGCTTACGGCCTGCCAAAGGACCAGTTCATTGCCGCAATTCAAGCGGACGCATCCAGGGGCCGTACTGAGACTTGCACGGTCCGCGTCGCGCAGGGTGACGGCGCTCCGACCTTCACACTGCTTAAAATGGGCGTCTACGACTAGACTCGGCGTATAGCTCACTCTGATAGCGCCAGACGGCTTGCCCGTCTGGCGTTTTTGTTGCGGGGCTGGGCGTACGCTTGAGCTGGAGTCCTCTCCATGCGCTACCATGACAGGCAACGAATTTGACGAACGACCCGCCGAGCTTGCCTCGGCGGGCTTTTGGCGTTGCGATGCCGGAGGAACAGCATGCTCATTCACCGTATAGCCGCGCAGCTCTACACTGCCGAGGCCTTGCAGACCGTCGAGGCCGGACTCGATGCCGGCGAGGACGTGACGCTGGCTGTGTCGCAGTCGGGCCGCACGCTGATGGCGGCCGCCCAGTTTGCGCGCCGCCCGCGTCCCACGGTCTATATCGTGAGTGGCGAGGACGCCGCCGATCGCGCCGCTCGTAGCCTTGCCGCCTACGTGGGCCTGGCGCACGTGTGCCGCTTTCCCGAGCGCAAGGACTACCCCTGGCGCGAGCAGGCGCCCGACGACGCCGTGGTGGCGCAGCGCTGCGAGGCCCTGGGACGCATCGTGCGCGGCGACAGCTGCATTATGGTCGCCTCGGCCCGCGCGCTGCTGCGCTGCGTGCCGCCAGTTGAGAGCCGCTACTGGGAGTCGACGACCTTTGCGGTGGGCGAGGAGATTCCCTTTGACGAGGTGCCGCAGCGTCTGGTGGGCATGGGCTACACAAATGCCGGCGCCGCCGACGCGCCCGGCCTGTTCCGTGTGCACGGTGACACCGTCGAGGTGTTTCCCGCGCAGGAAAAGGCGCCCGTGCGCATTGAGTTTTTCGGCGACGAGATCGATCGCATCCGCCGCATGGTGAGTTCCACGGGGCAGACCATCGGCAACGAGGACAGCATCGAAATCTTCCCCTGTCGCGAGCTGGCGCTCACCGACGAGGCCGTTCACAACATGCATGTGGCGCTCTACCGCGCCAGCCAGGACGACAGTAAGCTGGCGGCGCTGCTCGAGATGGTGGATGCGCGCATCGTCACGCCTGAGCTCGACCGCTTTTTGCCGGTGATGTACGGCCAGACCGTGAGCCCGTTGTCGCACGTGAGCGGCAAGGCGCTCGTGGTGCTGTCCGAGCCGCGCTCGCTGTTCGACGATTGCCTGCGCGCCTACGAGGACATCGAGGCCCGTGCCGGCGAGGCGGGGGTCGACCGTCTGGACGGCCTGTACGTGCGCGCCCAGCAACTCGACTTTGGTTCCCAGCAACGCCTGAACTATGTGAGCCTCATCCGTGCCGGCGGTGCGGTGACGGCCGAACTCAAGATTGAGCAGCCTGCCATCGCAGGCTCGGACAACCGTTTTATGACGCGCATCCAGGAGGTCGTGGGCAAGCGCTATGCCTGCGTGTTTGCCATTCCCGACCGCGGTGCGCGCGAGTCGATGGAGCTCACCTTTGGCGACGAGGGCATTACCTTTGAGGAATCGCTGACCGCGGCGCCCGAAAATGCCGGCGCTATCGGCGACCGCGTGCGCGTGGCAGCGGCGGATTCCGCCGACCGTGCCGCACGCCAGGAGGCCCATGCTTCCATTCGCGAGCGTAAGGCCGATGCGCTCAACGCCCGCTCGCTCGAGGCGGGTGCCGCGCAGGCTGCCGCCGGTGCCGCCGTGCCCACCATCTCGCGCGGGCGCGTGACCTTTGTGGACGCTGCCCTGCCGCAGGGCGTGGTGGTGCCCGACGCCAATTTGGCCGTGTTCTCGATCGCCGACCTCAACGCCCGCATGGATGCCAACCGCGCGCGCAGCCGCCGCAAGGTTGACATTACACAGATCACCTTCCCGTTTAAGCCGGGTGACTACGTGGTGCATGCAACGCATGGCATCGCGCTCTTTAGCGAGATCGCGCGTCAGGAAGTGGGCGGCAAGGAGCGCGACTACTTTTTGCTGGAATACGCCGATGGCGACAAGCTCTACGTGCCGTTGGAGCAGGTTGACCGCATTACGCGCTACGTTGGTCCCGACGGCGATAAACCGCGCCTGACCAGGCTCAACACCGCCGACTGGACGCGGGCCACCAACAAGGCGCGCAAGAATGCCAAAAAGCTGGCGTTTGACCTGGTCGACCTGTATACGCGCCGCTCGTCGATTACCGGTATCGCCTGTCCGCCCGATACGCCCGAGCAGATCGAGATGGAGGAGAGCTTCCCCTACGACGAGACGCGCGACCAGCTGGAGGCTATCGCCGACATCAAGGCGGACATGGAGGCGCCCAAGCCCATGGACCGCCTGCTGTGCGGCGACGTGGGCTTTGGCAAGACCGAGGTCGCCCTGCGCGCAGCGTTTAAGTGCGTTGACTCCGGTCGCCAGGTCATGGTGCTCTGCCCCACGACCATTCTGGCCCAACAGCACTACGAGACATTCTTTGAGCGCTTTGCCCCGTTTGGCCTGGAGGTCGAGGTGCTCAGCCGCTTCCGCACGCCGGCGCAGCAAAAGCGCGCGCTCAAGGCGTTTGCCGAGGGCACGATCGACGTGCTTATCGGCACGCACCGTCTGCTTTCGGCCGATGTGAACCCCAAGAACCTGGGCATGGTGATCATCGACGAAGAGCAGCGCTTTGGTGTGCAGCACAAGGAACAGCTCAAAAACCTGCGCGAGCAGATCGACGTGCTCACGCTCTCGGCAACGCCTATTCCGCGAACCATGCAGATGGCCACAAGCGGCGTGCGCGACATGAGCCTGATCACCACACCGCCGACCGGGCGTCGTCCCGTGATCGTGCACGTGGGGGAGTACGACCCCGACGTGGTGAGTGCAGCGATTCGCCTGGAGGTGGGCCGCGGCGGTCAGGTGTATTACGTGTCCAACCGCGTCAAGACCATCGACGATGCCGTGGCGCGCGTGCACGAGGCTGCGCCCGAGGCGCGCGTGGGCGTGGCACACGGCAAGATGAGCCCGCGCGAGGTCGAGGACGTGATGATCGAGTTCGCGACCAAGAAGATTGACGTGCTCATCGCCACAACCATCGTGGAGAGCGGTATCGACAACGCAACGGCCAACACGCTCATCATCGAGGACTCGCAGCGTCTGGGTCTGGCACAGCTCTACCAGCTCAAGGGCCGTGTGGGCCGTTCTGCCACGCAGGCCTACGCGTACTTTATGTTCCCGGGCGAGCTGCCTCTCACCGAGGAGGCCACGGCGCGCCTGACTGCACTTTCCGAGTTCCAGGACCTGGGTAGCGGCATGCGCATCGCCATGCGCGACCTGGAGATTCGCGGCGCCGGCTCGCTTATGGGCGCCGAGCAGCACGGCAACCTGTCGAGCGTGGGCTTCGACCTGTTTACGCAGATGCTGGGCCAGGCCGTGGCCGAGGCGCGCGGCGATGACGATGCCGGCGTGGAGGCGGCGAGCGTGGGCATCAACCTGCCGGCCGACTACTTCTTGTCCGAGGAGTACATGCCGGCGGTGGACCAGCGCGTGCTCGTGTACCGCAAGCTCGCGGCCGCCGAGGACCTGGAGAGTATCGACGAGGTGCAGGAGGAGACCGAGGCCGCGCACGGTGAGCTGCCGTTGGCGGGGCTCAACCTGTTCAACCGTGCGCGCATCCGTATCCGCGGCGAGCGCCTGGGGCTCGAGAGCGTTACGCTCAGCGGTGGGCGCATTACCTTCCTGGGCGTTGACGTGCCCAAGAAGGTGGCCTTTGAGTTCAAGACCCACTATGGCGCGGTGAACTTTCCCAAGAGCCGCAAACTGTCGGTGCCCTACAAGGCGGGCGCCGGCGCGGGCAGCGGCCTGGGCCGCGGTCTCGACGCCAACGACGGCACCGGCCCGGTGGCGGCCGCGCTTATGCTGCTGCAGCAGCTGGGTGCGTCCGACGATGATTAACGGGTCGATGCTGCAAACGCCCCATTTGGGCACTCTGGTTTCATCGAAAGGAAAGCATGTTCGGGTACATCTACAAGAAAGACGCCGCTGCTATAGCGGTTATCCTTGCCCTTTGCCTGGGCGTGGGCACCTTTTTCGATTACCAAATCTCGAGCGCGCTGTTCAACATCGGCAGCATGTACGGCCGCTTTATCGAGGCCGCCGGCGAGCTGCCGTTTGAGCTGACGGCGAGCATCGCGGGCGTTATGCTCGTGCGCTCGGCACGCCCCGATTCCAAGGCGAGCAAGTGGCTCGCCGCGTTGGGCGTTTTGATCAACGTGGGCCTGGTCGGCTACGAGATTATCGGATCGCTGCGCGTCGGCGGCAAGCTCATCGCGTTTCAGCTGGTACTGACGTTTACGCTGGCCATCGCGGCCAACCTCATCGCCTATCGCCTTACGCGCGACACCGACCCCGACGATCTCACGCGCTGGGCGCTGATGGTGCTTGCCGTGTGGGTCGCTCAGGCCATCATCCTCAACGTCATTGTTAAGCCGTTGTGGTCGCGCCCACGCATGCGCGTGATCGAGGTCACGCCGGGGCTCAATTTTCAGCCGTGGTGGGTGATCGGCAATCCCGACAAGTGGAGCTATATCGCCGCCGGCGTGATCAAGGACGGCTTTAAGTCGTTTGCGAGCGGACACACGGCGCACGCGGCGATCGGCCTTATGCTTGCTGGACTTCCCGCGGCGGCCTTTACGGAAAAGCCTTCGCGTCGCCGCGTGATCTTTTGGGCGGCGGCTGTGGTCGCGGTGCTCGTCGCCTTTGGGCGCATCGTGATTGGAGCACACTTTTTGAGCGACGTGAGCTGCGGTTTTGCCCTAGTACTGGCACTTGAGTGTCTTGCCGCGCGCATTGCCTATCCCAACGGCGTACAATAGCCCCGTTTGAATCATCTGGCTGATGCCCGGTAGGAGAGGATTGCCATGCTCGCGTTCAACAACGACTATTCCCACGGCGCACACCCGGCGGTGCTGCAGGCGCTCGTCGACACTAATATGGAGCCGCAGCCCGGCTATGGTACCGATGCACACACCGAGCGTGCCAAGAAGCTTATCCGCGAGGCCTGTCAGGCCCCCGATGCCGACGTGTTTTTTCTGGTGGGCGGCACGCAGGCCAACGCGACGGTGATCGACATGCTGCTCGCGCCGTACGAGGGCGTCGTTGCTGCTGAGACTGGCCACGTTGCCTGCCACGAGGCGGGCGCCATCGAGTTTGGCGGCCACAAGGTGCTCACCATCCCCGGCTACGAGGGCAAGATGCACGCCGAGGACCTCGAAAACTATATCCAGGTGTTCTACGAAAACGAGAGCTACGAGCACACGGTGTTCCCGGGCGCCGTGTACGTGAGCCTATCGACCGAGTACGGCACGCTGTACTCCAAGGCCGAGCTCGCGGCGATTCACGCAGTGTGCCAGAAGCGCGAGATTCCGCTGTTTGTGGATGGCGCCCGCCTGGCCTATGCGCTGGCAGCCGATGAGTGCGACATTACCCTGCCCGAGCTGGCGCAGCTGTGTGACGTGTTCTACATCGGCGGCACCAAGTGCGGCGCTCTGTGCGGCGAGGCCGTGGTGTTCTGCGGCATGCACGCCCCGGCGCATCCCATTCCGCGTATTAAGCAGCATGGCGCGCTGCTTGCCAAGGGCCGCTTGACGGGCGTGCAGTTTGAGGCGCTCTTTACCGACGGCCTGTATTTTGAGATTGGTCGTCAGGCGATCGAGACCGCTCAGGCGCTGCGCCGTGTGCTGCACGAGCGCGGCTACCAGTTCTTTTTGGAAACGCCGACCAACCAGCAGTTCGTGATTCTGCCCAACGAGGACATGGCCCGCATTCGCGAGCATGCGGCGATCGAGTACTGGGAAAAGTACGACGAGACCCACACGGTGGTGCGCTTTTGCACCAGCTGGGCCACGACGCAGGAGGACATCGACGCGCTGGCGGCTATCCTGTAGCCTGATGTAATGACGAGGGGCCGCCTTGCGCTGGGTTTGGCGCAGGGCGGCCTTTGCTTTTGGGGAGAAGGGTTGTATGACCGAGATGTCCGAGCCGACGATTCGCCTGGCGACGCCCGATGATGCGCCGGCGTTGCTTGCCATCTATGAGCCATATGTGCGCCAGACGGCGATTACCTGCGAATACGAGGTGCCGAGCGTTGAGGAGTTCACCGGGCGCATCGAGCGTACGCTCAAGCGCTATCCGTATCTGGTGATGGAGTTGGACGGGCGTCCGGTAGGTTATGCCTATGCGAGCGCGCTTAACAGCCGCGAGGCATACGACTGGTCGGTCGAGACATCGATCTACCTGGCACGCGATGTGCGCCACGGCGGGCTGGGCCGCAAGCTGCATGACGCGCTCAAGCAATGCCTGGTCGCGATGGGCATCACCAACATGTGCGCCCTCATCGCCGTGCCGCATGACAAGGACGACGAGTACCTGACGCACAACAGTCAGGATTTCCATGCCCATATGGGATATCGCCTGGTGGGCGCCTTTGATCGCTGCGCCCAAAAGTTTGGCCGCTGGTACGACATGTGCTGGATGGAGCTGGTTCTAGCCGAGCGCGTCCCCAACCAGCCCAAACCAACCTGGTTCCCCGCACTTGTCGCTCAAGGTTTCAAACCTACCATTTAGGGACAGGTTTTTGGCTGTCTTGCGGTATCAAATCGCCGCAAGAAATGCAGCGTTCGTACGCTATTTTGACCTGAATCGTCCCTTCGGGACGCCTTGCGAGCTAAGTGAGTAGACTTTTTGGCGCAGGGCAAGCACAAAGCGTATCTGCTTTAGTAAAGCCGCAGGTCACGGAGGTGGCTGTTTTGGGTGTGCTCGGCAGGTCGCGAAAAGTCTACTCACTTAGGTTTACGGTGCTGGATATTCTGAGCAGGAACAGTTGAGCTTGGACGGCGCGTATTGCCAGGCGATGCTGGCACTTGCGCCATTCTGGCTTGAGATTTTATAAAAACCGCAGGTAAAACGTATATTAGTTAGTTTTCGCCTCGTGTAGTGCGCTAACCGATGGGCTCGGTGTATTTGGCGCGGTCGGTGCGTTGGATGCGCTTGGAGACATGGAGCGGGTGACCGTCGGTGTCGTAGACGTAGTCGGTGATCAGGATCAGCGCCTGCCCGCGCTCAACGTTGAGCAAAAACGCCTCGTTTTGCGAGGCATAGCACACCTCAAAGGTCTTGTGCCCCTGTGCCGGCGCGCGATGGAATTCTTTGCGCAGCGTGGCGTAGAGCGAACCGTTGATATCGCGATCGATGAGCGTCTTGAAGCTTGGCGGTAGATAGGTGGTCTCCAGGCACAGCGGCGCGTCGTCCAGGTAGCGCAGGCGGACAAGTTTGACGAGCTTGCTGCCCACGGCGGCGTCAAAGAACTTAGCTATGCTGCCGGCCGCCTTGGCAAAGCCCGAGTCCACGGTGCGCGTGGTGGGCTTCATGCCCTGACCCTGGACCTGTGCCGTGTAGCTCGAAAACACCAGGTTGTTCTCGTGGAGCGCGGGCGTGTCGGCCACAAAGGCGCCGCGCCCGCGCTCGGTGCGCACCAGACTCTCATCAACGAGCACTTTAAGGGCATGGCGCACGGTGCTGCGCGACAGCCCCGATTCGTCCATGAGTTCCATCTCGGACGGCAGCTTGTCTCCGCGCGCGTAGGTGCCGGCGGCGATGCGGTCGCGCAGCATGCCCGCCAAGCGCTCGTATTGGGTCAGTTTCTTTTTAGACGAAGCGTTCATGCGATCAACCTGTATCTAACCTGTATGCGAGTCTAATCAAGCATGTATTCAATACAACAACAAAATCACTGGTAGCCAGTTATCGAAAACTGCATCAGCAAAATTTCTAAGACAAATATAGCATACAACTAATCGACATAGCCAAAACATGTATGTAACTTGTATGCCATCGAGAGCATCAAACGAGAAGAAAGGCTGATGCACGATGACTACTCAGGAACAGGTTAAGGACGTCGTCTCCCAGGTTTTGGCTGACAAGGCGGACAAGGGCGGCATCAAGCGCGTCGTGTGGATTGGCGCCGGCGGATCCAACGGCGGCAACTATCCTGCCCAGTACTTTATGGAGCACGAGGCCACGCAGGTCGTGAGCTCCAGCTACACCAGCAACGAGTTCGTGCACGCCACCCCTGCCTACGTCAACGAGAACACCCTGGCCGTCGTCGTGTCCATGCGCGGCACCAAGGAGACCATCGTCGCCGCCCAGGTCGCCAAGGACCACGGCGCCAGCACCATCGCCATCTATGTCGACGAGTCCGGCCTCACCGAGGTCTGCGACTACAAGGTCCAATATGACAGCCTGGCCGTCGACGAGTCCTGCATGGGCCGCACCAACTCCGCCGTCGTGACCATGGTCGCCATGGAGCTCACGCAGCAGACCGAGGGCTATGCCGAGTACGAGACCGCTATGGCCGCCTTCGACTTGGTCGACCCCATCTATCGCAAGGCCGTCGAGTACACCCGTCCGCTCGCTGCCAAGTGGGCCGAGCAGAACGCCGACAAGCCCTGCATCAACGTCATGGCTCAGGGTCCGCTCTTTGGTGCCGCCTACGTCTTTAGCATCTGCAACGTGCAGGAGATGCTGCAAATCGACTCCTGCACCATCAACACCTGCGACTTCTTCCACGGCCCCTTCGAGATCCTGGACAAGCGTACCTCGCTGTTCCAGCTCATCAGTGTCGGCCGCAGCCGCTGCAACGACGAGCGCGGCATTCGCTTCGTCAACCAGTACGGTGGCGAGCGCGTCTATCAGCTCGATGCCAAGGAGCTTGGCCTCAACGACATCAAGGACAGCGTGAGCGAGTACTTCAACCACCTGATCTTTGCTCCGATTCTCAACAACGTGTACATGCGCGCGCTCTCTGCCGTCACCCACAAGGACTATATGACGCGTCGTTACATGTGGAAGCTCGATTACTAAGGGATAGAGCGGCCTAACAGCCCAAAACTCCTCATAAGTTGCGGTGGAATAGTTCCTGTTGGGGGCGTGAGGCCTCTATTTGAGAACTATTTCACCGCAACTGCTAGAGCGGCACTTGGGGACGTTCCCTTTCTGCCGGCACCTGCGACACTTCCTGTGTCAAGAGTTTTCCCGTTCGCCGATTTCAGTCTTGATAAATGTATATAACGACTATAACGTAGCATGAAACATATTGGAAATAATACCGAGGAGACTGCGTTGAAGAGAAGTAATGTGGGCTATGTGCTGGTGCTGATCGCCGCGCTTATGTGGGGCACCATCGGAATCTTTGTTAACGGAATATCGGCCCTGGGTGTTTCGTCTCAGAGCATGGCGGCTTTCCGTCTGCTGTCGGGTGCCGTCTTAATGGCTCCGGTCTTGGTATTCATGGGCTGCCAGGGAGGTGCTCGTGAGGGAAAAGCCTCGGGTCCCATGGCGCTGTTCAAGGCGAGTCCTAAAGAGCTCGTCCCCTGCGCACTTGTCGGTATCGTCGGTTTGGCCGTCGCCAACACCTGCTATTACGAGTGCATGGGCGAGGTGGGCATGTCCACGGCCTCGGTGCTGCTCTATACCTCGCCGGTGTTTGGCGTCATGCTCGGCCGCGTGCTTTATCGCGAGGGCGTGACCCCCAACAAGCTCGTCGCCATCATCTTTAACATTGTGGGTTGCGTGCTCGCGGTGACGAGCGGCGACCTGTCCGGTTTTCATTTCTCGACTTGGGGCGTCGCGTCGGGTGTGATCGCCGGACTTTGCGGTGCGCTGCTGGCTGTGTTTAGCCGCATGGCCACCAAGACGCTGCATCCGCTGGCAGTTACGTTTTGGGGCTTTGTCTTTGGCGGATGCTTTATGGCTGTGCTTTCTGCTCCGTGGTCCGATGTGGCCGCGGCAATGTCCCCGCAGCTCATTTTGCTGTTCGCGGGCTTTGGCTTTATTCCGACGGCTCTTGCGTACATCTTCTATATGCAGGGCCTTTCGATGGATCTTGAGACGTCGAAGGTGCCGGTCGTGGCTTCGTTCGAAACCGTGGCGACCGTTCTGGTCGGTATTGGCATCTATGCCGAGTCCGCCGGCGCAATCAAGGTCCTGGGCATTGTGCTGGTGCTCGCCTCCATCGTGATCATGAACACCGACTTTTCCAAGCTGCGCAACAGCGCCATTGTCAAACGTATTGTCGAGAGCATGACCTTTAAGCCCAACGCGTGGTGGACGGAGAAATCGCAGGACATGGATCTGTTCCGCGAGCGCACCGGCATCGCGCTGGAGCCCACCGTGCAGGAAAGCCCCTGGTACTTCGTGCGATAGAGGATTTGCGAGGCGTCTGATCGGGTGTCGCCTAGACAGCGTCGGCCTGCCCGGCTCCAACGTTTCAAGTACGTTAAACCCGTCAACGGTCGATTTTCACCCGCGAACGGTCTTTATACTAATTAGCAATATAAGCAACGTATAAGACGTTATAATGACCATAACGAAAAGGAGGAGGCAAGATGAATCAGATCATTCTCGCATCTCATGGCGACCTGGCCGCAGGCGCCAAAGACACGCTCGAGATGGTTCTCGGCGACGTGTCGAACGTCCACGTCGTGTCGCTTGCTCGTGACGACAAGGAGCCCATCACCAATAAGGTTGAGGCTATGATCGCCACGTTCAACGCGGACGACACCGTGTATGTGCTAACCGATATGCTCGGTAGCTCGGTCAACAACAACATGGTCGAGCTTTCCAAGAACGGCACGAAGTTCACGGTTGTCAGCGGTTTCAACATCCCGCTGGCGCTCACGCTCGCTATGAGCCCCGCCCCCGTCAAGGGCGCCGAGCTCGCGGCCCTCATCAACGAGGCCCGCACCGGTCTGACCAACCCCAACGCACCGGTCGAGGTCGCCGCGGCTCCCGCCAAGAAGGCTAAGGCGTCCCGTCACAGCTCCGGTCCCGCCAAGATCGTCCTCGCACGTCTTGACTACCGTCTGCTGCACGGCCAGGTCGTCTTTACCTGGACTACCAAGGTCCAGGCCGAGCGCATCATCGTCGTCGACAACGCTGCCGCCAACGATGACATCAAGAAGGGCGCTCTTAAGCTGGCCAAGCCCCAGGGCGTGCGCCTGAACGTCTTCACCGTCGAGCGTGCCCTCGCCAAGATGGACAAGCTCAACACCCTCGGCGAGCGCGTCATGTTCGTCTTTGGCAACACGGCCGAGATGCTGCAGTTCTGCCAGGGCTACAAGCTCGACGCCATCAACCTGGGCGCCACCGCCAACCACGACGGTGCCGAGCAGGTCGGCGGCAAGGACAGCTCCGTCTTCCTCGACGCCACCCAGAAGGCCGACGTCAACCAGCTGCTCGACATGGGCATCAAGCTCTACGTCCAGCAGACCCCTACGTATCAGAGCGTCGACATCGACGCCAAGCTGTAATCAACCAGGCTTTTGCCTGACTGAAAGGAGAAGGGTATGAATACGTTCATCAGTGCGGTGCTCGTCGGCCTCGTCGGCGTGTTCTGCATGTGGGACTCCCGCCTGCTCGGTCGTCTTAATTTCGAGCAGCCCCTCGTTGGCGCTACGCTCGTCGGTCTGCTGCTGGGCGATGTGCCCACCGGCCTTGCCGTCGGTGCCGCCGTCGAGCTCGTGTCCATGGGCCTGGTGCAGGTCGGCGCCGCCGTTCCGCCCGATATGGTCCTGGGCGGCATCGTGGCCGCCGCCTTCGCGTGCCTGACCGATGCTTCCGCCGAGACCGCCATGACGATCGCCATCCCGGTCGCCGTCCTGGGTCAGCTCCTCGGCATCGTGTTCCGTTCGATCATCGCCGCCCTCACCCATGTGGCAGATAGCGCGATCGATAACGGAAAGTTCAAGACCGCCTACCGTATGCACATCTGCGCCGGCTCCGGTCTGTACGCCGTCATGTACTTCCTGCCGATCTTCCTCGCCGTCTTTGTTGGCACCGACCTGGTTCAGGCCATCGTCAACATGGTTCCCGAGTGGCTGTCCACCGGTCTTAACGTTTCGACCAAGATCATGACCGCCTACGGCTTGGCCCTGCTGCTCACCATGATGATCAAGAAGGGTATGACTCCGTTCCTGTTCATCGGTTTCCTGCTCGCCGCTTACCTCAACCTGTCCGTCATCGCGGTCGCTCTGATCGGTGTGTGCCTGGCTGTCGTCTTCATGGGCTTCAAGTTCAACGGTTCCCATGCAGCCGCCGGTGTCGATTCCGACTACGATCCGCTCGAAGACGACGAAGACTAAGGAGGAACACACTATGGCAACCGCAACCAAGGACGTGTCCCTGAACAAGAAGGTCAGCCAGTTCTTCTGGCGCTCCTGGGCCATCCAGGCTTCTTGGAACTACGAGCGTCAGATGAACATGGGCTTCCTCTACGGCATGGTTCCCACGCTCGATCGCCTCTATCCGGATGAGTCCGACCCCAAGCAGCTCGCTGCTAAGAAAGAGGCTTACCACCGTCACATGGCGTTCTACAACTGCACCCCGCAGACGAGCGCTTTCATCCTGGGCCTCTCCGCCTCCATGGAGGAGGAGTACGCCAAGGATCCCGAGAACTTCGACCCCGATTCGATCAACGCGGTCAAGACCTCCCTCATGGGTCCGCTTTCCGGCATCGGTGACTCCTTCTTCCAAGGCACCATCCGCGTTATCGCCTTTGGTCTGGGCGTTCAGCTGGCTCAGCAGGGCTCCATCATGGGCCCGATCCTGGCCATGCTCATCTCCATCGTCCCCTCCGTGCTGATCACTTGGTTCGCAGCCAAGATGGGCTATCAGGGCGGCCACGAGTACCTGAGCAAGCTTCAGGGCGGCGACCTCATGGAGAAGCTCATGTATGTCTGCGGCATCGTGGGTCTTATGTCCGTGGGCGGCATGATCGCCACACTGATCGGCGCCACCACCCCGCTGCAGTTCGCTGAGGGCACCGTCGTGATCCAGGACATCCTGGACGGCATGATGCCCCAGATGATCTCCCTTGGCCTCACCGGCCTTATGTACTGGCTCATCAAGAAGAACGTCAACACCGGTTGGCTTCTCGTGATCGCCATCGTGGGCGGCATCGCCCTCTCCGCGGCCGGCATCCTGGCCTAGTCGCGACTAAGCGTCTAACCGCTTTCCCCCGGGGGCCTGCCTGGCATCCCATACCCCAGGCAGGCTTCCATCCCCAAATGCGACAAAGGGACAGTCCCTTTGTCGCATCCTCAACGGGCCGGCGACTCGGTCCAAATTACGGTAACCCTGCGTGCGTCCGGCAATGTGGCGCCGCAAAAAATCGAAAGGAATGTGTCAGATGTACGAGATCGACCTTAACCTCCCTAAGCAGATCGTCGCTGACGTCCTGTCCAACCACGAGATCCATAGCGTCGCCTTCGTCGGCTGCGGCGCTTCCATGTCCGACCTTTACCCCGCCAAGTACTTCCTGGCCAACAACACGGACAAGCTGAACGTTCAGATCTTCACCGCTAACGAGTTCAACTACGACACGCCTTCCTGGGTCAACGAGCACACCTTCGTGATCACCTGCTCCCTCGGTGGCTCCACGCCCGAGACCGTCGAGGCCAACAAGACCGCCAAGAAGCACAACTGCCCGGTCGTCTCCCTCACCAACAAGGCTGGCTCCGCTCTGACCGTCGACGCCGACCACGTCATCGTTCACGGCTTCCACGCCAACTACGCTGCCAAGTGCGAGAAGCCTGGCTACGCCATCGCTCTTGCTCTCGAGATCCTTCAGCAGACCGAGGGCTATGACCACTACGAGGACATGATCACCGGCCTCACCAACGTCTTCGATCTCTGCGAGAGCGCCGCTCAGCACTGCAAGAAGCTCGCCAAGAAGTTCGCCGAGGACTTCAAGGACGACAAGATGATCTACTTCATGGCTTCCGGTGCCTCCGAGAAGATGGCTTATTCTCACGCCGCCTTCCTGTTCACCGAGATGCAGTGGATCGACGCCGCCGCCTACAACACCGGCGAGTACTTCCACGGCCCGTTCGAGGTTTCCACCGAGGGTAAGCCCTACGTCTTCTTCATGTCCGATGGCGCCACCCGTCCGATGGACGCCCGCGCCCTCACCTTCCTTGAGCGCATGGGCGCCAAGGTCGCTCTGATCGACTCCAAGGACTACGGCCTGGCTGACGCCGTGCCCGCGAGCGTCGTCACCTACTTCAACCCGCTGCTGCACCTCGCCGTTATGCGCGAGTACGGCAACCAGATCGCCGAGGCCCGTCAGCACCCGCTGACCATGCGTCGCTACATGTGGAAGCTTTCCTACTAATCACAAGTAAGTAGACCTTACGGGTTGATTGAGAGGGGATGGGGTTTGCGCCCCGTCCCCTTTTTTGCTCTGGGGAGGGCGTGTCTGTCGCGTCGAAATCCCAGATAAAACCTACCAAAATAAACCTGTCCCTTTTTGGCAGGTGGGAGGAGATGCGTATGATCAAGGCGGTGCTGTTTGACATGGACGGCGTGCTGGTCGATACCGAGTGGTTCTACAACCGTCGTCGCGTGGCGTTTATGGAAGAGAAGGGCTTCCACTTTGACGAGATCCCCGATCTTTCGGGGTCTAACGAGCCTGCCATTTGGGAGGCGCTGGTGCCCGACGATGTTGAGCTGCGCGAGCGCCTGCGCGTGGAGTACAAGCAGGTCTACAGCCCGGACCATCCCGTTCCGTATGCCGAGCTGCTCAACGAGCAGACAGAGCCGGTGATGCGCACGCTGCACGAGCGCGGCGTGAAGTGCGCCATCGCGAGCTCGTCCTATCGCGAGCTCATTGATGAGCTGGTGGAGATTGCCGGCATCGCCGACGTGCTGGACTACACCATCAGCGGCCACGAGTGCAGCGCGTTTAAGCCCGACCCCGAGATCTACCTGCGCGCCATGGAGGCGCTGGGGGTGGAGCCTGCCGAGTGCCTGGTTATCGAGGATTCGCCGATGGGCATCGAGGCCGGCAAGCGCTCCGGCGCCCGAGTCCTGGCGCTGCGTCCGCACGAGGGCGTCAACCTGGATCAGTCCGCCGCTGACACCATCATCGACAACCTCGACGACATTTTGGCCGCGCTGTAGCGTTGATTCACCGCGAGAAGCGCTGGTTCACGCGTCATTTGCTGCGGATTGGCTTAATTTGGCATCAATTTTGATCCGCTTGGCTTCGATTCGGGCTAAGTGAGTAGACTTTTTGGCGCAGGCGGAGCACAAAACATATCTTCCTTTGTAAAACCGCAGGTCGCAGAGGTTGCTATTTTTGGGTGTGCTCGGCAGATCGTAAAAAGTCTACTCACTTAGATTTTTGCCCTTTGGTCGTGGGGCTGCTGGTCCCGCTTTGGCTGTCGAGGGAGGGTGAGTTGAAGCGCCCCCGTACGCTCCATGCTACAATCGCGGGCATGCCCCACAACTACATCTGCCTTCGAAGGGAGCCTACGTGGCGAACGCCATCGATCAGCTCACGGACCGCGTGCTCGTGCTCGGCCGCCTCACCATCGTCCGCCGCGCCATCACCGCCGTGGCGGTCACAATTTCCGCCGTTCTCCAGACATTCCTGATCCAGGCGTTCATTCAGCCCGCTGACCTGCTTCCGAGCGGCCTCACCGGCGTCGCGGTCCTGCTCGATCGCGTTACCTCGCTGGGCGGCGTTCAC
Organism: Collinsella aerofaciens; assembly: GCF_002736145.1. Classification (NCBI taxonomy): domain Bacteria; kingdom Bacillati; phylum Actinomycetota; class Coriobacteriia; order Coriobacteriales; family Coriobacteriaceae; genus Collinsella; species Collinsella aerofaciens. The sequence goes on from NZ_CP024160.1 coordinate 2,037,014, forward strand.
ATCGACATCTCGCTCGGTATGCTCGCGCTCAACATCCCCGTGGCGCTCCTATGCTGGAGCGGCATTAGCAAGCGCTTCGTCATCTTCTCGATGATGCAGGTCGTGCTCTCGTCGCTGTTCCTCAACGTCTTTCACTTCGCGCCGTTTTTGGGCGACAAGATCATGCTCATCATTTTTGGCGGCGTGGTCTCGGGTCTGGGCGCTGCCATCGCGCTTAAATCCGGCGCATCCACCGGCGGCACCGACTTTATCGCGCTGTGGGTTTCCAACCACACGGGCAAGACCATCTGGGGCGTCATCTTTGGTTTCAACTGCTTTATCCTGGCGATCTTTGGCTTTATGTTTGGCTGGGACAAGGCGGCGTACTCCATCGTGTTCCAGTTTATTTCGACCAAGACCATCGACAGCTTCTATCGTCGCTACGACCGCGTGACGCTGCAGATCACGACGCGCAAGGCGGACGAGGTCATGACCGCCTATGTTGACCATTTTCAGCATGGCATTAGCTGCGCCGAGGTCATCGGCGGATACAGCCGCGAAAAGATGTATCTGCTGCACGCCGTTGTTTCGACCTACGAGAGTCAGGACATTATCAAGCTGGTGTGCGACATTGATCCCGGCGCTGTGATCAATGTGTTCCACACGCTCAACTTTGTGGGCGGCTGGTGGGGCGGTCATGTCGACGAGCCCATGCCCACGGCCGTTCCCGATCCCGACAAGCCCGCGCGCATGGCCAGCAGGCAGGCGCGCCTCAGTGAACAGGACAGCCTGCAGCAGGACGACGGCAAGTAGGGTTTTGGCATTTTGCTGGCCTGGCGCAATCCTGTCCGCTTGAGCCTCCCGAAAGCCTCGCTGCTTTCGGGAGGCCTTCGTTTGCCCAGATAAAACCTACCAAAATGAAGCTGTCGCTTTTTGGTAGGGAGGGTGTATCGTTTTATCAATATGAGGTAACATGAAACTAGACGTTATATACGTATTAGTTATTTCGATATTCCAATAAGAGTGATTAGATATGCCTACGCCCAAAAATGCACCGCTTTACCAGCAGATTTATGACGAAATCAAGGACGCGATCGAGAAAGGTGTTTATGCACCCAAGGAGCGTATTCCGTCCGAGCTTGAGCTAGCCGAGCAGTACGACGTGAGCCGCATTACGGTGCGCCGCGCCGTCGAGGAGCTGTGCTCCGATGGCTACCTGGTTAAGCAGCAGGGCCGTGGCACCTTTGTCTCCACGCCGCACATCAACCGCCAGTTCCACGCTTCGACGCTGCAGACGTTTACCGCGCTGTGTGCCGATAATGACATGAAGGCGGGCGCGCATGTGGTCGATCGCCAGATTGTGCCGGCACGTCAAAACGAGATGGAGTTCTTTGGCCTGCAGAAGGACGCGCTGCTGCTGCACATCAAGCGCGTGCGTACGGCCGACGGCGAGCCCATTTTTGAGGAGAACATCTTTGTGCCGTTTGACGCCTACCGTGAGCTGTTGACGGCCGATCTTGAGGACAAGTCGATTTTTGCCGAGGTCGAGCGTGTTGGCGGAACGCCGATTGTCTCGGTTGGTTACCGCACGGTCGAGGCCGTTCGTGCCAATACCGAGCAGGCGGCCGAGTTGGGCATTGCTCCGCACGATCCACTGCTCAACCTGCGTGCCGGCTTTATCGGCCCCAATGGCGAGCCGGTCCTGATGGGTAAGCAGTACTACGTGGGATCGCGCTACGTTATGGTCATGTAGGGTTGGTTCCGCCGTTCTAACGAACGGCGGACCGGTCGACGCTGCAAGCCCGCCAGAGCGGCAATCTGCCTTTCAACTTCGGCGGCATGATCAAAAGATCAATGCCGCCTTGTTTCAAGGCACCTTGCTCGCTCTGGCGGGCTTTCGCTGACATTGCCAAAACATCGGCGTTGCCGGGCCGGCACTTGGGGACGTTCCTTTTCTGTCGGCACCTGGGGACACTCCTTAGTCGTTGGGTGTTCCTATAGTTTTGTCAACCGTCGGGGCTACTCCCGGTAGGGCACCCGGTCGCGCATCACGGCGTATATCGCCCTGAGCCGCTTCCTCGCGACGGCCTTGAGCGCCCGCCCGTGTCCCATGCCCCGCGCCCTGCAGGCCCGGTAGTACTCGCCGTAGCGCCCCGAGGACCTCACCAGGCTGTTGCACGAGAAGATCAGCAGGGACTTGAGCCTCGCGTCGCCGCGCCTGGACGCCCCGACCGACCTCACCGACGTGCCGGAGCTCCTCACCCTCGGGGCTATGCCGCAGTACGAGGCCAGGCGGTCGTGGTCCGGGAACCTCCCGATGTCGACCGACACCGCGAGCTGCGCCGCGGTCCTCGGGCCGATGCCGGGCACGGTGAGCAGGCACGCGTAGGTCTCGTCGCCCTCGAGCAGCGCCGCCGTCTCGGCCTCGAGGGCCCCGGCCTCGTCGAGGGCCTCCGATATCCGGGCGGCCAGGAACCTGACCTGCCTGTTCTCGGCCTCGACGAGCGCCGGCGGGGGCGCGGTGGAGGCGGCCGCGGCCTCCCCGGCGGCCTCGGCCCGCGGGCCCCCGGCCCCGGAGCGGGCGATCCCCCACGCCCCGCCGAACCCGGCGAGCAGCTCCAGCCACCGCCGGTCCGACAGGTCGACCGCGGCCTCGAGGGCCGGGCAGGACTCGAGCAGCACCGCGCGCAGGCGGTTCTTGTCCCTGGTCGCGCAGGCGACGACGTGGTCGCGCTGCGACGAGAGGGCGCGGGCGGCCTCGAGGGCCTCGCCGCGGCCCGGGACCCCCGACAGGGAGTCCGGCACGCCCAGGGCGGTCCGCGCGATCACCGCGGCGTCGCGCTCGTCGGTCTTGGCCTCGCCGGCGAACAGGCCCGCGGCGCGGCTGGCGGCGAGCCCGGGCAGGTAGGCGACCCCGAGCCCCGCGGCGCGGGCCCGCCTCGCGGCGAGGGACCCTATGTTGCGGAACTGGTCGACGACGACGAGCGTGCCGGCGGGCGCGGAGGCGAACAGCGCGTCGAGCTCGGCCTCCCTGTTGCGGACGGGGGCGCTGGCCAGCACCTCCCCGTCGCGGTCGATCAGGCAGGCCCAGTGCGATGACTTGCCGACGTCCAGGCCGAGCACGGCCGCGGGCCTGGTGGATGGCGCTTTCACGGTGGTATCCTTCCGGTAGTCGTTCGACCGGATGGCCTCCCCCTCGGCACTCACATTACCAGCCGCGGCACCTGCCCGGCACTTTCCTATCAGCCGTCGGGGGCGGCGCGTCCCGCGCCGGCAGCACCCAACGGGCCCTCCCGGGGGGCAGGGACGTTCGGCCGTGCGCGGGCGCCCGGTCGGCGGCCCGTTCTGGGCGCGCCTCAATCGTAGCCCGAGACGGTCCCGGGCTGACAATTTCGACTGTAATGGACGTTCTTAAACGACTGATCATTCAAGAACGTCCCCAATGACTACCCGCAGAATGAGCGTGGCTGACAGCCGGGCGACGCCGGTCCGCGTGGCGGCGTATAATCGGCGGCAGATGACTTGGACGTTAGGAAACCATGACCGATAGCATGCAGCAGATGGCGCTCGACACGCTCGGCGCCTATTTTGGCTACACCTCGTTTCGCCCGGGGCAGGACCGCATGGTGGATGCGATTCTTGCTGGCCGCGATGCGCTCGGCGTTATGCCCACAGGCGCCGGCAAGTCTATCTGCTACCAGGTCCCCGCGCTCATGCTGCCCGGCATCACCTTTGTGGTGAGCCCGTTGCTGTCGCTTATGGAGGACCAGACCCGCGCGCTGCTCGCGGCGGGTGCGCGCCCCAGTTATCTCAACTCCAGCCTTACGCCGGCTCAGCAAAATACCGTGCTCAAGCGGGCGCGCGAGGGCCGCTATCAGCTTATGTACGTGGCACCCGAGCGTCTGCTCGAGCCGCGCTTTTTAGCCTTTGCGCAGGAAGCCGCGGCGGACGGTGGCATTGGCGTGCCGCTCGTGGCCATTGACGAGGCCCACTGCGTGAGCCAGTGGGGCCAGGATTTTCGTCCCGCCTACCTGCAGATTCGTGAGTTTATCGATTCGCTGCCGCGGCGCCCCATCGTGGCGGCCTTTACCGCCACGGCGACCGAGCGTGTACGCGCCGATATCCAGCAAATGCTCGGCCTGCAAAACCCGGCGACCGTGGTGACGGGCTTCGATCGCAAGAACCTCTACTTTGGTTGCGAAGAGATGGGCGACAAGGCCAAGACCGCGTGGGTGCGCGACTATGTGATCGCGCATTCGAGCGAGAGCGGCATCGTGTATTGCTCGACCCGCAAGACGGTCGACGCGCTGGCCGCGGAGCTTGCCGAGGCACTGGGCCCCAGCGGCATTCGCGTTGGCCGCTACCATGCCGGCATGGGCAACGACGCCCGCCGCCAGAGCCAGCGTGCCTTTATCGACGACGACATTCAGGTGATGGTTGCCACCAACGCCTTTGGCATGGGCATCGACAAGCCCAACGTGCGCTATGTGATTCACAACAACGTGCCCGAGAGCATCGAGGCCTACTACCAGGAGGCTGGCCGCGCCGGCCGCGATGGCGACCCGGCCAGCTGCCACCTGCTGTGGAACGGCAACGATTTTCGCATGCGTCGCTTTTTGATCGACCGCGGCGATGCTGCCGACGAGGCGCTCGACGACGAGCAGCGCGCGTGGGCACTCCAGAACCGTTATCGCCTGCTCAGCCAGATGGAGGGCTACTGCAATACCACCGGCTGCCTGCGCGAATACATGCTGCGCTACTTTGGCGACGAAGCCGCGGCCGAGCATGCGGTTGTGGCTGCTGCGGGCGGCACCGCAGACGACGCCGAGGGCTGCGGCAACTGCAGCAATTGCCTCACGCAGTTCGAGGTCGAGGATGTCACCGATATGGCCCGCGCCGCCGTGCGCTATGTGGCTACGCGACCCATGCGCTTTGGCAAGTCGCTCATCGCCGATGTGCTCCACGGCGGCAACACCGAGCGCATTCGCCAGATGCATCTGGACGAGGACCGCGGCTACGGTGAGCTGTCGAGCGAATCGGTCGGGCGCATCAAGGACATCATCGGCCAGCTGTGCGGCCGCGGCTACCTGGCCACCTCGCAGGGGCAGTACCCGGTCGTGGGGCTGGGCCCGCGTGCCACCGAGGTCGAGGATGAGGCGTTTGCCTTTACCGTTAAGCGTCGCGCGTCCAAGCGCAAGGTCTCTGCCCGCGCCCGCCGTGCGGTGGATCTGCTGCGCGAGGAGGCCGAGCTGGATCAACGCCCGCGCGTGGGCGACGATGCCGAGCTGTTCGAGCGCCTGCGTGCCCTCCGCAAGGAGATCTCTGCGGAGCTGGAGATGGCGCCGTATATGGTCTTTTCCGACAAGGCCCTGCGCGGCCTGTGCCGCCTGCGCCCGCAGACGCGCGACGAGCTGATCCAGGTCAACGGCATTGGCGAGAAAAAGGCCGACGCCTTTGGCGAGCAGTTTATGGCGGCGATTGAAGAGTTTGAGTCCGAGCATGCGCGGGATGGAGCGTAACGATGGTAGCCGATAGCAAGACCGAACGTTCCGAGCGCGCCGAGGTGTCCGCCGTGCCGCTGTACCAGCAGGTCATGGACGACCTAAAGGGCGAGATCGCGCGCGGCGTGTACGCTGCCGGCTCGCGCATTCCTTCCGAGATGGAGCTCGCGAAGTCCTACGGCGTGGGGCGCGTCACCGTGCGTCGCGCCATCGAGGAGCTGTCGCGTGCGGGGTATCTCAACCGCCAGCAGGGGAGGGGCACCTTTGTGTGCGCTCCCAAGCTCAAGCGCAAGATTCGCCAGAAGGGTGACGTCCAGAGCTTTACTGAGGGTTGTGCTGCCAACGACATGGTGCCGGGTGCGCGTCTGGTGTCGCGCACGGTGGTCGCGGCGACGCACGAGGACGCGGCGTTCTTTGGCGTGGAGCCCGGCTGCGAGCTTATCGTGGTCGAACGCGTGCGCACAGCCGACGGCATCCCTGTCATGCTTGAGAACAACGCCTTTGTGCTGGCCGACCATCCCTATCTGCAGACGCTTGCCGACAAGGACCTCACGGACAATTCCATCTTTGCGCTCGTCGCCGAGCATTCGGGTCGCGCGCCGCTCAAGTCCGACCCCTGCACCGTGGAGATTGCGCTGGCGGATGCCCAGGCGGCTCCGCTGCTGGAGGTGCCGGTCGGCGAGCCGCTCTTCTATATGGAGGCCTACTTTACCGACGCCGGCGGGCGCTCTCTACTGCTCGGCCGCCAAAAGATCGTGGGCTCGCGCTACGTGTTCGACATCTAACATCCACAGATAGAACAACATAGAACAAGTTTGGCGAAATGGCTTCACGAGCGTCATCGTGCGTGCTATAAATAGGACAACATAGAACGACAGCAGGTACGATCCGCCGTCGCTCAAAGCCGCCCCACAAGGAGGAACATCAGGATGAACGCACATGATCTGGTTCAGGAAATCATCGAGCGCAAGGGCAAGATTGAGAACGTCTTTTGGATTGCTTGTGGCGGTTCGATGATCGACCTGATGCCGGCCAACGAGCTGCTCAAGCGCGAGGCCACCACGTTTACCTCGACGGTCTACACGGCACGCGAGTTTTGCCTGATGGCCCCCAAGAGCCTTGGCGAGAAGTCGCTCGTTATTGCCTGCAGCCACAGCGGCAACACGCAAGAGGTCGTCGACGGCTGCGAGACGGCGCTGGCGGCCGGTGCCGAGGTCGTTGCCCTCACCGACTGCGAGGGCTCCAAGATCGACAACGGCAAGTGGACCACCTGGGTCTACCCCTGGGGCGAGGGCGTGCCGCAGGCCGAGGTGCCTCAGGGCATCGGCGCTCTGATCGCCGCCGAGCTGCTCGACCAGCAGGAAGGCTACGAGGCACTCGCCGACATGTACGAGGGCCTAAAGCAGATGGATGCGCTGCTGCCCGCCGCCCGCGAGAAGGTCAACGCCGAGCTGGGCGCCCGCTTTGCCGAGCTCTGTCAGCAGCACAAGTTCTTCTATATCCTGGGCTCCGGACCCAACTTTAGCCAGACCTACGCCATGGCCATCTGCTCGCTCATGGAGATGCAGTGGCAGCACTGCTGCTACATCCACTCCGGCGAGTACTTCCACGGTCCCTTCGAGGCCACCGAGCCCGGCGTGTTTTACTTTGTGCAGCTTGGCGCAGGGGAGTGCCGCCCCATGGAGGAGCGCGCTCTTGCGTTCCTCAACACGCACACCGATACGGTTATGGTGCTCGACGCGCTTGAGTACGGCGTGGGCGAGGTGCCTGCCAGCGTGCGTTCGTTCCTGGAGCCGATCTTCTTCTACAACATGAGCTGCGAGCTGCGCGCCGCCCGCGGCAAGGTGTTTGACCACAGCCCCGAGGTTCGTCGCTACATGGGCATCGAACAGTACTAGGTACCGGGAATTATCTTTTTTGACGGGGTTTGCGCTGCGCGCGGGCCCCGTTTTGCGTTGTGGCGGCCGGATTCGTGTCTGCGCGAAAACGAAGGTGAATACTTTTCCGCGAAGTGAACGACCTATTTTGGGCCCCCGAAGCATCCACACTTTTTGACGCCAAAACTGCAGGAAAAACTTGGCGAAACCGCAGGAAGCGGCGTCTGAAAAGTGTCGATGCTTCGGGGGCTCGTTTTTGCTCGTTCACTTCGCGGAAAAGTATTCACCTTCGATTCGCAAGGGCACTGTGTGAGTCAAAAAAAGCGGGCCGCGCCGGGGATTTCCGGCGCGGCCCGCTTGGTATCGCGCTTAGATTCGCGAGATTGCGGCAGCCAGCGGCCTACTTTGCGTCGTAGGCCTCGGCGTCCCACCAGTCGAGCTGGGCGATGTTGTCGCGGATGTGCTGGCAGCTCTTGTGGAAGCCCTCGAGCTCATACTCGGACAGGTCGAGCGTGTAGACCTCTTCGACGCCCTCGGCGCCGATCACGCACGGCAGGGAGGTAAAGATGCCCTCCTCGTCATACTGGCCGGTCATGAGCGTGGAGGCGGAAAGCACGGCGTGCTCGTTGTGCAGCACGGCAGCGCAGACGCGCGCGGCGGAGTTGGCGACGGCGTACTCGGTGCACTGCTTGCCCTGGTAGGTCACATAGCCGCCCTTGCGCGCGAGCTCCTCGACCTCCATGTGGTCAAAGGCGTACTTGTCGGGGTTCTCGGCCTGAAGCTCGTTGAGGCTCTTGCCGGCGATGGTCGCGGCCTTAAAGGCAGCCAGTTGGCTAAAGCCGTGCTCGCCGATCATGTAGGCGTCGATGGACTTGGGGCTCACGCCGACCTTCTTGGAGATCTCGGTGCGCAGGCGGGCGGAATCCAGGCCGCAGCCCGAGCCGATGATCTTCTTGGGATCGTAGCCGGTCAGGTGCCACAGCTCGGTGCACACGACGTCGCAGGGGTTGGAGATGCTTACGAAGATGCCGTCAAAGCCGGCGTCGACGATGCGCTTGGCAAAGGTGCGGGCGGCGTCGGTGGTAAAGAACAGCTCGCCGTCGCGGTTGCCGGCGGCCAGCGCGACCTTGCCGGCGGCGTTGACGATGACGTCGCAGCAGGCCAGCTCCTCGTAGTGGTCGTAGCAGTTGACGATCTTGGTGTTATACGGGACAAACGAAAGGGAGTCGCGCAGGTCCTGGACCTCGGACGTCACCTTGGCCTCGTTGATATCGCACAGGTACAGCTCGTCGGCAATGCCCTGCATGAGCAGGCTGTTGGCGACATGTGCTCCTACGTGGCCCTGGCCGACCACACCGATCTTACGCGTCTGGTACATATATGTATCCTTTCGGCCGAGTTTTTCGCGTCGAACCATTGTAGCGTCCAGCTGCCACTTTGCTAGACTAAAGCGCCGTAGATTTTTGGGACATGCCTTAATCTCTACTTTTGGAGTGATTTGGGCCGCTGACGGCATCGCTGGTCGATGTGCTCGCGCGGATGGGGCCGCTCGTTGTACCATAGCTGCAACTGACTCGTAAGGAGCATCCATGCCCATTCGTATTCCCGACGCCCTTCCTGCCGCAGCGCAGCTTGAGAGCGAGAACATCTTTGTCATGACCGAGTACCGCGCGCTGCACCAGGACATCCGTCCTCTGCGCGTGCTCATCCTCAACCTCATGCCCACCAAGATCGCCACCGAGACGCAGATCATGCGCAAGCTCTCCAACACGCCGCTACAGGTGGAGGTGGACCTGCTGCGCACCAAGACGCACGAGGCCACGCACGTGAGCGCTGGCCACCTGGAGACGTTCTACCGCACGTTCGACGACATCCGCGACATCCACTACGACGGCCTGATCATCACGGGCGCGCCGGTGGAACAGATGCCGTTCGAGGAGGTCGACTACTGGCCCGAGCTCTGCCAGATTATGGATTGGTCCACCACGCACGTGCACTCTACGCTGCACATTTGTTGGGGCGCGCAGGCGGGCCTGTATCACCACTACGGTATCCAGAAGCACGACCTGCCGGCAAAGGCGAGCGGCGTGTTCGAGCATCATCTGGTGAAGCCGCAAAGCCCGCTGGTGCGCGGCTTCGACGACCGCTTCTATGCCGTGCATTCGCGCAACACCGATGTGCGCCGCGAGGACGTGGAGGCCGAGCCGCAGCTTGAGGTCGTGGCCGTGTCTGACGAGGTGGGCCTGTACATCGTCAAGTCGACCGATAGCCGCCGCTTCTTTGTCTTTGGCCATCCCGAGTACGATACCGACACGCTGCGTCTGGAGTACGAGCGCGATGTGAAGCGCGGACTCAACCCGGAGGTGCCGGCGCATTACTTCCCAGGTGACGACCCCACCGCCGAGCCGCGCAACGTCTGGCGCAGCCAGGCTCAGCTGCTCTACACCAATTGGCTCAACTACTACGTCTACCAGACCACGCCCTACGATCTAGCCCGCGCCGGCGAGGAGCACTAGGCTGTCGGGAGGTACGCTGGCATTTAGGCGCTGACGATGTTGGGCAGCGGCAGATCGTGGGCGTCGGTGGGAACGTGGTCGACACGCTGCTCGTCAAAGGCGATGCCGACGATTTGACATGCGGGCGAGAGCATGGGCAGGTAGCGGTCGTAGCAGCCGCCGCCGTAGCCCAGGCGCGCGCCGGTGCGGTCGAAAGCCACGAGCGGCACGACAACCATGTCGAGCTCGGCGGCGGGCACGATGGGGAAGTGGTCGCTGTCGACGTCCGTGGCTGCGAAGGCCCGCGTAGGGTGGGCGATAAACGGGGCCTCGGACGCATCGCCGGCAGAGACTGCCCGCATGCACATGCACTGGCCACAAGCCATGGCGTCTGTTGCCGAGAGCATGCACGGATAGGCCACGCGCCAGCCGCGTTTGGCGGCCGCAGCGGCAAACGCGGCAGGGTTGACCTCGGAACCCATCGCGGCATAGACGGCAACGGTGCGCTGGCCCGCAGCGCCGCTGGACTCCAGCAGCTCAACAAGCCGCGCGCATACAACAGCAGACTTCGCCGCCCGAACATCCAAATCAATAGCATCGCGCCGAGCAATCACCGCCCGCCGCAACTCAGCCTTATCCATCCCAGCCTCATCTCCCAAACCTACCAAAAAGGGACAGGTTTATTTTGGCAGGTTTTATCTGGGCAAACGCGATATGGGCAGTAAAGCCACCGCAAATATGCCTGTGAACTGCGCCCTTTGTGGTTGTTTGGGCCTATGCGTTAATGCTATAACGCCGCAGCGATTGCTTCAGTCACAAACTTATTGAGTGACTCACCCTTCTTTGCCGCTGCCAGCGCTGCTTGCTTGTGGAGCTCAGAGCCCGTTCTTACGTTGAACGACCCCTTAAAAGCCCGCTCAGGTTCCTTGCCCTTCTCGGCGCAAAACTCAAGGTAATCGTCGACGGCGTCGTGGAAGCATTGCTCCACTTCTTCAGCCGTGGAGCCTTCAAATACGATTGCGTCTCTAATGCCGGTGACCATACCTGTGAGCACATGCTGTTCGGCATCGAACTCGACTGGGGCGAAATAGCCCTTGTATGCCAAAACGTTACTCATGACTACCTCCGACATCTTGCAGAAATCGAACGATGTTTCGAATGGTCCCCGCTGTCAATTCGTCAGATGGATGTGGCACGTGCATTACGAACATCCTGCCATCTGATGGCCTGTAGAAGCGAACGCGCGATCCGGATGTCTTGCCTTTGCTGTCCATTTCAAAGCCATATGAAGCCATGACTTTTAAAAAATCGGTATACCGATATGTCGAAGGGCAGCTAAGCAGTTGGGCGATGAGTTTATCGATCCGAGTCATCCCGCCTCACATTCTGCAACTATATCCTAGTTGCAATTTAAGTCCGATGCAAGCACCCCTACTATAGAACATGTGTACGTATAGAACAAGTGTTCGAACTAACACAAAGGCACCTGTGAACTGCGCCCCTTTGCGGTGGTTTGGGCTGAATGATGCGCAACAAGGGCTGCATTTTTGGGTTTACCGTCATGGTGGAAGGAATGAACCGAAAGGAGCCCGCCATGTTTTGTCGCTCGTGCGGCACGCCGCTTGTCGACGACGCCCTCTTTTGCCCCGTATGCGGTGCGCCCGTAGCACCCGACCAGGTCGCGGCCACGCGGCAACCCCAGCCTGCCACGCCCGCTCCTCAGCAATACGTGCCCGTGCAGCAGTCCGTGCGGCGCAAGCGTTCCAAGAAGCCCCTCATCGCCCTCGCCGCGGTACTTGTCGTGGCGGCGGGCATCGGTGGCGGTGCACTGTTCTACTTTACGCGGATTGCGACCACGCCTATCGACGAGAAGACCTTCCCGGATAGCGGCATGCGTGCGCTTGTCTCGACCAAATACGACACTAACGGTGACGGCTGCATCTCACGCGACGAGGCCAAGGCGGTGACGTCGGTCGAGCTGGATGGCATCACGTCGACGCAGGGCCTAGGCAAGGTGTTCCCCAACGTTACCAGTGTGGAATACGGCGGGGACAAACTCGTCAACCTGGACCTCTCGGGCTGCGGAGACCTTAAAACCGTCGAGCTTAACTCGGCGAGTAATGTCACCGCCGTTAACCTGGACGGTTGCGACAATATCGAAAAGCTCGACCTTTCAAATGCCGGGGAGCTCAAAAGCGTCGATCTTTCGGGCAAAAAGAAGCTCGCCACGTTGGAACTGCCGCAGGATACGAAGGTTAGCGGCATTAAGGACACGCAGCTTGACGAGCTGTGGCTGCCGGTGTCCTACGAAGGCACCGATAAATCGGACCAGTACGGCGATATCTACGAGATCGAGCGTGACGAGAACGGTTACGTCACGGGCTTCACGTCTGCCGTCAAGCAAGGTGGCGGCGTAAGCTACAGCGTTGAGCATGACGAGACGCATCGTATCTCTGAGATTGAGGAAGATCTGGCGGGCGGTTATGCGAACGTCAACACGTTTACGTACGACGCCGACGGCAACGTCACGCGCATCGACTGCGATGCCGACGTGAGCGATTCGTCGAGCACCACGACGTTTACCTACGACGCGGACGGAAACCTGATCAACGAGACGACCCATGCGGGTTACGGCGAGAGTACGAGCACGTATGTCTACCAGGACGGCAACATGGTGACCAACACCGATACCAGCCCGGCCAATCCTCGGACGGTCGTGTATTCGTATGGATACGACAAGGATCGCGTGACGTCCTTTACGCTGGACAGTCAGGGCGACACCGTGGGCACCAGGTGGACAATCACCGCGGGCTACGAGTATGACAAGGACGGCAACATTTCGCGTATCTCGCCTGTGGCATATGACTCGCACGGCAACGACTACGGTTCGCTGAGCTCGTACGCAGCGGTGGATTATTCGTACAGCGATGGCAAGCTCGACAGGATCGATTCCGAGCGCGGCGGCTATGCGGAGTTCTATTACGACGACCACGGCAATCTGACGTCGGTCGACGAGTATGCCGGTCGCGGTTCGGATGCCGAGTTTGAGTTTGAGCATGAGGTCGAGTACCAGCGCTACTTCTGCAGCAAGCACGAGAAGAACAAGCCGGAGGAGTGGATTCGTCTGGATGCAGAGTACGACGTCGACCAGGGTAGCTGGAGCAATGACTCCGATTACGGTCGTGAGTGCTTTGCAACCATGTACAAGCTCGATTCGCTGGCAGCCAGGCTGAACCCGTTTCTCAAGTAGCAGCTCGCTCGCAAACCACCCAAAGGGACAGACACCTTTGGGTGGTTTTTGCTGAAGGGCGGGTGTCTGCGGCTCTTTGTCTCAATCTGTAACAGTAACTCGGCAAAAATGGGCCTAGCTGTTACAGATCGAGACAAAGAGCCGGCGTCATTCGGAAACGTCTCGATCTGTAACAGCTGGAGCCGATATTGCCGCCTAGATGTTACAGATCGAGATAAAACTGGTGGGACGGGCTGAGCTGTCCCGCCCAAGCGGCGGAAAAAGAAAAGGTAGATTTTCAGGCATGCCCCAAAAATCTACCTTTGTGGTTAGCCCAGCAGGTCGACGACGTTAAAGCCGGCGTTGCTCTTGGCGATGACGTCGCGGCCGCCAAAGACACAGGTTGGCGATGCGGCTGCGATGCGCGTCACATCGGCGCCGAGCGAGCGCAGCTCAGCGGGTGTGGCCGCGAGCATCTGGGCGCGACGCTCCTCGCGCGCGTGCGGGTCGAGCCCGGCCAGGTAGGTCGTATTGCGGCGCTTGGTGAGCGCGTACGGCTTCACGGGCGCGTCCATGCCGCTCACGCAGCTCACGATAAAGCCCTCGAAGGCGGCCTCGTCGGGCTCAAAGCTGCCGAGCCATTCGCCTGCGCGCGCCACACGCTCAATCGAGGGGTCGATTGCTGGGTCGCGGTAGGTGTAGAACGCCGTCTGACGCTCGCCGGCCGCGCGGAATCCGCAGCCGTACGCACCGCCCTTCACGCGGATCTCGTTCCACAGGTAGTCGTAGGAGAGCGCGTTGGCGGCAACCGCCCAGGCGCCCGTCACGTTGATGCCCAGGCGACGCGGGTCGCACGCGCTTGCCGCAAAGCAGATTTCGCTGGGGATAACGAACGCCTCGTGACGGTCGTGCGGCTCCGGCACCACGAGCGTGCCGCTGGCAGCGCCGTCGCCAGCGGCAAGCCCCAGGTCGCCCGCGGCGTCCCAGTACGCGTCAAAGTCCTCGTCGCTGCCGGTAAAGCTCGCCATGCAGCCATCGGCCACAAAGATGCGGTCAGCCAGCTCGGCAAGCTTGGCGCGCAGGTCGTCCAGTCGCTCGTCAAAGTGCTCGAGCAGATCGCGCAGGAACAGGTAGAAGTCCACGCCCGAAAGCTGCTCGCGCACCACGGCCGAAGGCGAACTGTAGCTCATCGCGCGACCGAGCGCCGCCGAGTGTCCGTTGTTGATAAAGCCCTGCTCAAGCCCAATGCGAATCTGCGTGAGCACGTCGCGAACGCGGTCGGCGTCAGCATCGAGCAAAAGCGTGCTCGACCACACCTCGCGCGGCAGGCTCGCCAGCGCGTCGATCTTTTCGGACAGGGCGCCGGCGCTCACCAGCAGGTAGGGGCGCACGCCGTCCACGTCGGGCTGGGTCATGACCTCGGTCGTAAAGCTCAAAAAGCCCAGCTTGCCGGCGAGCAGGTTGTCGAGTTCCTCGGCCGAATGCTCGCGCGTGGGCAGCTGTTTGAGCAGGCGGCAGAGCAGCGTTACGTAGGGCAGGTCCTCAAATGCGACGCAGCTCAGGTCGAAATACTGCATGGCATAGGCCAGGCGGTTGGTGGGGATGCCGTGGCGCAGGCAGGGGATGGGCGCGGTCGTGTCCACAACGAGCGGCGGCTCGGGGCGCGCCTCGCCAATGTCGGACACGCGCAGGCGCGGCAGCGTTGCCTTGTCCTCGGGCGTGTCCTCCGCCTCCTGCGCGGCACGCAGCACGGCCGTGCGCTCGACCACCTCGGCCAGCTCGGCATCGGTCATGGCGTCGCGCTTGGCAGTCAGCTCGGCGGCTTCGGCACCCTCCGCACCCTCGGCAGCGTCTACCGGAACCAGTTCGACCAGCGCCATGTGGTTGTTCTCCAGCACCAGCTCGCGCAACAGGTCCTCAAAGTAAGTGCCGTTCAGCTCGCCGCGCAGCTCCTCGTACACCGGGCCATACTTGAGCGCCAGCGTCGCGGCGTCGTCATCGTAGAGCCACGTGCTCAGCGCGTCGCACGCAATGGCCACGCCGTCGGCGATGCCATAGTCGCGTTGGCGCAGGTCGTACTCGTTGCTGCTGATGATGGCCTCCAGGCGTTCGCGCGGAACGCCATGCTCGCACAGGTCGCGGCAGGCGTCTTGGAACACGCGACGCAGCTCGCGCGCCACGCCGGGCTGCGCGTTTTGCAACATGATGAGCTCGTAGGGCTGCAGGCTCTCGGCCGCGGTGTAGCTCACCACGTTGCCGCCCAGGCCGGCGGCCAGAATGGCCTTCTTAACTGGCGCTTCGTTGGAGCCCAGCAGTGCCTCGAACAGGATGTCCGCGGCGATCGTGCGCTTGCGGTCGAGCGCGCTGCCCAGCACCAGACCCAGGCCTACCAAGGCGTTCTCGGGCGTGGTGGCCATCTCGACGCGCTTATACTCGCAGGTCACGGGTGCCTGCACGCCCAGCGGATTGGGTGACAGCACGGACGGGTCCTCGCCGGCGGCAACGGCTGCGTCCATGCGGCGGCTCGCGGCGCTCGGCTGCGACAGGTAGCGCTCGTCCAAAAACGCCAGCGCGCGGTCCACGTCCAGGTCGCCGTAGAGCGTTATATAAGAGTTAGAGGGATTGTAGTGGCGCGCGTGCGTATCCAGGAACTGCTCGTAGGTGAGCGCAGGGATTGCGCGTGGGTCGCCGCCGCTCTCGTGCGCATAGGCGGTGTCGGGATAGAGCGCGGCGTTGACGGCGTCGTCCAGCACACTCATGGGGTCGGACAGCGCGCCCTTCATCTCGTTGAACACCACGCCGTTATAGCGCAGCGTGCCCTCGCGCAGGCTCGCGGAGCTGCCGTCGCCCTCGCCCTCGGCGCCCTCTGGCAGGTCCAACTCGTAGTGCCAGCCCTCCTGCTCAAAAATGGTGGGCTTAGTGTAGATGGCCGGGTTGAACACCGCGTCCAGGTACACGTCCATCAGGTTGTACAGGTCCTGCTCGTTGGTGGTGGCAACGGGGTAGATGGTCTTGTCGGGGTAGGTCATGGCGTTGAGGAACGTCTGCATGGAGCTCTTGATCAGGTCGACAAACGGCTCCTTGACGGGAAACTTGGCCGATCCGCACAGCACCGAGTGCTCAAGAATATGGAACACGCCGGTGGAATCGGCCGGCGGCGTCTTAAAGCCAATGGCAAAGGCCTTGTTTTCGTCGTCGCACGCCAGGTACAGCAGGCGAGCGCCCGAGGCAGTGTGGCGCAGCACGTAGGCGTCCGAGTCGAGCTCGGGCACGGTCTCGCAGCGCTCGACGGCAAAGCCGTGGCAGGTGGTGCCGGGCACCAGCAGCGCGGCAGCAGCGGCGCGCGGGTCGGTTGAGGTAGTGGACATATGTAGTCTCCTTTGACGCCCCAGCGGGGGCGAATCGAGTCGAATCCTCGAGAGTATACCCATATGGGGCCGCGGCTCTGCAGCGAACTGAAGACGATGCCAGCGGATTGGCATGGGCCCCGCGTGTCCCGCCAAATGAGCGTGGATTTTCGGACGAAATAATCCGTCGCAGGCCCAAATGCCGTCCAATTATCCACTCCCGCACACCTTTCGTCTCCAACCGTGAGATGAGAGATAGACGAGAGGCGTATACGAAAGATGGCTGTACAGCAAAGAGCCAAACAATAAATAGTGCTGTTAATAGTGCTGTTTGGTTGGTGATTGTTTTTTCAGTAAAAACACTTACGAATAAAGCAAGTTGCAAACAGCTGCCCCCTTATTTCGTGCTCATTTTTAAGGCGAGAAATTGCCGTCATATGATCGGACGAGTTACAACGATTGCGATTTAGTATTTGGCGCGGATGCGGTCGATTTCGATGAAACGCTAGTTGACCACGCGGTAGATTGCACTTTCTCCCAGACGCCCCGGCAATGCGCAATAAGCCAGATAACAAAGCGATTGCCGGCGCGTCTATCCATGGGGAATTCCGGGAAAGCTTCTGCGGACAGTCAAAAGATTCGTCGGCCCCAAGCGGATTAAAGGTATTTGCATAAGACGTCATTTAACTAGGGACGATGCATATTGAATCGTTCAATGAACTTGCACGCTGTGTCCAACAATGCCGAGTGTTGTTTTAAGGGGCTTGATGAAAGAACAGAATCAAAATACTACTTGCATAGTTAGTTATATAAAGTATTATAACGTTATGGGATGAATGAAGGGTTCATCTAAGTGAGTTAGGAGTAAGGGATGTTCAATTTCGATGAGCCTCGTTACGAGAAGGTTGTGAGCGATGCCCTCGCTCTCCGTCCTCAGATCGAGGCTGCCGTGGACAAGGTCTGCGAGCAGGGCTATTCCAACATCTTCTTCATCGGCTGCGGCGGCACCTGGGCCCACACGCTCCCGATGAAGTACTGGGTCGAGACCACCACGGCCGACGTCGACGTCCACTGCGAGATCGCCGCCGAGTTCCTCGCATGCCCGCCCAAGGCCTTCAACAAGGACTCGGTCTGCGTCTTCTCCACCCGCACCGGCACCACCCCCGAGATCATCGAGGCCGCCAAGTTCTGCCAGGAGCAGGGCGCCCGCACGCTGATGTACGTCTCCAACGACAACACCCCGGCCACCGAGTACGCCGACTACAAGTTCTTCAGCTTCGCCGAGGACGACGTCCTGTGCGAGGCCATCTACACCTACCAGATCACGCTGGTCGCCCGCTTCCTCAAGAACGCCGGCGCCTTCCCCAAGTACGACACCTTCATGGAGGAGTTCGGCAACATCGCCCCGTACCTCATCAAGGCCAAGGACGCCCAGGACGAGCGCTGCGCCGCCATGGCCGAGGACTTCAAGGACACCGACTACCACATGGTGATCGGCTCCGGCATGCTCTGGGGCGAGGCCTACGACTACGCCATGTGCATCCTCGAGGAGATGCAGTGGATCAAGACCAAGTCCATCCACGCCGCCGAGTTCTTCCACGGCACCATCGAGCTGTGCGAGGAGGGCACGAGCCTCATCATGCTCTACGGCGAGGACGACACCCGCAAGCTCATGGACCGCGTGGACAACTTCACCCACATGCTCGCCGACGAGAAGGGCGTCAACGTCCGCGTGAACAAGTTCGACACCGCCGAGGTCGAGCTGCCGTTCAGCGACCCCGAGTTCCGCAAGATCGTCTCCCCGATGGTCACCTACACCATCACCGAGCGCCTGAGCTGCCATCTCGAGCACGTCCGCAACCACCCGCTCACCACGCGTCGCTACTATCACCAGATGAACTACTAAAGCAGCTTTCAACGGCCGTTATTTTGCTCGGAAATAATTCGTTATGTTGCGTTCGTAAAACAATGCAAACAAATGTCGCAGTCTCGTTCTAGGGAGCCATGCCGGAGCTGGCCGCTTGAGGTCGTATTTGCTTGGACTCGACCATGCGGCTCGTTGGCATTTCACGGTAGCGACTTCAAGGAGAAGAGGGGCATTTTTGCCAAATGCCCCTCTTGTTTTCGCCACAAGTGGCATTCGACACCTTCATATGAAGTGATTGATATTGTAGACGGTTCAAAAATAAGATTGAACCGTCTATTTCTTTCAAAATAATACGTAATAGGTTATCTTATAACGTATAGAAGTTTCATAGAATGTTGTACGGAGAACGTTATGATTAACCCAACTAGTGCTGTACCGCTATATGTACAAGTTGCTGATGATTTGCGTCGCCGTATTGAGATGGGCGAGTTTTCCGAAAGTGGCGTGTTGCCTAGCGAAAATGGTTTTTGCGAAGAATACGAGGTTAGCCGTGCGACGATACGGAAGGCAATTCAAACTCTTGTGGATGACGACGTGCTTGATACGCGTCATGGCAAGGGCACATTTATCCGGCAGCCTAAAATCGTCTCGAGCTTGAGCACGTTTAAGGGTTTCACTTATTTTTGCCATGAAAATAATATCGAAACCTCGTCTCGTGTTCTCGCTCTTCAGGAGGTCGAGCCGCCCGTTGCCGTCCGTCGTCATTTGCGAATGGAAGAGAATGAATCTGCGGTTTACCTCAAACGCGTGAGGTCAATTAACCACATAAATGCAATGATTGAACATATTTATCTTCCAGTAAAGAACTTCGGGTTTTTACTGGGTGTCGATATGGAGAACGCATCACTTTATGAAACGATTGAGAGAGAGACGGGGCTGCGACTAGAGGATAATTGTTTCCCGTCTATTGTGCTTGAAGCAGGGCTTGCTACGGATGAGGAGAAGCGCATCCTTAATATCGCAGGAGAAGCTGCGATGTTTATATTGAGTGAGACCGTTTATATGAGCACTGGTAAGCCAGTGCACTTTACTAAGCAGGTGATGTTGGGTGATTATTTCAAATACTTCTTTTCGATTAAGGCTAATCAACTCGGCATCAACTGGCAGGGACTTGAAGCCGTTGAGTGCAGAAAGCAATAGGTTGAATAATGGTTAAAGTGGAGAGCGCTGTTCCATTGTATAAGCAGATCGTTCACGATCTTGTGAGTCGAATAGAAAGTGGCGTATATAGCGAAGGGGATAAGCTTCCTACTGAGACGGAGCTTATGGAGGAATATGGCGTTAGTCGTATTACCGTTCGATCGGCAATCAAGGAACTAGAGGATGCCGATATCGTTGAGCGCACGCGAGGGAAAGGGACTTTTGTTACCACGACACGCAATGCCTATGCAGCCGATGACCAGGAAAGCTTCACCCATTCCTGCATTCAAGAAAATAAAAAGCCTTCTACCGTAGTGCTCGAAGTAGCTTGGATTTATCCTACGCTGCGCGACGTGCGTTTTCTTCAGGTCCAGGAGGACGAGAATATTCTTCAGACTAGACGTTTGCGCTTAGTCGATGGCGTGCCAACGATGTTGGAAACCAATAGCTACACTCCTTCTCTTGCCTTTTTGGAACATGAAGATTTATCGGGTTCTCTACTTGAGGTGCTGGGAAGACGCCATATCGAACTTGGCAATAACGAGCGAACGTTGCAGGTGTGCTTTGCAAGTGCTTACGAGGCAGAACATTTGAATGTAAAGCCGGGATCTGCCCTTTTATTATTTGTAGATAAGCGTTGCAGCGCGCAGGGAGTGCCATTGTTTATTTCGCGGCAGGTGTACTGCACTGAGCGCTTAAAGTTTTATCTCTAGCGAAAGCCAAACCCCGGATCTTTCTTAACCGAATAACAAGAGATTGAAAACGCCCCGACAAAGGGGCGTTTTTTTGCCGTTTACGGGCGAATTATTACCGCTTAGGAAGCTTGATTGATCTGTCTTGACAAAGCAAAAGTTTCGAGGATACTGTAGATAACAATACAAAATATAACGTTCTATTAACAGATGATTGACTGAGATTGGGAGATAAATGAGGAAGTTGCTCTTGGCCAGCCATGGGCCACTTGCTAGAGCGATGCGTGAAACGCTCCAGCTATTTTGCGGTGAAGATCCTCGCGTTAAGGTGCTATGCGCATATGTCGATGAGGACACGATGGATGTAAACGAGTTGATAGATTTTTGGGACCGTTCTCGCGACCCAGCAGACCAGTGGATTGTCATCACTGATGTCTATGGTGGGTCAGTGAATAACGCTTTTATGGAAAGGTTGGGTGACGATTCTCTAAGGCTCATTGCCGGCATGTCGCTACCACTAGTGCTCGAAGTGTTTTCGAAATTGAGCACACTTGATGACGCCGAGCTCGCTGCATTGGTTTCAAGTGTCCGCCAAAAGGGCACATGCCTATGTTCGCTGCCAAATTCGGTAGAAGAAGACGAGGATTTTTGAGAAAGGAACAAAGATGATTAAGCTGCTGAGAGTTGACCATCGCTTGCTTCATGGTCAGGTTGCCATGACTTGGACGCAAGAGCTTGACACCAATTGCATTTTGATTGCCTGCGATGCGGTTGTGAAAGATGACGTGCGCAAGACGACGCTTAAGCTGGCACGTCCGGCAGGCGTCAAATTGGTTATCAAATCGGTCGATGATTCTATCGAGGCTCTTAGGAGCGGTGTGACCGATAAGTACCGTTTGTTCATTGTCGTTGAAAGCATCGAAGATGCTTACCGCCTGGCAAAGGGCTACAGCGAAATCGAGCATATCAACATTGGAGGAACGAAGCCGCGTGAGGGTGCAGATGTACGCCTATCTTCAACGGTTTTCGCTACCGATCGCGACGTGGAGCTTCTACATGAGCTCAGTGATGCCGGAATCGAGGTGGAGATCAGGCAGGTACCTAGAGACGAGAAGATTTTGATTTAAGCACATACAATAGAAAGGGGATCCCTCATGTTGACTCAAGCGATCCTTATCGGCCTCGTCGCAATGTGCGTGACATTTGAGTGGGCACTTGGCACTTGCCTTGCTTCTCGCCCGATTGTCACGGGCGTCCTCATCGGTCTTGTGATGGGTGATTTGCAGACGGGCATTATTGTCGGCGCCACGCTTGAAATGGTGTTCATTGGATCGGTTACCATCGGGGCGGCCGTTCCGCCTGACGTTATCACCGGTGGTATTTTGGGCACTGCCTTTGCAATTTCGACGGGTCAAGGCGCTGAAGTTGCGCTGACGCTCGCTTTCCCGATTGCGTCGCTTTATCTCATCATTGATAACGCGCTTACGCTGATCGTGATGCCGTTTTTCGTCCATAAAGCGGACGACTGTGTGGCAAAGGGCGACCTCAAAGGTATGGAGCGGATGCATCTGCTTGGTGGATTCATCGTCAAATCGCTTCCTCGCTTTTTCGTGTGCTCCCTTGCTTTCTATCTCGGAACGCCGGTTATGAACGCGGTGCTTAACGCAATTCCCGAGTTTGTAAGTAACGGCCTGGTTATTGCGGGTGGATTCATCCCTGCGCTCGGCATTGCACTGCTCGCTTCAATGATTGTCAACAAGCAGACTGCTATTTTCTTCGTGCTCGGGTTTGCGCTCTGTGCCTACATGAGCATTCCAATCCTTGGTATTGCCATCATTGGGCTTTGCCTCGCAGTAATCCTCGTGGTGGTCCAGCCAAACTTCATTGCTCAGACGCCACAGCTTAGTTCGGAAGGGAGCTTCGACGATGACGACTTCTAATGACACCAGTTCCAACAAGATTACAAAGCGTGATCTAAAATCGGTATTTTTCCGTTCGCTTACGATGGAGTACTCCTGGAACTACGAGCGCCAGCAGCACATGGGATACTGCTTCTCTATGCTTCCCATCATTCGTCGCGTGTATAAGAATAAGGATGACCAGGCTGCTGCTGCTAAGCGTCACATGGAGTTCTTCAACACCACTCCTTATGTCTCAACATTAATTCTGGGCATTTCGGCAGCGATGGAAGAGGCAAACGCTAACGAAGAGGATTTTGACGAATCCTCCATCAACAGCGTAAAGGCCGCTCTTATGAGCCCGCTGGCCGGCATCGGTGACTCTCTGTTCTGGGGAACGTTGCGTGTCATCGCCACTGGCTTGGGTGTGTCGCTTGCTATGCAGGGTAACATTCTCGGCCCGCTTCTCTTCCTTGTCGTATTCAATGTTCCGCATTATCTGATTCGTTGGTTCTGCCTTAAATGGGGCTATGGATTCGGAACCAGTTTCTTGAGCAAGATCGAGAAATCTGGTCTTATGCCAAAGCTCACTATGGGGGCTGCAATTCTCGGTCTTATGGTTATCGGCGCTATGGTGCCCAACCTTGTATCGGTCAGCGTGGCTGGTTCTCTCGGTACCGGCGACAGTGCGCAGACTATCCAAAGCATCATCGACGGTATCATGCCGAGCCTGCTGCCGCTGCTTGTGACACTTGGAGTCTACGAACTCGTCCAGCACAAGGTCAAGATTGCTTGGATTCTCGTTATTCTCATGGCGGTTGGTATCGTCGGCTCCTTCTTCGGAGTGTTTGCAATCTAAATAGTTGATTTCGCCGTCTGGCCCAATTGAATTAGAAAGGTATATCTCATGGTTTCATTTGATGAACAGGCAATTCTCGATAACGGTGCTTATATCTACAATCAACGTGCCGAAATTGAACGCATTGCTGACGAAATTTGCGAAAAGGGTTTCGATTCGATTTTCTTCACCTCGTCAGGTGGCTCGCTTGCGATGATGCAGCCGTTTGACTATATGGTTTCTGTTATGTCCGATATTCCCGTCCAGTCCCAAGTTTCGGCAGATTTCCTCACGGTTGGCAATCGGCGCATCGGTAAGGGGACCTTGGCGTTCATGGCGTCCAAGTCGGGCGACACCAAAGAGACGGTCGCGGCGGCAAAGGCGGCAAAAGACGCAGGCTGCACCATTGTCTCTACGCTTGGCGTGGACGGTTCACCGCTTGGTGAACTTTCCGATTATGGAGTGATCTATAAGCAGGGCCGTCCTATGGAGCTCGTGCTGTACTTTCTGATTGGAAAGATTCTCAAGAACAGGGGCTTTTTCGATGACTACGATCGCTTTGCTGATGAGCTTGTGAATCTCCCCGCTGCTCTCGTTTCCGTCGGCAAGAACGCTGACGAGATGGCTCGCGCATATGCTCTGAAGCACAAGGACGATCCGTATCAGATTTGGATTGGTTCTGGCAATCTGTGGGGCCCCACGTATTCGTTTGCCATGTGTGTGCTCGAGGAGTCCCAATGGCTGCGCACCAAATCCGTTACATCGCCTGAGTTCTTCCATGGCACTATCGAACTTGTTGAGCCGGGCGTTTGCGTCGCGCTTGCAATGACGGAGGCGCAGACTAGGCCTCTTGATGAGCGCGTTGCACGCTTCTGTAAGCAATATGCGGATGATTTCACCGTATTCGATACACATGATTATGAGTTGCCGGGTATCAGTGATGAATTCCGCTGGATGCTTTCTCCGGTGGTGCTCAATGCCATTCTCTCGCGTGTGAGCAAGAATTTCGAGCAAATTCGTGACCATTCGCTCGACATCCGCCGTTATTACCGCAAGGTCGAGTACTAATAAAGACCGTATGTGATGGGAGGCGTTGAGGTGAAAATCGCAGCAATTGGTGACAACGTTATTGATCGCTATCTCAACAAAGACGTTATGTATCCTGGTGGCAATGCCGTAAACGTCGCTGCCCATGCAAGCATGCTTGGCGCACAGGCAGCGTATATTGGGGAGATCGGCAACGACCTGGGAGGGCGAATAATCACCGATGCCCTTTCTTCGCTGAACGTTGACCTTTCGCAATCATCTATGCCTGAAAAAGCGACAACCAAGACTTGCGATGTAAATGTTTACAACGGTGAACGTGTCGAAGTTGGTTACGATACGGGGGCTTGCTGGGCGCACAAAACCCATATCACCGATTCTGATGTCAAGTTTCTTCAGGGATTCGATGCGGTTTTTACCAGCGTCAATGCAAAGCTGCAGGATGATGTGCACCTAGTTCAAGATCTACCCGCTGTGGTGGTTTACGACTTTTCCGTTAAAGATAAGTATCGAACCGACGCATATTTCGATCTTGTTTGCCCTGCTACAACTCTTGGTCTGTTTTCCTGTTCCGGCGAGAGCGATCAACAGATTCAGGTTCTATTGAAGAGGGCCATAGAGCATGGTTGTCGCTACACGATTGCTACACGGGGATCTGCAGGGCCTGTGTTCTTTGACGGTTCCCGATGGTACCAGGGAAATATAAGACCCGTAGATGCGCTTGACACCATGGGCGCGGGAGATTCGTATATCACTGCGTTTGTTGTGAGCTGTCTCTCGCGTGGCTGGAGTAAAAAGCAACCGCTCGATGCGGAGATCATTCGGGATGCAATGGAATTCGCTGCTGACTATTCAGCTAAGAATTGCCTTAAACCCGGCGGCTTTGGATTCGAGCATAAACTCGCCGAGATGAAAGACGGCCAAGCTTCCATTTCCTAGAAAGGTATTTTTTTAGGTCATTAAGTATTAATACGTAGTGAAATGACAAGTTGTCAATTGAAACGAATTTCACTCTATTAAACGAAGGGATATTAGATATGTTCAATTTCGATGAGCCTCGTTACGAGAAGGTTGTGAGCGATGCCCTCGCTCTCCGTCCTCAGATCGAGGCTGCCGTGGACAAGGTCTGCGAGCAGGGCTATTCCAACATCTTCTTCATCGGCTGCGGCGGCACCTGGGCCCACACGCTCCCGATGAAGTACTGGGTCGAGACCACCACGGCCGACGTCGACGTCCACTGCGAGATCGCCGCCGAGTTCCTCGCATGCCCGCCCAAGGCCTTCAACAAGGACTCGGTCTGCGTCTTCTCCACCCGCACCGGCACCACCCCCGAGATCATCGAGGCCGCCAAGTTCTGCCAGGAGCAGGGCGCCCGCACGCTGATGTACGTCTCCAACGACAACACCCCGGCCACCGAGTACGCCGACTACAAGTTCTTCAGCTTCGCCGAGGACGACGTCCTGTGCGAGGCCATCTACACCTACCAGATCACGCTGGTCGCCCGCTTCCTCAAGAACGCCGGCGCCTTCCCCAAGTACGACACCTTCATGGAGGAGTTCGGCAACATCGCCCCGTACCTCATCAAGGCCAAGGACGCCCAGGACGAGCGCTGCGCCGCCATGGCCGAGGACTTCAAGGACACCGACTACCACATGGTGATCGGCTCCGGCATGCTCTGGGGCGAGGCCTACGACTACGCCATGTGCATCCTCGAGGAGATGCAGTGGATCAAGACCAAGTCCATCCACGCCGCCGAGTTCTTCCACGGCACCATCGAGCTGTGCGAGGAGGGCACGAGCCTCATCATGCTCTACGGCGAGGACGACACCCGCAAGCTCATGGACCGCGTGGACAACTTCACCCACATGCTCGCCGACGAGAAGGGCGTCAACGTCCGCGTGAACAAGTTCGACACCGCCGAGGTCGAGCTGCCGTTCAGCGACCCCGAGTTCCGCAAGATCGTCTCCCCGATGGTCACCTACACCATCACCGAGCGCCTGAGCTGCCACCTCGAGCACGTCCGCAACCACCCGCTCACCACGCGTCGCTACTACCACCAGATGAACTACTAATCCTTTCAAATTGCTGCTGTTGCCTGCAGGCGAGCTGTTCTGAACGTCTCGCCTGCAGGCTTATTTCTGGGGTTAATCAGAATAGTTGCCCAGTACCTCCTAGTTGCGCTGGTCGCATTATGGCGTCTATGGACGAGTAAGCATTTGGCATTACGATGCTTGGTCGTCCGCTGTTTACGAGCCTGTTTGTCGGCTTGATCCTTGGCGATGTCCAGCAGGGAGTTATCGTCGGCGCTGCTTTGGAGTCTATGTTCATGGGCGCCATCATGGTCGGCGCGGCGGTTCCTCCCGAGGTCTATGCCTCCGGCGTGCTTGGCTGCGCGTTTGCCGTCATTACGGGTACGGGCACGGCAACTGCCGTCGCGCTCGCCCTTCCCGTCTCCGTCTTCCTTCTCTACTCCGTGATTAACTTTGCAACGCGTATCGTCGCCGCCCATCTGGGATACGACCTGGGAACCAAGTTTTTGCAGCAGTCCGAAGAGAACAACCTTATGTCTCGCATGACGCATGCTGCCGGTGTCCTCGGAATGACCGTTATCGGCGCCATGATTGCGGCGCAGGTCTCACTGTCCACTGCTTTGACCTTCGACGTGGGTGGTTCGGAGATTGTCCTGCAGGATCTGTTCGATTCGATCTTCCCCGGTCTGCTGCCCTTGCTGGCAACCTTTGCCTGCGTCGCCCTCTACAAAAAGGGCGTCAAGACCATTTGGATCATCTTGGGCATCTTTGCGATCTGCATTATCGGAACGGGCTTGGGAGTGTTCGCGGCGGCGTAATGTTGACTGCTATGCTCGCGCGTTGGATAACTAACTGACCGTTTGAAAACGGGGCTCGGCGTAAGGCCGGCCCCGTTTTTTTGTTTGAGGGATTTTCCGACCGTCCAATAATCCAGGCCCATGCATCACTCACGTATCTCTCATCTCTCACTCATCTCTAATATGAGAGATAACAGAAAGATGAGAGATAATTACGAGAGATAACTGAGAGACGAAGGAAATCTATTCGCGGCATTCTTCGCAGAACCGAGCGAAAGGACGTGCAGATGAACGAAAACGAACTGACCGGTCTGCTCGAGTCTTTAAGGCGCATGGGCTCGGACGATCTTAACGTTGAGGCCAAGGAGAGCGCCACGACGCTTTCCCGCGACGTATGGGAAACGGTCAGCGCTTTCGCAAACACCGCCGGCGGCATCATCGTACTCGGAGTGAGTGAGCGCGCGGGTTTTGTCCCAGTTGCAAACTTTGAGACCGAGAAAGTGCTCAACCAATTCGTGGCGGGCATGGGCGATGCCGGCGGTCGCGGAAAGCTGGCCAATCCGCCCAAATACACCATTGAGCGCGTGGAGCTCCAGGGCACCGTGGTTCTGGTCATCACGATTGAGGAGCTCGACCCGTCGAGCAAGCCTTGCTATGTCATAGAGCGGGGCGCTCAAGGTGGCAGCTACAAACGCATCGATGACAAAGATGTCCCGCTTTCGTCGACCGAGGTTTTGGCACTGTCGTCATATGAACGGACGAGTCCTAGCGATCGCGATGCGGTGCTCGGCACGAGTGTGGGCGATCTCGACGAGTCGCTGGTCGACCGCACGATAGAGCGTGCCTATTCGTTGACACCTCGAGCGATGCGCGGTGCGGCGGACAAGAAGACAAAGATGGAGCGTCTGAATTTCCTCGACTTCCAGGGCAATGTTACCAAGGCCGGCCTCCTTGCCGCGGGCGTTTACCCTCAGCAGTTCTATCCCAAGCTCTTCATTGATGTGGCTGTCCACGTGGGAACTCGAAAGGGAGCTGCGGGGCCACTAAGGTTTATGGACCGCACAATCTGTGAGGGAACGCTGGGCGAGATGATCTCGGATGCTGTCGCGGCCGTCGCCAAGAATTTGCGGCGAACCTCGACCGTCCAAGGCGTCTCGCGCGTCGACTCGCTGGAGATTCCCGAGGAGGTTCTGCGCGAGGCAATCGCCAACGCCGTAATCCATCGAGAATACGGGGATCGGTTCTGTGGACAATCGATTGCCGTCGACGTCTTTGACGATCGTGTCGAGGTGACGAATCCTGGCGGCCTTTACGGGGGAAAGACTCGCGAGAACTTGTTTGACGGCAGCTCCCGATGCCGTAACGCGACGCTCGTGAAGCTCATGTCGATTGTCCCGCTGCCGGATGGCGCAGGTTCGCCGGCTGAGGGCAATGGCTCGGGCATCCCGATGATGATCGATGCCATGCGCGCGCATGGTCTGGCCGAGCCCCTGTTCTGCCCGGGGTTCGATCGGTTCAAGGTCGTACTTTACCGTTCAAAGATCGAGCCGGTCGATCATGGCGGGGGCTTAATTGTGACGGCACTCAAACACTACGGCGAGCTGGGGACGCGTGAGCTGGCAGAACACACGGGGCTTACAATTTCCCAGGTTAGGTCGCGCGTCAACGCGCTCATTGCTCAAGGCGAGCTTGAGCCCACGGCGCCGGCGACGAGCCGCAACCGCAAGTATCGACTGTCAGAGCGCGCGGAATAAATGCGTTAGTGGACGAGGCGACCCAATAATCGACCCTCAATTGGCGCCCACTAAGGTAAAGCGGTTGTTGCTCAGTCGACGGTGATGCTAAAGACTCGGCTTACGCCGGCATGGCCCCGAACCCGTCCATCAAGAACAGCCTAAGAACCAGCTTGATGGCATATCCCGGTTTGACTTCTGCCGCGTCAAAGACGTGGCGCTCGGCGAGCTCGCTGCAGTATGCGTAGATGTCGCGGATAAGGTCCGCGCCCGAAAGCGTAAACATGTAGCCTGCGTCCGAAAGCGCATTGGGTGCGGCGGGCAACTTGGCCATGTGGCAGAACGTTTGCAGGTCGGGCGCCATAACATTCTGGTAGTCGAGGTGGCCGCTGGCATCCTGTGCGGCAAGCTCCAATTGGCGCACAAAATCCAGTGCCGCCGCTAACACAAAGCTCGGCGTAGGCGCATTGACGTCCTGAGTGGTCGCCACAAGCCTGCCCGCCGCCTGCGTGACAAGCCAGGCGACCTCGCGCTGGCAACGCACAGCCTTGCGCGTAACCGGCTTGATGGACGAAGAAGAAACGCTTCCCTTAGGCGGATTCGAAGCAGCCATAAGACCCTCCCATGAACAATCCGGCCCAACAAGCCCGGATGAAACACGTGCTACATCAGTATACAGGGGAGTGGGATAGCGGGGTACAAGCGCGCCAGCGACAAACCGAGGGCATCAACGATGTGCCGATCGCGGAATGAGATCTCGTAATAATTGACTCTCGGCCATATTATTGAGGGGCACGACTCGCTTTCGTATGGTTGTAGGTGCTGACGATGAACGACATTGACCTTGCTGTTCCGTTGATGGATGGACCAAGCTATGACCGTGCCTGCAGTCTCGTTCCTTCTGAATACGTTGAGGCATGGGAGTGGTTTCTGGGTGAGGAGCAGCGCGACGGCGTTTGGACCAGCCTTCCGCACCACACCAAGAAAGATAGCCCTCAGTATCAGTATCGTTTGAGAATTGGCTCGGACTTCTTTCCCGTAACGCGGGATTCAGGGATCTTCTGGCCGGGCCAGGATCGGGTGAAGCAAGACCCAAATAAGATCTTTGCGCTTTCGGTCCATAACTCTAAAAAGAGCTTCTACACCGATGTGCCTCCGCTCTATTTGGACGATGGTACGTGGGTCATTAAGTACTCGGTTCAAGCGCCGGGTACCGTTGGTTTTCGAGACCAGAATTACAACCGTAAAATGCTCAACTGCATGGAATGTGGCGTTCCAGTCGGAGTCATATTTGCAACCGAGGTGGGCTATAAGGTGCTCGGCCTTGCGTTTGTTGAGCGGTTCGAGCCCGAAAACGGATGGTTTGTTCTGCACGGTCCTGTTCATAAAGGCGGACCGGACCATCGTTTTGCGCCCGATATGAGTTACCTGAAGCGCATGCCCGTCGATATTGAGTTTGCCGGACAGGGTGCGACCGACGACGAAAAGGTCCGCTATGCGTTAAGGCGCGAGCGATTGGGGCAGCAATGGTTTCGCAAGCAGCTCGTTGCTGCCTATGACGGCCGTTGCGCGGTGTCGGACTGCGGCGTCAGCGAAGCTCTGGAGGCTGCACATATCGAGAATTACTCGGGACCCAAATCGCAGGTTGCCAGCAACGGCATTCTGCTTCGGCGCGACCTTCATTCCCTATTTGATGCTCACCTGATTTCGTTTGAGCCTGTTAGCGGCGAATATCGGCTGTGCGGATCGTACCTGCTGGATAAGACCGACTACGCTTCCTTTGCGGGTGCGACGCTAAGGCAGCCGAATGAGCGTCAGTGGCGACCCAATACGGTGTTTCTTGAGGCCCATCGCATTGAGTTCGATCGCTCGGAAAAGAAGCGTGAAAAGGCGGGGCTTCTGCCGTATTAGCGTATTTGGCTTTGGCATTCTTTGACGATCGTGTTGTTTGATCGGATCGCGTGGCGATGCAATCTCGCGCACGCCCGCCGGTGCATGCTCTTCCTGATTTGCATAGCGAGAGGGGAGCGTGTATGAGCTGGCGAGGCGATATTGCGATGGGGAAGTACGGAAAACTGCCGTGTGCCCTTATCGACAACAATATGTTTCCGAGCGTAGAGGTTGATTTCGGGTCGTTTGTCGTCGCCTGCCCTTGCTGCGGCTCGCAAATACCGTGTCTCGACATTCGGTTCATCGATGCGCGCGACAGACTCAGCGACGAAGTGAGAAAACGGACAGGCGTTCATATGCCGGTGTATCCGGAGAAATGCCCTGTTTGCGGCCTCGATATCGTGTATGACGTTTGCGACGAGGGATAAGTGATGCGGAGGAGCTGGCTGTGAAGGCATCTCCTATCCCTACAAATAAACCCCCTCACCGAGTTGCCTGTGGAACTCGGCGTGATGGTCGCGTGCCCAAGTAAAGAGCGCCTGGTCAAAGTCGGTGCGCGTGGCCGGGACGCCAAAGACGCCGGCAACTTCGACGCGCACAAACTCCAGTGCCGGCAGCTTGTTGATGGCGGTGAGGGCAAACGGGGACGAGGGCTCCTCGAACAGATAGCGGCTGCCTTGCAGCGCGTCGCAACTGGTGCACGTGTTGCCGAGCGACGGGGCTTTGGAAGTTCGCGCGCCTACGGGCTTGTAACCGCAGCGCTTATGAAGGTAGTCGCGGATCTCGCCCGGCACGCAGCCAAGAGCGGGCACGATGGCGAGTGCGTTGGCGTTGGCCGTGTCGATGGCAATGTGCCCGGCTTCGTTGGGCGCGTGCGCGATGGCGATGCTCTTGTCGTTATCGGTTCGATAGGGAATGCCGAAGGCCGCGACCGAGGTCTCTTTGTGACACTTCCAGCACTCGCGCTTGCCCAGTACTAGATATATATACGGCGCTGAGGGGTTGGATCGGTCAACACCGGGCAGCCACTCGGCAAAGGGCTCGGGGTTGACGCCACTGGGTACATACCAGATCTTCTTGGTCCGGTCCCATTTGGCGCCCAGCGCCTTGGCTTCTTCTTTGTGCGAAAAGGGGACATCGAGCTCGGTGCGCATGGCGGCTCCTTGGTGCTGCAGGTGCAAGTGGCTCAAGGATACCGCAGGGCGCAGACATCGCGGCGTTTTGCTGAGAAGTTGCGGTGCGGGCTGATTGGTTATGCCGATGGATAGATCGGCAAGTAGATGGTCGGCTTTTGGCCAGTTGGGCGGTTGGAGCAGCTTGCGGCGCAGTTTTGTGCCTGGCTATTGTTGATGTTGGGGTATTGAGTTTGTTTGGCTGCCATTCGTCAGGTGAATTGATGTTACGTTGCGATGACGGTTGGAGCTGCCAGCGGATTTGGCGGCATAAAACAAAACAGCTCAGAGGACATAGCCTCTGAGCTGCGAACATTTGGTGGGCGTTAGAAGATTTGAACTTCTGACCTCTTCCGTGTCAGGGAAGCGCTCTCCCCCTGAGCTAAACGCCCGATCAAGGGTGCGCAAGTGCGCAAGGGATAATATAACGGAGCCTGAACTCGGTGGCAAGAACATTTTTAAAAATGCTTACATTGTGGAATACGGGGGCTTTGTCATATCCATTTCAAAAGAGCCTGCTGCCGCGATTTGGCTGTCGCATAATGCAAGGCCATTGCGGTATCGAGCTATGGAAAGACGCCTGCGGAATTGTCCTACCGATAAGCGGACAAGCCTCCAGCTGGTGCCTTCGCCGTGGTAAGGTAAGCCGAATTGTTTCCAGGCCGTTTCGGGGGAGTGGAATGAGCAAAGAGCGTGTCGAGCAGGTCGAAGGCGCAGGGGCTTCGGTGCCGATGACCGATATATCGAACATTGATGTGCCCGAGGGCACCGATGAGCTCAGCCGCAGCACCCGCCGTGCCTGGCGCGAGCGCCTTAACGATGCGTCGTCGCGCAAGATGGCGTTGGGCGTGTTGGCTACGCTGGTGGGCGGTTCGTTTTGGGGCTTCTCGGGCACCAGCGCGAGTTTTCTGTTCGATACCTATCACGTCGACACCTTGTGGCTTATGAGCGTGCGCCAGATTCTCGCCGGTCTACTCTTTATGGCCGTGGTTGTTACGCGCGACCGTGAGCGCCTGATTAAGCTCTGGACCACACCCGCCGATCGCAAGCAGCTGCTGCTCTTTACCGCCTTTGGCCTGTTGTTCAACCAGTTTTGCTATCTTTCGGCCGTGCGCCTGACGAACGCCGGAACCGCGACGGTGCTCCAGTGCCTGCAGCTCGTTATCATCATGGGCTACGCCTGCGTGACCGATCGCCGCAAACCGCGCATGCGCGAGGTTATCGGTATCGGCCTGGCCCTTGGCGGCACGTTTTTGATCGCCACCGGCGGCGACCCCACGAGCCTGAGCATCTCGCCGCTCGGTCTGGTGGCGGGTCTTATGTGCGCGGTGAGCGCCACCTGCATGGCGGTGATTCCCGCCAAGATTCTGCCCGAATACGGCAGTCCCATCGTCACGGGCTCGGCAATGCTCACGGCGGGCGTGATCTCATGTGTCTTCGTGCAGCCCTGGGCGCATGTGCCGGCACTCGACGCTGCCGGCGTCGAGGCGCTCGCGGTGTTCGTGGTTATCGGCTCGTTTTTTGCTTACATGCTCTATATGCAGGGCGTTAAGGACATCGGCTCGGTGCGTGCGAGTCTCATCGGAACCGTGGAGCCCGTCTCGGCGACCATCACCAGCGCCGTTATGCTGGGCACGGTGTTTTTGCCGACCGACCTTATCGGCTTTGCCATGATCATCGTGATGATGTTCCTCACGGTGTAGCTGGCGCCGCTGCCAAGACGGAAAAGGTGTTGTGCCGCATTTTCGCCAATTGATGTCCGTGTCTGGAGTTTAGCTGTCGATGCTCAAAATGCCATAAACTAGTAACGTTATGGACTTTTTCATTGCGACTCAATTGCGAGGATTTCTTTATGGCTGGTAATCACTTTAAGGGCAGCGATAGCGGCCGTCCTGCAGTTCCGCCGCGTCCGAACGGGGCTGGTAAGGCCGGCACGCCGGGCGGCGCTGGACAGGGCGGTTCCGGTAAGCGCGTGTCCCCGGGCGAGACAGCGATGTTTACCGCTCTGTACGAGCAGTCTCAAAAGGCAAAAAAGACCGGCCGTGCAAGAGGGAATGTCTTTGCGGGCGGTGCAACCTCCACGTCGCAGCCGAGCGGGGCTCCTTCGGTACCCGCGAACAACGCAGGTGCTGCCAACGCCGCGAATGCCGCCGGCAACGTTAATGCCGACAAGGCCGCCAACAATACTCCCTCTGCCGGTGGCGCGGGGCTTACGGGTAACCTTGGCACGATTTACACCGGCGCCTCCGAGACTGGCACGTTCGCCCGCCTGGATGATAGCGGTGCCGAGTTTGCGGGCTCGGGTTCCAAGGAAGATTATTACGATTTTGGTTTGAACTACGGTGGCGACGCTTCGCCGAGTTCGACCTCTGACGGTCTGGTCCGTCATCGCCATCGCAAGGGCGAGCGCAAAAAGCGTCACACCGGCGCCATTATTGCCGTTGTAGTCGCGGTGCTTCTCGTTGCGCTTGGCGCAAGCGGCTTTATGCTGCTTAACTCGGCAAAGACCGTAAAGAGCGAAGCGAAGGAGGCTGTCGAGATCGTCGGTGGCCTTAAGGACAAGGTCACGTCGGGCGATTTTTCGACGCTGCCTGACGACGCGAAGAAGATCGATGAGCTCTGCGACAGCATGAAGGCGGAGACCTCGAGCCCGCTGTGGACGGCGGCATCGTTTATCCCGGTGTATGGCAGTGACATCAACGCAGCCCGCACCATGATCGACGCCCTGTCCGATGTCTCGAGCAACGCGCTGGTTCCCATGGCCGACAACCTTTCGCAGGCCACGCCCGGCAAGCTGTTCCAGGACGGCATGATTAACGTGTCCGCGCTGCAGGCGGTCGCCGATTCGCTTTCCAGCAGCTCGAAGGTGTTCAAGAGCGCCAACGAGAAGGTCCAGGGCATTGGCGATACTCATATTTCCCAGGTGACCGAGCTGGTCGATAAGGCCAAGGACGGCTTTGCCACCCTCAACGGTGCGGTTGACGCGGCGGAGAAGGTCGCCCCCGTCCTTCCCCAGATGCTTGGCGCCAACGGCCAGACGCGCAACTACCTTATGTACGCCATGAACAACGTCGAGATTCGTGCTTGCGGCGGCTTTGGCGGTTCGCAGGGCCTGATTTCGGTCACTGACGGCCAGATGTCGATTGGCGAGTTTGTTCCCCGCATTGGACTCAGCGAGGATGAGGCAGTCGAGAGCGTCGACGAAGAGGATGAGGCGCTGTTCGGCAACCACAGTAACCTGTACAACTCGGGCAATACCTATTCGCCTGATTGGCCCCGCAACTCGCAGCGTGTCGCCGCGCTGTGGAAGTCCCAGTATGGACAGGACGTTGATGGCGTCATCGGTATCGACCCGGTGTTCCTGCAGTATCTGCTGGGCCTGGTCGGTAATGTCTCGCTGCCCGACGGAACGGTTGTCGACGGCACCAACGCCGCAAAGGTCCTCATGCACGATGTGTACTGGAACTATCCGGTCGAGGAGTCGGACGGCATCTTTGCATCCGTCGCCAGCGCTGCCTTCGACAAGATCCTTGGCGGTATCGGCGATGTCGATGTTACGAAGCTTGTCAGCGCCGTTGAGCGCGGTGCCGAAGAGGGCCGCCTGATCGCGTGGATGAGAAACGATGATGAGCAGAATGCCATCAAAGAGACGGGCATTGACGCTTCGCTGCCCGATCCGGATGACCCGAGTGCCGATCCTGTTGCCGGCGTTTACTTTAACAACCTGAGCTTCTCCAAGCTCGACTGGTACCTGAACGCCGATACGCAGATTGGCCAGGGCATCAAGAACGGTGACGGCACGTGCTCCTATCGCATCACCGTTACCCTGACGAACATCATGACGCAGGAGGAGGCTGGCAAGCTGCCCGACTACGTTGCGGCGAGCGCACCCGATGCCGCGCGTGACGACGAGCGTCTGAATGTCTCGTTGTTTGCCCCGACGGGCGGCAACATTACTGATCTGACCGTCGAGGGCACCCAGTTTGGTCTTGGTGCCGCTACGTGGCATGGAATCCCCTTCTATTCGGGCACCGTTGACCTGCATGCTGGCGAGACGACGACGATCACGTATACGCTGACCACGTCGGCCGAGGCGGGGGACAAGCCGCTTACGCTGCGTCAGACTCCTACATGCCAGGCGGCTCGTGACAGCGCGTCGGCGTAGGGTTTTTCTGGTAGCGCAGATAATCGAGTACCATTTTGGGGCGGACAGGCAATCTGTCCGCCCCTATTTTGTAAGGAGAGCGCATGAAGTACTTTGGCACCGACGGCTTTCGCGGTGAGGCCAACGTTGGGCTGACGGTAGAGCACGCTTATAAGATTGGCCGTTTTGTGGGCTGGTATTACGGCGCCAATCGCAGTGCTAAGGCGCGCGTGATCGTGGGCAAGGACACACGTCGCTCGAGCTATATGTTTGAGGCGGCGCTGGTGAGCGGCCTGGTCGCGAGCGGTGCGGACGCCTACATGCTGCACGTGATCCCCACTCCGGGCGTGGCGCATCAGACCGTGGAGGGCTGCTTCGATTGCGGCATCATGATCAGTGCGAGCCACAACCCGTTTTGCGATAACGGCATTAAGCTCGTCAACAGCGACGGCTTTAAGATGGACGAGGACGTGCTGGAGCTCATCGAGGACTATATCGATGGCAAGAGCGAGGTGCCGCTGGCAACGGGCAACCACATCGGTGCCACGGTGGACTACATGCAGGGCCGCAACCGCTACATTGCTTCGCTCATCGCCAGCGCGAACTTTTCGCTGCAGGGCGTCAAGATCGGCATCGACTGCGCCAACGGCTCGGCGTCCTCGGTGGCCAAGCCGGTGTTTGACGCGCTCGGCGCCGACGTGCGCGTGATCAATGCCGCGCCCGATGGTTTTAACATCAACGTCGACTGTGGCTCCACGCATATGGAGCGCCTGCAGCGCCACGTGGTGGAGCAGGGTCTGGACGTGGGTTTTGCTTACGATGGCGATGCCGACCGCTGCTTGGCCGTGGATGAGCGCGGGCGCGTGGTCGACGGCGACCAGATCCTGTACGTGTGCGGCGTGTATCTGAACAAGCACGGGCGACTCTCGGGCGGTACCGTGGTGCCGACGATTGCCAGCAACTTTGGCCTGATCAAGTCGTTGGAGCTTGCCGGTCTGAGCGCCGTGACCAGCGGCGTGGGCGACCGTCACGTGTATGCCAAGATGCGCGAGGGCGGTTACAGCTTGGGCGGCGAGCAGACGGGCCATACGATCTTTGGCGATATCGAGCGCACGGGCGACGGCATTATGACTTCGCTGCGCGTGATGGAAGTGATTCGTGCCGAGCGCGAGACGCTCTCGCAGCTCACGGCTCCGTGCAAGCTGCTGCCGCAGGCGCAGGTGGCCGTGCACGTGGCGGACAAGGACGCCGCGCTCGAGAACATGGGCGTGCAGAACGCCATCGCCGAGGCCGAGGCTGCGCTGGCAGGCGAGGGCCGCGTGCTTGTGCGCAAGAGCGGAACCGAGTCTGTGATTCGCGTTTTGGCCGAAGCCCCCGACCAAGCCGCCGCCGACGCCGCCATGAAGCGCATCGCCAACGCGCTCGAGGCTCTGTAGTTACGCGGTTTTACCAGTCATTGGGGACGTTCTTAAACGACTAGGTGGAAAGGGGACGATGCGGATTGGTTCCGCGGCGTCCCCTTTGCGTTGGCGTGTCGGTTATGCCTTACAGCTCGTAGAGCGTGGTGAACTTGTCCTGCAGGTAGCTGCAGTAGTAGCGGGCATCGAACGCCATGCCGCACGCACCCTTGATGAGCTCCGGCGCGTCCTTGGCGCGGCCCCACTGCCAAATGTGCTCGCCCAGCCAAGCGCGGACGGGCGCCAGATCGCCGCTCGCGCAGGCACCGGTAAGGTCGACGCCGTCGCGGCACATGGCCGGCACAAACATGGCGTCGTAGGCGCTGCCCAGCGCATACGTGGGGAAGTAGCCAAACGAGCCACCGCTCCAGTGCGTATCCTGCAGGCAGCCGTGCGTGTCGTCGGGAACGGGAATGCCCAGGTACTCATCCATAAAGCGATTCCAAAGCGCGGGGATGTCCTTGGCCGTGGCCTCGCCGGCAAACAGCATGCGCTCGATCTCGTAGCGCACCATAACATGCAGCGGATAAGTGAGCTCGTCCGCCTCGGTGCGGATCAGCGACGGCCGTGCGATGTTCACGGCATGGTAGAGCGTATCCTCGTCCACACTGCCATAGACCTCGGGCGCGTGACGGCGCAGCACCTCGAGCAGCGGGCCCATAAAGGCGCGGCTGCGACCCACGGTGTTCTCGAAAAAGCGGCTCTGGCTCTCGTGGATGCCCATGGAAGTGCCGCCCTCCAGGCGGGTGCGCGCATAGGCAGGATTGACGCCCAGCTCGTACATGGCGTGTCCCGCCTCGTGGATGATGCTGTAGACGTTGGAGATGCAGTCGTCCTCGTAGATGTGCGTCGCGATGCGCGCGTCGCCCACGGCAAAGCCCTCGCTAAACGGGTGCTCGGTAAAGGCAAGCGTGGTGTCGTTCAGGTCCAGGCCGACGAGCTTCATAAGGTCGAAGCTCATGGCGCGCTGGGCGGCCTCGGGCACGCGGGCGTGCAAAAAGTCGGCAGCGGGCTGCTGGCCGCGCTCGCCGATGGCGTGCACGAGCGGCACGACCGTCGCCTTGACCTCATCGCAAAACGCATCGAAGCTCTTGGCGGAAAGGCCGCGCTCGTACTGGTCGAGCCAAACATCGTATGGGTCGCGCTTGGGGTCCATGAGCTCGGCCTGATGCTTAAGTTGGGCGACGATTCTATCCACATAGGGCTCAAAGCTCGCCCAGTCATTGGCCGTCTTGGCCTTGTGCCACACGGCGTCGGCCTCGCAGGTGAGCCTGGTCCAGGCCTCGGCCTCCTCGGTGGGAATGACGCTCGCTTCGCGCTGGTCGCGGCCGAGTACGCGGATCTCGTCGAGCAGCTGCGGGTCGTCGATCTTGCCGCCGGCGACGGTTTCGCGTGCCAGCGAGCGCACAAGTTCGACAGACTTTTCGCTGGTCAGGAGCTTATGATGCTCGCCGGCAAGGGTGCCCATGGCGTCGGCGCGCGCTGCGGCGCCGTTGGCGGGGGCAATGGTCGCGCCGTCAAACTCGGCAATCTTGAGCAGGTACTCGCGGGTCCACAGCTTGCCCTCGAGCTTGCGGAATTTTTTGACGGCCTTATCGACCTTCATGCTTTTGGGCGTCTTGCCCGCTGCGGGCTCGGCCTTCTTATCGTGCTTCTTTCCCATACCATATCCTTGATCTCGCGAACCGAGCGCCACGGATGGGCGCACGGCCAGTTTACACAGCTACCTGCCTTGTACCCAGCACGAACAAAACGGAACGCGGCGATATGCCCAAACAATGTGGTATCCTGTAGCCCAATGCGTTGACGGAGAGGGTTTTGCCCGCCGCGTCGCCGGCAAGAGAGGGAAGGTCATGGGCTGTAAGCCTTCCTGCGGTGGCAAGGGCCAAGCGTTCACTCCCGAGCAGCGACCTCAACGGGCACGCGGCCGGCGGCGGCGATGTCCCCAGTAGGGAAGCCGTGAGCCTCGCGACAAGGGGCAAAGAGTGGGCGCGGCGGGCCAGACATCCGCCGGGTCAAACAAGGTGGTACCGCGGAATTCAACCGTCCTTGGGCAATGCACATGCCCGAGGACGGTTTTTTGTTACCGAACCGGGCCGCGTTTTCGCAACGTCAGACGGCGGCAGCCGCCTCGGCAAGCGGGGAGCGCGAGAGACGAAAGGGAAGACATGAGTCTGATTGATGATCTGGTCAAACTCGAGGAAGAGGCCAAGGAGCTCGTCGCAGGCGCCGACGACGCCGCAAAGCTCGAGGCCGCGCGCGTTGAGCTGCTCGGCCGCAAGGGCCGCATCACCGGCCTGATGCGCATGATGGGCAAGCTCGCCCCCGAGGATCGTCCCGTGATGGGCAAGCGCGCCAACGAGATGCGCCAGCTGATCGAGGGCATGCTCGACGAGCGCACCACCGAGATGAAGGCCGCCGCCCTCAAGCACGCACTCGAGCACGAGGCCGTCGACATCACGCTACCGGGTATCCGTCCGCAGATCGGCCACCAGCACCTGATCAAGCAGATCATCGAGGAGGCCGAGGACATCTTCTGCGGCATCGGCTACACCGTCGAGTCTGGCCCCATGGTCGACACCTCCTATTACAACTTCACCGCGCTCAACGCCCCCATGGATCACCCGAGCCGCTCGGCCCGCGATACCTTCTATGTGGTCGACAACAACCCCGGCAGCGTCGCGCACCCCGAGGCTCACGCCCACGGCGAGTCCGACGTGCTGCTGCGCACCCAGACCTCGGGCGTGCAGATCCACACCATGGAGTCGCAGAAGCCGCCCATCTACATGATCTGCCCGGGCACCGTCTACCGTCCCGACACGGCCGACGCCTGCCACCTGCCGCAGTTCAACCAGATCGAGGGCCTGGTCGTCGACGAGGGCATCACCTTTGGCGATCTTAAGGGCACGCTCGACTACTTTGTTAAGTGCATGTTTGGCGAGGACCGCAAGACGCGTTACCGCCCGCACTTCTTCCCCTTCACCGAGCCGAGCTGCGAGGTAGACGTGAGCTGCCACGTGTGCGGCGGCAAGGGCTGCAACTTCTGCAAGCACAGCGGCTGGATCGAGATTCTGGGCTGCGGCATGGTCGACCCCAACGTCCTGATTAACTGCGGCATCGACCCCGAGAAGTACACCGGCTTCGCCTTTGGTATTGGCGCCGAGCGCGTCGCGGCCCTGCGCTACGACCTGCCCGACCTGCGCACGCTCATGACAGGCGATATGCGCTTCCTGAACCAATTTTAGGCTGCGGCTTGCCCAAGCACGGCACCTCGGCGCTCATTCGTCGCTTGCGTACCAAAGTACGCGGCGCTCCTCTTTCGGGCCGATCTGCCGCACTTGGACAACCCTCGCTTTGTAAGGAATGTTCACAAAGTTGAAGTTTCCACCTGCATCTCTTCGCAGGCTTTCAGTATGAAAGGAGAGCTAGATGCGTGTTTCTTACGACTGGCTCAAGACCATGATCGATATTCCGGAGGATCCCAAGACCCTTTCGGACGAATATATCCGTACCGGCACCGAGGTCGAGGCGATCGACACCGTGGGCGAGTCCTTCGACCACGTGGTGACCGCCAAGGTGCTCACCAAGACCCCGCACCCCGATAGCGACCATATGTATGTGTGCTCGGTCGACGTGGGCGACAAGAACCTCGACGCCGACGGCAACCCCGCTCCGCTGCAGATCGTCTGCGGCGCGCAGAACTTCGAGGCCGGCGACCACATCGTCACGGCCATGATTGGCGCTGTCCTGCCCGGCGACGTCAAGATCAAGAAGAGCAAGCTTCGCGGCGTCGTGTCCATGGGCATGAACTGCTCCGCGCGCGAGCTCGGCCTGGGCGGCGACCACTCCGGCATCATGATCCTGCCCGAGGATACGCCCTGCGGCATGCCGTTTGCCGAGTACGTGGGCTCGAGCGATACCGTGCTTGACTGCGAGATCACGCCCAACCGTCCCGATTGCCTGTCCATGATCGGCATGGCCCGCGAGACCGGCGCCATCTTCGACCGCGATTTCCACGTTGAGCTGCCTGCCATCAAGGCCGAGACCGGCCGCGCGACCGACGACGAGCTTTCGGTCGAGATTGCCGACGAGGGCCTGTGCGACCGCTACGTCGCCCGCATCGTGCGCAACGTGAAGGTCGGCCCCTCGCCCGACTGGATGGTCAAGCGCCTCAACGCCCTGGGCGTGCGCCCGCACAACAACATTGTCGATATCACCAACTACGTGATGATGCTCACCGGTCAGCCGCTGCACGCCTTTGACCTGGACACCTTTGCCGAGCGCGATGGCCGCCGTCGTGTGGTGGTCCGCGCCGCCCAGCAGGATGAGAAGTTCACGACGCTCGACGGCGAGGAGCGCACGCTCGACGCCGGCATGGGTCTCATCACCGACGGCGAGCGCCCCGTGGCGCTGGCCGGCGTTATGGGCGGCATGGATTCCGAGATCGAGGACGACACCGTCGATGTGATGGTCGAGAGTGCCTGCTTCAACGCCGGTCGCACCTCGCACACCAGCCGCGACCTGTCCCTGATCTCCGACGCCTCCATTCGCTTTGAGCGCCAGGTTGACGAGACCGGCTGCGTGGACGTCGCCAACGTTGCCTGCGCGCTCATCGAGGAGATCGCCGGCGGCGAGGTTGCTCCCGGCTATGTCGACGTTTTCCCTGCGCCCAAGACTATCGACAGCATCAAGCTGCGCCTGGCCCGCGTGCATGCCATCTGCGGTGCCGACATCGAGCCCGAGTTTATCGAGCGTTCGCTCACCCGCCTGGGCTGCACCGTCGAGCGCGACGGCGATGACTTCATGGTCACCCCGCCGAGCTTCCGTCCCGACCTGCCGCGCGAGATCGACCTGATCGAGGAGGTCCTGCGCCTGTGGGGCATGGGCCGTGTGACGGCGACCATCCCGGCTGCCAAGAACCACATCGGCGGCCTGACCCGCGAGCAGAAGCTCACCCGCAAGGTCGGCGAGATCCTGCGCGCCTGCGGCCTCAACGAGACCACGACTTTCGGCTTTGCCGCCCCGGGCGACCTGGAGAAGATCGGTATGTCCACCGAGGGTCGCGGTTGCCCCGTGGTGCTCATGAACCCGCTGGTAGCCGAGCAGACCGAGATGCGTCGTTCGCTGTTGCCGGGCCTGCTGCAGTCCGTGGCCTATAACGAGGCCCACGGCACGCCCAACGTGCACCTGTACGAGGTCGGCAGCCTGTTCCACGGTCGCGAGAACGCCAGCCTGCCCAAGGAGACCAAGTCCGTGGCGGGCGTGCTCTCGGGCCAGTGGAGCGAGCAGTCCTGGAACATGAAGTACCGCAAGCTGCGTTTCTTCTTTGGCAAGGGCATTGTCGAGGAGCTGCTCGCCCAGCTGCGCATCGAGAAGGTTCGCTTCCGTCCCGTCGAGGGCGAGGGCTACGCTTTCTTGCAGCCGGGTCGTGCGGCCGAGGTTCTGTCCGG
Source organism: Collinsella aerofaciens (assembly GCF_002736145.1). Taxonomy (NCBI): domain Bacteria; kingdom Bacillati; phylum Actinomycetota; class Coriobacteriia; order Coriobacteriales; family Coriobacteriaceae; genus Collinsella; species Collinsella aerofaciens. Next base: position 2,079,654 of record NZ_CP024160.1, read on the forward strand.
CGGCACCGTACTGGGCTGGGTCGGCGAGATTCACCCCGAGGCGCGCGAGGCGATGGGCATCGATGAGGTCGTCGTTGCCTTTGAGCTCGATCTGGACAAGCTGATCAAGGGCGCCCGCAATCAGGAGAACTACCGCGAGTTCTCGCAGTACCCGGCTGTTGAGCACGACCTTGCTATCGTGGTCGACAATGCTGTGACCTGCGAGGATCTTGAGCGCCGCATTACCAGCGCCGGCGGCAAGCTGCTCGAGGGCGTGCGCCTGTTCGACGTCTACCGCGATCCCATCCGCATCGGAGCGGGCAAGAAGTCCATGGCCTTTGCGCTTACGTATCGCTCCGACGACCACACGCTCACCAGCGAAGAGGTCGAGAAGGCGCACCAGAAGATCGTCACCAAGGTATGCAAGGGCGTAAACGGCGAGGTCCGCGGATAGGGCTTGCGCTGGGGTATGGGTCAGCGGTGGTTGCCGCCGAGTCTTACGTGACCGCTATGCTCGATATAAGGCACCGTTGAGCCTTCATATATGACACGCGCATTACATAACGGCGTGCTGCTTTGTCGGCAGTGCGCCGTTTTGCTATGATAGCCCGCGGCGTGTTACGAATCTTACAATGCGTAACACTGACAAGGTGATTTAAGCGGCGTTGCAATTCTGTGCGCCGATAACCGGGAGGCGCCCATGCACATTCCAGATAATTATCTGTCCCCGCAGACGGATGCCGTCATGGCAGTGGCAATGGTGCCCGTTTGGGTCCACTGCATCAAAAAGGTGCGTGCCACGCTCGATCGCGAGCACATGGCTTTCCTGGGCATCTGCGCCGCATTTTCCTTCTTGCTCATGATGTTCAACGTGCCGCTGCCCGGCGGCACCACGGGTCACGCCGTCGGCGGCGCGCTCATCGCGCTGCTGCTGGGCCCGGAGGCCGCGGCCATTGCTGTCTCGGTCGCGCTGGCGCTACAGGCACTACTGTTTGGCGACGGCGGCATCCTGTCCTTTGGCGCCAACTGCTTTAACATGGCCTTCGTGCTGCCGTTTGCCGCTGCTATCGTGTTCCGTGCGCTCAACAGCCGTCTGCACGACAAGAGCTGGGGCACCTCGGTTTCGGCCATCGTAAGCGGCTGGGTCGGCCTGTGCCTGGCGGCCCTGTGCGCGGCAATCGAGTTTGGTATTCAGCCGATGCTCTTTACCAACGCTTCGGGCGCGCCGCTGTACTGCCCCTTCCCGTTGTCTATTGCCATTCCTGCCATGATGATCCCGCATATGCTGGTTGCCGGCGTGGTCGAGGGCGTGGCGACGGCTGCGATTTACGGTTTCATTAAGAAGACGGCGCCGAGCGTTATCGTCGGGCCCGAGGCCGTCGATGGCCAGCTTGCTGCCGAGGGCGCTGCTGCCAAGAAGACCTCGCTGGTCCCCACACTCATCCTGGTTGCCGTGCTTGTCGTGGCCACGCCGCTGGGCCTGCTGGCCACGGGTGACGCCTGGGGTGAGTGGGACGCCGAGGGCGCCGCGACCGCCGTTCAGGAGGCTGGTGACAACAGTCTGCAGACTTCGGTCGGCCTCGATACCCCGACCTTTGCCGACGCTCTGCCCACGGGCGATTATCTGCAGGCCTATTCCGAGGAGCAGGGTCTTGGCTTTGCCGGCCAGGCCGCGATGTATATTCTTTCGGGCGTGATTGGCGTGGCGGTGCTCACCATCGCATTCCGTCTGATTTCGCTGACGGTCAAGGAAAGCGGTGCTCATGGCAATAGCCAAGCTGCCTAGCTGGCTTGCGGCCGAGGAGCGATACGAGCCCGCGGGGGTTCGGCATCGAGTGATGCAAAAGAATGTCCTGCACCTGGCGAGCCTGCTTGAGCGGGTTCGCCTGGGTGGAGGCGCGCACGAGGGCGGGTCGATGGTCGACCGCGCCCTTTCTTGCGTTTCGGCTCCGGTGCGCCTGGTGGGGATGTTCGTTTGCGTCCTGTGCGTGTGTCTGACGCAGAGCCCGCTGTACCTCATGCTGATGGCGGCTATCGCACTGGTGCTCGTTGCCGTGCGCCCCGTACGCGGACTGCGGGCAACCTTTGTGCCGGCGCTTGGCGCTGCGGGGCTCGCGGTGGTTCTGGCGCTGCCCGCCTTGCTGCTGGACGCTTCTGCCGCGGGCGCCATGCTCAAGATTGCGCTCAAGACCTTCATTAATGTGTCGCTAGTGCTGGGCGTTTCGTGGACCCTCACGTGGAGCCGCATGTCGGCGTCGCTCAAGATGCTGCATCTACCCGACGAAGTTATCTTTACGTTTGATATGGCGCTCAAGCACATCGAGGTGCTGGGTCGCACGGCGCACAATCTGTGCGAATCGGTCATGCTGCGCAGCGTGGGTCGTGCGCCTGCGGGTTTTTCGCGCACCGACTCGCTGGCGGGTATCATGGGCATGACGTTTATCAAGGCGATGGAATGCAGCCGCGCGATGGACGAGGCTATGCTTTGCCGCGGCTTTGCCGGTGCGTATCCGGCGCCCGCGCGTGTCGGGTTTGGCTGGCGCGATGCGGTCTATGCGGCCGGCGTGGCGCTGCTGGCAGTGTTGTGCGCCGTGCTGTAGACGCTGCTGGTTTCGACTGGGGATGCAAATAGGGAAGGGCGACGTTTTGACGATCGATATGAATAGTGCGGCGGGCACGAACGGCGCGCGCGCCGAGGCCATGCCGCTCATCGAGCTGCGCGACGTGGTGTTCTCCTATGCGGGGCATACGGTTGTCGATGGTGTGTCGCTGCAGGTCGATCGTGGTGAACTCGTTGCCCTGCTCGGTCCCAACGGCTGCGGCAAGACGACGATCATGCGCCTTATCAACGGCCTTGAGCTCGCGGACGCAGGGGCATACCTGTTCGACGGGCATGTGATCGATGCGGCGTTTCTAAAGGATTCCGCGGCTGCTCAGCGTTTTCATCAGCGCGTGGGCTTTGTGTTCCAGAATGCCGATGCCCAGCTCTTTTGCGCTACGGTGGGCGAGGAAGTTGCTTTTGGTCCCGCGCAGATGGGGCTGCCGGCAGACGAGCTCGAGCGCCGCGTGCGCGATGCCATGGAACTGTTCCAGGTTACCGATCTGGTCGATGCCTCGCCTTATCAGCTTTCGGGCGGGCAAAAGAAGCGTGTTGCGCTGGCTGCCGTCGTGTCGATGAACCCCGATATCCTGGTGCTCGACGAGCCTACCAATGGACTTGACGAGGACTCTTGCGACATCGTGGTCAACTTCCTGCTGGCCTATGTTGCTGCCGGTAAGACGGTCTTGATGAGTACACATCATCAGGATTTGGTGCGACGCCTGGGTGCCCGCGCCATCTATATCGATCGATACCACCATGTGGTCGAGGCACCTTCGCCGTCGTATGGAACCGAAAGCGGTGCTACGGACTAGTTGCTGCGTAGAGCGTGCGTAGCCGCCCGCGCGGCTTTGCCGTGATGGTATAGTTATCCAGGTTTTTATGGGGGTGGCTATGCCAAGCTGGAACATTCATATCGCTCAGACGGAGCGTTTGCTGGAGCGCACCGGTGCGCTTGCCAATAGCGTGCGCGACCGCAATGCCTTTTTGTTTGGCTGCGTGGTTCCGGATATCTTCGTGGGCTATATGGTCCCTGGCATCGCCGATCCCATCCCGTACCGCATTACGCACTTTGCCAAGCCTGAGCCCATCCCTAAGCCTCGTGAGCATGAGTTCTGGGATACCTATGTGGCACCGTTGCTTAATAGTTCGCCCACCGGTGCGCCGGCCGCAGCGACCTCGATTATCGAGGAACGCGAGCGACTGAACCGCGTGCACTATCCCCAGCGTTACAAGGATGCCGAGCCGGTTGCCGGTCCCGGCACCTGTGAGTTCTCGCTTGCGTCCGAAGATGTGGCGCAGTCGCTGCTCGATTTAACACTGGGCGTCTGGTCGCATCTGGTGGCCGATACCGTATGGAATACGCGCGTGAATCAGTACCTGGAGGCGCACGGCGGCAAGCCATGTGAGGAGTTCCGCATTAAAAAGCAAGGCGACTTTGACTGGTTTGGCAAGACGCTCGGCATTGTTTCCATCCCGCGTGCGACCGATCGCCTGTATACCGCCGCGACGCGTTTTGGGCAGTATCCCATCCATAAAGAATATGTGCTCAAGACCATCGGCGTTATGCACGAGATTGTACGCGAAAACCCCGGCGAGCCCGATCATCCGCCGTATCGCCTGCTAACTGAGGAGTTCTTCGACTCAACGTTTACCGAGGTCATCGAGCTGACCGAGGCAGGCTTTGCGGCTCGCGTTGCTGCTTCTGACGTTCCGGCAGTCCCCCTGATCGCTAGCTGCTAGCCGGCCGGCTTTACGGAGAACAGTTCATCCCAATTGACCAACAGCTCCCGTCGCAGGCGTCTTCGGTGGTGCGCTCGGCATCGGAGAGGCTTGCGACTGAACGCAAATCGATGAGGCGGCATATGAAGAAGGTCTTAAAAAAGCCCGGAAGGCAATGCCTTCCGGGCTTTTTGCAATGCAAATCTGCTTGCAAGTGCGATTTAGCGCACCTGAGCGACGTAAGCGACGTTGGTCGAGGAGACCTTGTCCTCGAGCTGGACGCTCATGCGGGGATCGCCGGCGGTAGCGACGGTCAGGTCGCCGGCCTCGACGTAGCCGAGCTCCTTGGCGGTCTCGATCGCCTTGACGATCGTGCCGTTGACGGTGCCCTGGGTAATCTCGGCCTGGTGCGGGATAACGCCCCAGTACATGATCATCTGCTGGACGGCCCACTCGTGGCGGGAGAATGCGCAGATCGGCATGTTGGGACGGAAGTGCGAGATCAGGCGAGCGGTACGACCGGTGGTCGTCGGCACGGTGATGCACTTGGCGCCAACGGTGGTAGCCATGTTCACAGCGGACATACCCACAACGTTGTTGACGACGCGGGTGCCGTGAGCGTCAGCCGGAACCTCGAGCGGAGCGTGGGCCGGGAGGTACTTCTCGGTCTCGAGAGCGATGCTGGCCTGCATCTTAACGGCCTCGACCGGGTACTTACCGGCAGCGGACTCGCCGGACAGCATAACGGCGTCGGTGCCGTCGTAAATGGCGTTAGCAACGTCGGCAACCTCGGCGCGCGTCGGGCGCGGGTTCTGCTGCATGGAGTCGAGCATCTGCGTAGCGGTGATAACGGGCTTGTAGGCCGCGTTGCACTTGGCGATGATCTCCTTCTGGATGTGGGGAACGAGCTCGGGCTTGATCTCGATGCCCAGGTCGCCACGGGCGACCATGATGCCGTCGGAAGCCTCGAGGATCTCGTCGAAGTTCTCGACGCCCAGGGCGCACTCGATCTTCGGGAAGATCGTCACGTGCTCGCCGCCGTTCTCGCGGCAAAGCTCGCGGATGCCGCGGACGGACTCGCCGTCACGGATGAAGGAAGCGGCGATGTAGTCGATGTTCTCGGTCAGGCCAAAGAGGATGTCCTGACGATCGCGCTCGGTGATGGCGGGCAGCGAGATGTTGACGTTGGGCATGTTGACGCCCTTGCGCTCGCCGATCAGGCCGTCGTTCTTAACGACGCAGGTCATGTCCTGGCCGTCGACGGACTCGACCTCGAGGGCAACCAGGCCGTCATCGATCAGGATGAGGGAGCCCTTCTCGACCTCGGAGGGCAGAGCCAGGTAATCGAGGGAGATGTGCTCAGCGGTGCCGTGGAAATCCTCGGACGTGGGCTGAGCGGTGACGACGATCTTGTCGCCGGTCTTGACGGCAACCTTCTTGCCATCGACCAAAAGGCCGGTGCGGACCTCGGGGCCCTTGGTGTCGAGCAGGATGCCGACGGGCATGCCGAGCTCCTTGGAAATACGGCGGACGCGCTCGATGCGACCGTGGTGCTCGTCGTAGGAGCCGTGCGAGAAGTTAAAACGGGCGACGTTCATGCCCGCCTTGATCATCTCGCGGATGGTCTCGTCGCTATCGCAGGCGGGACCCATGGTGCATACAATCTTGGTGCGCTTGTACATTCAGACCTCCATCTGACATCGTCTTGCGCTGATAGATAAACCATAAGAAATAAAACTGAGATGATTATAACGAAATGCCGACCGAATACCCCAAAAAATCGACCGTATGCCGAATTAGAAGTTCATTTTTTGCGGAAAAACGGTATATGCAAAAACTTTACCAACCGTTCTAACCGCTGCTATCTGGGCGATATTTCAGTCTGACGATGCGCCGAAGAAAAAACGTTTTATCAATGTTGAGCATCACACTGTCTGCACCGTTGCGCCTGTGCCGTGTTTCCAGATGGAATGTTTTGGCTAGACGCGTCGCTTTGGGGTACCATAGCTCCACTATCAACTGCCGCTCAGCACGGCAGCCTTGATGAGCCCTTGCCCTTCTCCTGGGAATTATGATCGGGCATCAATCTGCTGAGTGGCCCGAATCCCAGGAGGGGACTCTATATGCAAAAGGAATACCTGTCCGCCGCGGCGGAGGTGCTCAGCGACCAAGGTGTCGATGAGAACCTCGGCCTGAGCGACGACGAGGCGTCGTCGCGCCTCGCTAAGACAGGCCCTAACAAGCTCGAGGAAGCCGAGAAGACGCCGCTGTGGAAGCGCTTCTTTGAGCAGATGGCCGACCCCATGGTCATCATGCTGATCGTTGCCGCCGTCATCAGCGCGCTCACGGGCATGGTCAAGGGCGAGGCGGACTTTGCCGATGTCGCCATCATCATGTTCGTCGTTATCGTCAACTCGGTGCTGGGCGTGGTCCAGGAGGCTAAAAGCGAGGAGGCTCTCGAGGCCCTGCAGGAGATGAGCGCGGCGCAGTCCAAGGTGCTGCGCGACGGCAAGCTCGTGCACCTGCCGAGCGCCGAGCTCGTGCCCGGTGACGTGATCATGCTCGAGGCGGGCGACTCCGTCCCGGCCGACTGCCGCGTGCTCGAGAGCGCCACGATGAAGATCGAGGAGGCCGCCCTTACCGGCGAGTCCGTGCCCGTCGAGAAGCATGCCAACGTGATCGAGCTCGCCGCCGGCACCGACGACGTGCCGCTCGGCGACCGCAAGAACATGTGCTACATGGGCTCCACCGTGGTGTACGGCCGTGGCCGCGCCGTCGTAGTCGGTACCGGTATGAACACCGAGATGGGTAAGATCGCCGGCGCCCTGGCCGAGGCCAAGGAAGAGCTCACGCCGCTGCAGGTGAAGCTTGCCGAGCTCAGCCGCATCCTCACTATCATGGTTATCGTCATCTGCGTCGTTATCTTTGGCGTCGACATCATCCGCCACGGCGTGGGCAACGTTCTCACCGACCCGACCGCGCTGCTCGATACCTTTATGGTCGCTGTCTCGCTTGCCGTCGCCGCCATCCCTGAGGGTCTGGTTGCCGTCGTGACTATCGTGCTTTCGCTCGGCGTGACCAAAATGGCCAAGCGCCAGGCGATTATTCGCAAGCTCTCTGCCGTCGAGACCCTTGGCTGCACGCAGACCATCTGCTCCGACAAGACCGGTACCCTTACCCAAAACAAGATGACCGTCGTCAAGCACGAGCTCGCTGCGCCTAAGGAGAAGTTCCTGGCCGGTATGGCGCTGTGCTCCGATGCCCAGTGGGACGAGGACCTGGGCGAGGCCGTTGGTGAGCCGACTGAGTGCGCGCTCGTCAACGATGCCGGCAAGGCTGGTCTTACTGGCCTGACTGCCGAGCACCCGCGCGTGGGCGAGGCCCCGTTCGACTCGGGCCGTAAGATGATGTCCGTGGTCGTCGAGACCCTGGACGGCGAGTATGAGCAGTACACCAAGGGCGCGCCCGACGTGGTGATCGGCCTGTGCACCCATATCTACGACGGCGACAGGGTCGTTCCGCTGACCGAGGAGCGTCGCGCCGAGCTCGTGGCCGCCAACAAGGCCATGGCCGACGAGGCCCTGCGCGTGCTGGCGCTGGCAAGCCGCACCTACACCGAGGTCCCGAGCGACTGCAGCCCCGCTGCGCTCGAGCACGACCTGGTCTTCTGCGGCCTGTCCGGCATGATTGACCCTGTCCGCCCCGAGGTCTCCGACGCCATCCGCGAGGCCCACGACGCCGGTATTCGCACCGTCATGATCACGGGCGACCATATCGACACCGCCGTGGCCATTGCCAAGCAGCTGGGAATCGTCACCGATCGCAGCCATGCCATTACCGGTGCCGACCTCGACCGCATGAGCGACGAGGAGCTCGACGCGCACATCGAGGACTACGGCGTGTACGCCCGCGTCCAGCCCGAGCACAAGACGCGCATCGTCGAGGCCTGGAAGTCGCGCGACCAGATCGTCGCCATGACTGGCGACGGCGTCAACGACGCCCCGTCCATCAAGCGCGCCGACATCGGCGTGGGCATGGGCATCACCGGTACCGATGTCACCAAGAACGTCGCCGACATGGTGCTTGCCGACGACAACTTCGCCACCATCATCGGTGCCTGCGAAGAGGGCCGTCGCATCTACGACAACATCCGCAAGGTCATCCAGTTCCTGCTTTCGGCCAACCTTGCCGAGGTCTTCTCGGTGTTTATCGCCACGCTCATCGGCTTTACCATCTTCCAGCCGGTGCAGCTGCTGTGGGTGAACCTGGTCACCGACTGTTTCCCCGCGCTCGCGCTGGGCATGGAGGATGCCGAGGGCGACATCATGAAGCGCAAGCCGCGCAACGCCAAGGACGGCGTCTTTGCCGGACATATGGGTCTGGACTGCGTGGTCCAGGGCCTAATCATCACCGTGCTGGTGCTGGCGAGTTTCTTTGTGGGCGTGTACTTTGACATGGGCTACATCCACATCGCCGATATGATCGCCGGCAATGCCGACGAGGAAGGCGTGATGATGGCGTTCATCACGCTCAACATGGTCGAGATTTTCCACTGCTTCAATATGCGCAGCCGTCGTGCGTCGCTGTTCACCATGAAGAAGCAGAACAAGTGGCTGTGGGCTTCCGCCGCGCTGGCACTGGTGCTGACGGTGATCGTGACCGTGCAGCCGACGCTTGCCGAGATGTTCTTTGGTCCTGTGACGCTTGAGCTCAAGGGCGTTCTTGCCGCGCTGGGCCTGGCCTTCCTGATCATCCCGCTGATGGAGATCTACAAGGCGATCATGCGCGCGGTCGAGAAGGAGTAACGTTCCTGTCCGGGCCCGACCGCCTGCGGGGTTTCCACGGGCACGTCCTCGCCGCTTTGCGGCTGCGGGATGTGCCCTTAGGAAACCCCTCCCGGCGGGCGGGCCCTGCGGTGTCCTTGCTGCTTTTCTCCCGCGCGGATGAAAAAGGGCTGAGGGAAAGTGTGTGAGTCGGTCGAGCGGTTGCTCGACCGACTCTTTTTTGTGGGTAAAATACCTGCTCAGTTGTGATTTTGGCTGCTGGGAGGCGTTTGTGGCTAAGGCTAAGGCTAAAGCGAAGAAAAAGACGACGGGGGCGCGGGCTAAGCGTGACCGTCGTCGGAAACTCGCGACCGAAGCGCCCGCGTCTGCCGAGGAGTTGTTGGCGAGCGTACCGGGGCTCGATGCGCTGCAGGATGTTCCGGCGTTTGATGACCTGCCGGTCGATGAGGCCCAGCAGACTGCCTTTGATGATTTCTGCGCACATGCCGAGGAGCCCGAGCAGATGCAGCTGGGTGCCGTTATTCGCCTGGATCGCGGGTTTCCGCTGGTGGCCACTGCCGACGACACCTTTCGCGCCGAGCATGCCGTGGGGTTTGCCAAGTCGCGCGGCGAGGACGAGGTCCTGCTGCCTGCCGTGGGCGACCGTGTGGCGGTGCGCCGCGCTCCCGGGCACGATATGGGCGTGATTGAGTGCGTGCTGCCGCGCCGTACGAGCTTTGAGCGTTGGCGCGGCCGTGCCCGTGGAGAGCGCCAGGTGCTCTGCTCCAACGTGGATAGCGTGCTAATCGTGCAGGCGCTCGGTGCCGGTGAGGTGCTGCTCGACCGCGTGGCGCGCTCGCTGGTGTTGGCGCTCGACTGCGATGCCGAGCCGGTGGTGGTGCTTACCAAAGCTGACCGCTGCGATGCCGAGGAGCTCGAGCGCGATCTGGACCGCGTGCGCCGCCTGGTGGGTCCGGACGTGCGCGTGATCGTGACGTCCTCTGCCGAGGGCCGCGGCCTGGACGAGGTCCGTGCCTGCGTGCCCGCCGGGAGCTGTGCCATGATTCTGGGCGAGTCGGGTGCCGGTAAGTCGACGCTGCTCAATGCACTGCTGGGCCACGATACGTTGGCGACCGGCGGTGTGCGCGAACGCGACGACCAGGGCCGTCACACTACCGTTGCGCGCGTGATGGTGGCGCTGCCGGGCGACGCCGGCGTGATCGCCGATGCCCCGGGCCTGCGCAGCCTACCGCTCGTGGGTCACGAGCGGGGTCTGGCGCGCGCCTTCCCCGAGATTGTCGAGACATCGCGCGCGTGCCGGTTTGGCGATTGCACACATACCCATGAGCCGGGTTGCGCCGTTCGCGAGGCCGAGGACGCCGGGCAGATTGACAGCCTGCGTCTGGAAACGTTCCAAAACCTGGCGTCATCCATGCGCGTGAGCGCTCAAATGCTCGATCCCGATGTCCATCTGTAATTGATTTTTCCTATGACAGCCGTCTCCCAACTGTTCGGGAGACGGCTTTTTTTGCTGCGGAAAAGCCTCGAAACATGCAGCTTGCTGACGTGCTGACCAAAACCTTGCCATGAGCTTGACGGGCTGGTCAGCTTTTGGTCAGCGATTGGTTTGACATCGAAAACCAAGATCGCGATTGCGCCGCTTTGCACTCTGACCGCCCAGACAATGGTGGTACGGGCATTCGCCCGGCACTGCCATGAGAGGAGCGGCCGTGAACAAGAGCAAGCGCATCGCCATCAGTCTGGTCGCGGGCGTGCTCGCTGCTCTGCTCTGCATGGTTTACGGCTCGTCGATCCGCTCGCAAGCCGAACGGGTCCAGGCTGAGACCTTGGCCAAGTACGGTGGCGATCGCGTCGAGGTATGCGTCGCGGCGCGCGATATCGATGTGGGCGAGACCCTCGATGAGACCAATGTCATAACCCAGGAATGGCTGACGAGCCTGTTGCCGCGTGACGCGGCGACCGAGCTGCGCCAGGTGCGCGGCGACGTGACGACTTCGCGTATTCCCAAAAACGCCGTGATCTGCAATGTCTACACCAAGGCCGAGAGCCACAAGCTCGAGGTGCCTAAGGGCAAGGTTGCCGTTTCGGTGGCGGTCGATGCCGAGCACTCGGTCGGCGGTGCTACAGGCGTGGGCAGCTACGTGGATGTGTATGTGCAAAAAGACGGCGTAACCGATCGACTGTGCGGCGCGCACGTGATCGATACCAGTGAGGATTCCGGTGCCACGCGCGAGGGCAAGATCGAATGGGTGACGCTGGCGGCTGACCCCGAAGACGTCAAGGAACTGCTGGGAGCCTCGGGCAAGGGAACGGTCAGCTTGACGATTCCCGCCACGGCGCGCGGCAAAAAGAGCGGAGGCGACGAGTGATGAAGGCGATCTGGCTTGCGTGCTGCGCGTGCGGCGATTACGGGCTGTTGCAGCGGGAAGTCGAGGGCCGTGATGCGGGTGCACAGGTGCTTCGCGTGGGTGACCTGGACGGGCTGATTTCCATGGCGCGGGCGTTTCCGTCGCGCCGCGGGGCTGCCATCATCGCGGCGTCTCTGTTTGATACCGAAGATGTGCGCAAGACTGTTGCGCGCCTGACGGCCGAAGGCCGCGTGAGTCGCGTGGTCGTGTTGATAGAAGCGCTCGATCCGTCGGATATCGAGGGACTGTTTCGCGCGGGGGCGACCGAGGTCATCGCTGCGCACAGCATATGCGGCAACGGGCGCGCGGGCGAGGGAGCGGTTGATTCCGATCGGCGCATGACGATTGAGCCCGATGCTTTTGTTGATAGGGAACCCGGGGCGCCTCGCGCTACAAGAGGCCCGCGTGTTGATGATTATGGAAAAGCGGAAGCCGAGCATGGTCGGCGCCCCCGGAACCCCCTTGTATACGATGACGCTGGAGGGCCGGCACAGCATGCTGGCGACTCCCCGGCTGTAGATATGGGATACGTGCACGGCGTGAATCTGGCGGATGAACTCGACGAAGTTGAGGGCTTTGCCGGGTGCGGCGAGTTGTCGCTGATGCAGCATGAGCAGATTGCACAGAACGAGCCTGCCTTGCAGACCGAACAAGCTGCCATGCCGGCTTGGACGCAGCGTGTGGTTGCGGCGGGGGAGACGGGGACGCTGTCGCCGACGCCCGCCCCGCCGCCTCCGATGCCGCCGGCAGACGCTGCCGCTCCGCAGCATCGAGCTCCGGTCATCTGCGCCATTTCGGGTTCGGGCGGTTGCGGCAAGTCGACGATCGTTGCCACCATGGCACACATATCGTCGCTGTTGGGCTTGCGTGCCGCCGTGCTCGACCTGGACCTGATGTTTGGAAACCTTTACGACTTGTTAGGCGTCGATGCTCCGCGCGATATGGCGGCACTTATCGAGCCGTCGGCGGCGGGCGCGCTCACCGAGCCGGATATCGTAGCCACATCGATGCGCGTGGCGCCGGGCGTTACGCTCTGGGGTCCCGTCGCGGCGCCCGAGCAAGCCGAGCTCATGGCACGTCCGGTGGAGCTATTGCTTGATGTCCTGCGTCGCGAATCCGACGTGGTCTTTATCGATACCTCGGTCTTTTGGGGCGACGCCGTGGCGGCTGCGGTGGCGGCGAGCGACCGTTGCCTGGTCGTTGGCGATGCGGCGGTGTCGTCCGCGACATCGGCATCGCGCGTCATTGAACTGGCAAGTCGAGTAGGTGTGCCGCGCACGCGCATGAGCGCCGTGTTCAACCGGTTCGGTGCGCGCGGGGCAGACGAGGACGTCGCCATGCGCTTTGAGATTGCCTGTGCGTTGAGCTCCAAGATTCGTATCGCCGATGGCGGGCAGGATCTCGCCGCGCTCATGGCGTTTGGGCGCGCTGACGAGGCAGTGGGTCAGACGAGCGCTTTCGCGACCAGCGTGCGCGAGGCCACGCGCGAGATGCTCGTGGAACTGGGGTGCGCCGTCGGCCCTTGGAGCGATATGGTCGCCGACCGTGCAACGCGCACCGAACGCCCGCGTATCCGCCTTCCCTGGTCGCGCGAGGGTGATCAGCGATGAGCCTGCAAACGAGGATTAAGGCTGCCGGCGCTGCAGCGGCTGCAGCGCCTGTAGATGCGGGGCGTCGTCGCGCGGTGAAACGACGCACCAAGCGCGCTGTGATGGACCGCATGGGTTACGACGAAGTGGCGCGTATCAGCGCCTATATCGACCCGGCGCTTGCCCGCTCGGAATTGCGTCCCGCGGTGGAGGCGGCGCTCAATGTTGAGGAACCGACCGATCTCGCGACGTCCGAACGCGAGACCATCATCGACGAGATTTTGGATGACGTGGTGGGCCTGGGGCCGTTGCAGCCGCTCATCGAGGACGACACCGTTACCGAGATCATGATCAACGGCTGCCGCTCGGCCTTCTTTGAACGCGGCGGCGTCTTGTACCCTATCGAGCATGCGTTTGAGGATGATGAGCAGATCCGTGTGCTTATCGACCGCATCATCTCGCCACTTGGCCGCCGTATCGACGAGCGCAGCCCCATCGTCAACGCTCGCCTTAAAACGGGCTATCGCGTCAACGCGGTGATTCCGCCTGTGGCGATTGACGGACCGATTCTCACCATCCGAAAGTTCTCGGACCGCATCTGCTCGCTGGACGAGCTTGTGGGGCTGGGGTCACTGCCGCTTTGGTATGCGCAGCTGCTGTCGTGCGCGGTGTCGCTGCGACAGGACCTGGCGGTTGCGGGAGGCACGGGATCTGGTAAGACCACCCTGCTCAACGCGCTGTCATGCGAGATTTCCACCGGCGAGCGCATCGTGACGATCGAGGACTCTGCCGAGCTCAAGTTTGCGCATCATCCGCACGTGGTGCGCCTAGAGGCGCGCGAGGCTTCAATTGAGGGCGAGGGCGCGGTGACGATCCGCGACCTGGTGACCAATGCCCTGCGCATGCGCCCCGACCGCATCGTGGTGGGCGAGGTGCGCGGTGCCGAGTGCTGCGACATGTTGCAGGCCATGAATACGGGCCACGACGGGTCGCTCACCACACTTCATGCGGGTTCAGAACAGGAGACCGTGGTGCGTCTGACGTTGCTTGCACGTTATGGCATCGATCTGCCGAGCGAGCTCATCGAGGAGCAGATTGCCATGGCGCTCGACGGCATCGTGATGTCCGAGCGCCACGCCGATGGCAGGCGCTTCGTCTCCTCGTATTCGGGGGTGCGTCGCGCCGCGTCGGGCGGCGTAGAGCTCGAGCGCTATGTGACTTTCGATGCCGCCGAGCGCACCTGGGCGCTTGACCGCGAGCCGCCGTTTATCGCAGAAGGCCTGCGGTCGGGGACGCTCACACAAGAGGAGGTGGACGAATGGAGGTCGCTGTGCCCCTCGTCGTAGGGGGTTTGGCAGGGTTTTCTGTTGCGACGGCGTGCGGGGCGGAACCTCGTGTGCCGCAGGTACCGCCGGCGGAGCTGGCGCGTCAGGCGCTCGAGACGGTGGCAGAGAAGCTGCCGCGTGAGCTGGTGGAAAACGATCCGCTGAAAAAGATCGCCCGTTCGTGGGCATCGCTGGCTCCGGCGCGTCGCCTTGGCCTCGCGATCGAGGATGCTTCGGGGCGTTTGGCGTTTCTGCTGCTATCGAGCGGTGTCTGCTGCGTTTTGCTAACGATGGTGTCGTTATCGCCCCTCGGATTTGCCTTGGGACTTGTTGCTCCGTTTGCCGTTGGCGCCGCTCGGGATGGCTTTGAGAGCCGGCGCGAGCAACACGATGCAGAAGAGGCCATGCCCGAGGCGTTTACCGCACTTTCCATGTCGCTTGCCTCGGGACATTCGCTGGCCCAGGGCATGCGCTTTGTGGGCGCTCATGCGCAAGAACCGGTGCATACCGAGTTTTTGCGGGTGGCGGCGGCGATCGATTGCGGCATCTCGGCGACCGACGCGCTCGATGACTTGCTCGTGCGCATCGACGCCCCCGGTCTTTCGCTTGTGACCTTGGCGCTTAAGGTGTCACAGCGCACCGGCGCTCCGCTTGCCGACTTACTGTCCGAGGCGTCGAGCATGGTGGGGGAGCGCATTGAGCTCAAGCGCCGCCTAGATGTTAAGACGTCGCAGGCCCGCATGTCTGCGCATATGGTCGCGGCGATGCCGACGGGCATGTGCGCGGTGTTGGCGCTGCTTTCGGCAGATTTTCGTCGCGGTCTTGCGACGCCTGCCGGCGCGGGCGCTGTGGTGCTGGGTCTTGCCCTCAACGCCGTTGCCCTGGTGGTTATCAGGCGCATTATGCGGGTGGAGCTATGAGCGCCCCGGTTGCAGTTGCGGCTTGCCTGTGCGCTCTGAGTGTATTTGTCGCGACGGGTTTGGATCGGGCGGATGCACGCAAGATCGCAGAGGCCTGCAAGCGCGAGGCGGTGCTGGTCGCTGCCGCGGGTCGCTCGGTGGTCGATGCTCTGACCGCGCGAATGAAGGGCGCGGTTGGAGCGGGCGGCCCGGCGCGAGTGTCGCTCGGCGAAGTGTCCGAGATGATCGATGTTGTGCGCTTGGGTCTTTCGGCCGGTCTTTCGTTTGATGCGGCGCTTGAGATTTTCTGCGCCAACCGCCGGTCAGTGCTGGCTCTTCGACTTGAGCGGGCCTGCATGGCGTGGCAGGTGGGCGTGGGCACGCGTGAGGACGAGTTGTTGGCCGCCGCGCGCGACCTGGACGTGCGAGCGCTCGAGACCTTTGCCATCACGGTGGGACAGGCGCTCGCCCTGGGTGCCCCACTTGCCGAGACACTGGCCGCTCAAAGTCGCGAGATCCGTGCGGCTCATCGCGCCGCGGTCGAGCGCGAGATCGAGCGTGCGCCCATCAAGCTGCTGATTCCCACCGGCACACTCATCTTGCCGGCGTTGCTTCTGTCCATATTGGGCCCGCTGTTGGGAGCAGGCGGGATGATGTAGGGAGGAATACATGAACACGATGACTGACGTTGCTGGCAAGGTCTGGAGCTGGGCTGTTTGCCAGTCAATTCGCGCTCGCCAGCATGCCGGGGAGCTACTGCAGGAGGAGAGTGCGCAGGGCACCACCGAATACGCCATCTTGGTCGGCGTGCTCGTGGTGATCGCCATCATTGCCATTGTCGCATTTAAGGGCAAGGTCCAAGATCTATGGAACGCTATCAGCGAGGGCATCAACAGCCTGTAGAGGGCGAGCGCCCCATCGGGGTGCTGCTGGTGTTTGCTTGCCTGACCGTGGCGATAGCGGCGGTGCTTTGGGGGCTTAACGCCGCGCGGCAGCAGCGTCCTGGGGCCGCCTTCGATTCGGGCTCAGATTCGGCGGTGGCGTCTCAAAAAGATGAGATGCGAGATGCGGACGATTCGGATGTCGCTGTCACGGCGCAAACCTTTCTGCGGACGCTCGACAAGCGGTCTGGCACTGCGACGGATTCACCTGAGGACAACGCGATTGCGGTCCGGCTTGCATGGTCCGAGGACCGACCGATGACCGAGGCAGCGGCGGATATGTTACGCGCCTACCGCGAGGTGCCAACGGCCCAGCTCGCCCTGAGCGGCTATCTCGATATTAAGGGCAACGTATGGGGCGCCATTGTGCGCGATGGGCGCGGCTGGGTCGATATGGTGACGGTTGCCGCGGATGCCGGCGATGCCTCGTGCCGCCTGCGCGTGATCCGCCTGAGCCCGCAGGCATCGAACTCAAAGGAGGGGTCGTGAAATGCATGACGTCCTGCGCGAGGAATCTGCCCAGGCGACGGTCGAATACGCCATCGTCACGGTGGCGCTGCTTTCCATCGTGCTGGCGATCGCGGGGCTTTGGCGTGCCGGTGCCGACGGGCGCTTGGCGGCGCTGGTCGAGCGGGCGGCATCCCATGGCGTTGCCTCGACGTCGGTTATCGACGCCGCTGCGGGTGCTAAGGACATCGCGTTGTATTGATATCGCGCGCGAGGACCGGGCGCAGTCTACGGTCGAGGCCGCTTTTTTGCTGCCGACGTTTCTGATGCTCATCCTTCTCGCACTGCAACCGGTGTGCCTGCTCTATACGCGCGCGGTCATGGAGTCTGCCGCTGCCGAGACCGCGCGGCTCATGACCACGACGACGGCGGAGGACGACGATCTTAAGGAGTTCACCCGCCGCCGGCTTGCCGCAGTGCCCAACGTTTCGATCTTTCATGCCGGCGGGCCGTTGTCGTGGGATATCGAGCTTGGTCGGGCCGATGCGGGTGGCGTCTCGTCCGTGTCCGTTTCCGGCGAGGTCAAGCCGTTACCTGTGATCGGTGCGTTTGCGCAGGCTATGGGTGGTACCGCCGAGGGCGGCTACGTTGAGCTCAAGGTCGATGTCTCGTATCAATCACGTCCCGAATGGCTGGAGGGAGATTATGGTTCGTGGATTGCTGCATGGGATTAAGCGTTTCTGGTCTAGACGCGTTTTGACGCGCCGTCCGAGCTGCCATCGCAAGCGAGGCGGCTTTATGGGTCGAGCCGGTATCGACCTGTTTATCGAAGACGGTGCCTACACCACGCTTTCCTCTGCCGTGGTCATCCTAGTGGTGCTCACGTTGCTGTTTTCGTCGACCGCGGCGATATGGAGCATGTCACGCGCCGGAGACACCCAGGTGGCGGCCGATAGCGGTGCGCTGGCGGGCGCCAACGTGGTGTCGTCCTATCACACAGCCGCCACGGTGGTGGATGCGAGCATTTTGAGTTTGGGCCTGGCGGGGTTTGCCACGATCGGCACCGGCTTGGTTGCCATTCTCATTCCAGGCGCCGAGGTTGTCGGTAGCGATATCATCGATACGGGAACCCAGATCATTAAAACGCGTAACAAGTTTGCCAAAAGCGCGGCAAAGGGCCTGCAAAAGATTGAGACCGCCTTGCCGTACCTGGTTGCCGCGCGTGCCATGCAGGCAGTATCGGCGCAGGATACCGACGGCGTGACCTATACCGGTACGGCGCTTGCCGTGCCCAGGACATCCGAGTCGGATTTTGTTGCGCTCGAAGGATCCGAAATCTCGACCGATGCCATTAAAGATGCGTCGGAAGATCTGGAGCGCGCGGCCGAGGAGCTACAAAAAGCATCGGAGGAGACGGCGAAGGCCAAAGAGCGCGCCTGGCTAGCGGATTGCGGTGGATCGGATAAAGGTTCGGTCGGCAGCTGTTCGTGTATGTGGGAGCGCGCAAAAAGCCTAACGGATCTCTCCGGTGTTCATAATCCGCATTACTCATCGAGCATTACGTGGGAGCCTCAAGTTGCTCTTGATCGCTCGAAGGACTACTACCATCGGCGTCTGGCAAATGAGAAGCCCCAAGGCTCGAGTGTCGAGATGAAGGCAGAGTCTGCGGCGCGTAAGGCGTTTTATACCTATGCGAGCGCGGAAGTCGATCGGGCATATATAACCGAGAACGGAGACAGGGTTTCCTCCTATATTCCGCTGCTGCCGCGCAACTCTGATGAGGTTCGGGCGACGGAACTCTATACCGATGCGGTGTGGCCGACGAGCGTGAACGATGGCAAGGCGTATCTGCATTACGGGACGACCTGCCCTAGCTATAAGAAAGGAACGCCGAGCGGATTTGCTTCGGTTGCCGATTACGATGGGCAAGATAAATGCAGCAAATGCCATTTTGGCGTTTCGTCGCTTGGTGCTGTTGCGGCGCCTTCAACCTCTATCGAAAACGGCTTCGAGTATCACTTTGACAAGTTTAAAGACGCCCTGGAGGACTACGTCGACTGTCGCAACAAGGAGCTTGAGCTCGAGCGTCAGACCGAGGACGAAGCCGACCGTGCGGGCAATGCGTTCGATACCGCCATCAAAGAACTATCCGGTGAGCGTCCGCGCATCGCCCCGCCCGGTCGCAACGGCGTGGTCGCCTTTGCGGTCTCGGGCGATGTCACGAGTCCCGACGAGCTCAACTCTTCGTTTAACACGGCAGTTGAGCTTGGCGATCGTGGTGCAATTTCTGCTGCAGTGCTGGCGCCCGATGATGCGACGGCACAGAATAACGTTCTCTCGCGGTTTTTCTCGACGCTGGAGGAGCGTTCGGGCGGCGTTGCCGGCGTGCTCGATGGCGTTATGGATGTTTGGGGCCGCCTGCTTGTGGGGTACGGAGACATCCAGGGTGCGGCCGACGAGCTTATGGGAGAGCTGATCGGTGGCTTGGGAGGGGGTGGCGGCGCGTTGGGTTCCATCGCGTCCTGGCTCGGTGACACCGTCTCGTCCTCCGTGGCGGCGCTGGGACTCGAACCATGCGATTTACGTCTGCGAAAACCGGTGCTGACCGATACCGCCAATGTCATCAAAAGTCCGGGGTCCGATATCGCGGGCATCTCCAAAACTCAAAATACCCTGCGAAAAATCCCCTTGGGCGTGACTGACCCCAAGGCACTTTGCGAGGCCTTGGAATATCACGTCGAGCGCACCATCAGCGGCGCGGTGTTCACGCTTGCGGAGATCCCGCTGCCGGGAGGCGGCTCCATCCCGCTCACTGTCGATGTTGCCACGCTGGTGGGAGCTTTTGGCGGTGGGTCGTAATGGGCATTCGCGCGGGCTTGCGCGAGGAGCGTGCCCAGGCGACGGTCGAGATGGCCGTGGTCACGCCTGTCCTGCTCGTGCTGGCTCTCGTCGCGTACAACGTTATGATCTTTGCCGGCGCGGTCGCGCGCTTCGACCGCGTGGTGCCCGACATCGTGCTGGCGCACGCCGTGGCGCCGGGCGGGGAGGGTGACGAGAGCTCCATTGACGCTTCCGCGACCGTTCAAGCTCAGATTCAGGATGCCATGGAGAGATATGACCTACAGGTTGAGGTCTCGAGCGAGCAAGGCGCGGCGTCATCGGATGGTGGCCTGCTCTCTCTTTCTGGCACGTTTAGGACCTATACCTGCACCATGCACTACGAGCCGTGGCCGAGTTCGCTGAGCATCGCCGGCGTTTCGCTGGGGGCGCCGGCCGTGCTCACGCATGAGCGCGCGGTGACGGTCGATCCATGGCGTCCGGGGGTGGTCATGTGACCGCGGTCTCGTCCTATATCGCCTACGCGCGGGCGCTCAACAGGTTGGGCTGGACGCCGGCCGAGTTTGTGGTGGCGGAGTCGTTTACCGTGCGTCTGCGCGGCATGCTGGGACGGCGTCCGATTGCCGCCAGCGGACTGCCGTTTGTCATGGCGTTTCCGCGCTGCTTCTCGGTTCACACCTGCCTTATGACCTATCCCATCGACATCGCCTTTATCGATCGCAACGGCAATGTCCTTGCTTGCTGCGAAAACGTTCGCCCCTGGCGCACGTGCTCCCACCCAGGCGCCTGGGCAGTACTGGAGCGGCCTTCCATACTCGCTATACCTCCCGCCCTCCAACAAGTGCCGGCGTAAGAATTGGCGACAGCGGACTTTCGTCATACGAAATTTGGTAAGATGGAGGAGAAGATGCATGGATGTTGAGATCCATCCGAACGCCAAAAAAACACTTGACGGAAAAGCAGGTGCTTGGTGCCTGGTTCGCGGTTACTGAGTGCATTCGCCGCGAGTCGGAGGACGAGCCGCCGAGATGGCTTGCCATTGGATGGCTTCCAGATGGTCGAAGTGTGGAACTTGTTGCGGTCGAACTAATTCGTGGATGGCTCATTATTCATGCCCTGTCTCCGGTTCAGAAGAAATTCTGGCAAGAGATCGAGCGAGCTCGGCAGAGGGGTCGATGATGGGCAAGACGTATACGGCCGCTAATGGTCAGGTTGTAACGGATGAAATGATTGACGCGTGGTGCGAGTCGTACGAGCGCGGAGAGTTTCCGGATGGCGAACACACCGTTGGTGGGATCGTGCGTGGACGGCCCCCGCTCTCAGGTGAGGGGACGGCAACGCTGTCGGTCAAGATTCCTCTGGGAATGAAGGAGGCCATTCGTCGACGGGCGGCTGCCGAGGGGATGACGCCAAGTGAGTTTGCCCGTGCGGCTCTGAGCGAAAAACTTCTTGCTGCCGGCTGATGCCTCTGACGTGCCGATTTATAGAACCGAGGCTGTGCTCAAAAACTTTTTTAAAATTCTCGGTTGACCGGAACGCGTCCTTGGTTATACTAATCAAGCCTTGAAACAAGGCACACCTCAAATGGCTGGGTAGCTCAGTTGGTAGAGCAGAGGACTGAAAATCCTCGTGTCAGGGGTTCGATTCCCTTCCCCGCCACCTTGAATTGACTAGGACCTCTGCAAAGGGGTCCTTTTCTTTTATACAGCCCCCACATGGAATCGAACCCCGTGAGGGCGCGGAGCTGAGTAAACGCGTAAGCGTTTGCCAGCGCAGCTCGCAAGGCGCGTAAGCGCCACAGCGGTCCGTCCGCGCAGCGCGCGGACGCGATTCCCTTCCCCGCCACCTTGAATTGACTAGGACCTCTGCAAAGGGGTCCTTTTCTTTTATCGAGGGCTCTGCGAAACTGCGTCCCGGAATTTGGCTTCAGAGTGGGATGCGTTTTCCGCTTTGAGGCCGCTTGGGAAAGCGCGACCCGGAATCCGGCGTCAGAATGGGATGTGCTTTCCTTTTGCGGTCTTTGGCGGAAACTGCGTCCCAGATCCCGCGCTCAGAACGGGATGCGCTTTCCGGCGCGTACTTCCGACGTGCGTGCACATCTCGGCGCGCCATCTCGGGCCCGCTCAGACATTCCTCCCGCTTTTGCGCCACTTTACAGACCGTTCGGTCGTCTGTCCGCACGCGCGGGTATACTCAAAACGATACTTTTCCTATGCAATACGATGCAGGCTCGGCCTGCACGATCCGAAGGGGGCAGTGATGGAGAGGATACTCGGCGTTAATCTCTCTGGCTGGTTTATTCCCGAGCCTTGGGTGACCCCGTCGCTATACGCGGCGACCGGTGCATCCAATGCGGCCGAGCTGCAGGAGGCCATGGGCACCGCCGCCTATAACGAGCGCATGCGCCGTCATTACGAGACGTTTGTGAGCGAGGATGATTTCCGTCGCATGGCGCAGATCGGTCTCAACGCCGTGCGCCTGCCGGTGCCTTGGTATGCCTTTGGCTCACAGGAGTCCGATGCCTCCTACATCTCGGTTGTCGATTACATCGACCGCGCGATTGAGTGGGCTGCCAAGTACAACATTCGCGTGCTGCTTGACCTGGCAACTGTGCCCGGTGGCCAGGGCGATTCCAACGATTCGCCCGCCACGCCGGAGGCTGTTGCCGAGTGGCATTCGTCCACTAACGGCCGCCATGTCGCACTCGACGTGCTCGAGCGCTTGGCCGAGCGTTACGGCGAGGCCGAGAGCCTGCTGGGCATTGAGCTGCTGGATACGCCGCAGATGAGTGTCCGCAAGAGTCTCTTTGCCATGACGGATGGCATTCCGGCTCACTACCTGCGCAATTTCTATCGCGATGCCTACGAGCTCGTCCGTTCGTATATGCCCGAGGATAAGATCGTCGTCTTTTCGTCTTCGGGGCATCCCAGCGAGTGGAAGCATTTTATGCGCGGCGCCAAGTACAAGAACGTCTACATGGACCTTCACCTGTACCATTACCGCGACGAGTATGCGCTCGATATCACGAGCCCCCGCGGGCTGACGACGGCGATTTCCCGTAACAAGCGCGAGCTTAAAGAAGCGATTTCGACTGGGTTCCCCGTGCTGGTGGGCGAATGGTCGGGCGCGGCGATTTTTGCCAACTCGTCGGTTACGCCCGAAGGCCGCAATGCCTACGAGCGCGTGTTTATCGCCAATCAGCTGGCTTCGTTTGCGCCGGCTGCCGGTTGGTTCTTCCAAACGTGGAAGACCGAGAAGCGCATTGCAGCATGGGACGCCCGCGCGGCGCTCGGTACGCTCGAGCGCGGCATGATTGAATAGGTTGATATGACGCAAAACAGCGCCCATACGGGCAAACTCTATGTGGTCGGCACGCCCATCGGCAACCTGGGCGACCTGTCCCCGCGCGTTGGCGAAGCCTTTGCCGCTGCCGATGTCATCTGCTGCGAAGACACGCGTGTGACGTCAAAGCTGCTGATGCACCTGGGCATTTCCAAGCCGCTTGTCCGTTGCGACGAGAATGTGATCGCCAACCGCGCCGCCGGCCTGGTCGACCGTCTGCTGGCGGGGGAGACCCTCGCCTTTGCCTCGGACGCCGGCATGCCGAGCGTGTCCGATCCCGGCCAGGCGCTGGTCGAGGCGGCGCGTGAGGCCGATGTGCCCGTCGAAGTTATTCCCGGGCCTTCTGCTTGCGTCACGGCGCTCGTTTCGTCCGGCATTCCCTGCGAGCATTTTTTCTTCGAGGGCTTTTTGGGCCGAAAGCACGGCGACCGCGTGCGCCGTTTACAGCGCCTTGCCGTGGTGCCCGGCGCACTCATCTTCTACGAGTCTCCACATCGCATCGTGGCGACGCTCGAGGCCGTGGCGGAGGTCTTTCCCCAGCGTGAGGTTGCCGTCTGCCGCGAACTCACCAAGCTGCACGAGGAGGTCTTGCGCGGGCCCGCCGCCCAGCTTGCCGAGGAGCTGTGTGCTCGCGGCGAGGTAAAGGGCGAGATTGCGCTGGTCATCGCGCCGCCGAGCGAGGACGAAGAGGCCGGTATCGCGCCGGTTGGCGCCGCGGCAGCGGATCCCGACGAGGCCCTGCGCGAGGATATCCGCGCCGCGCTCGAGGAGGGGGAGCCCGCGTCTGCGGTGGCCAAGCGCCTGTCTCAGAAGTATTCGCGCCGCAAGCGCGATGTCTATGCCATGGTGCTCGATATGCAATAGATGGAGGATATCCAGCCCTTGCGCTAGAATCATCCTCTGTATGCAACGTTTTTCTGGAGGACAAACCCCATGGATCAAAGCAAGCCTTCGTTCTTTATCACGACGCCCATCTACTACGTCAACGCCGATCCGCACCTGGGCACGGCTTATTCCACCATCATCGCCGACGTTCAGGCTCGCTATCGCCGCTCCGCCGGCTATAACGTCAAGTTCCTGACCGGCATGGACGAGCACGGCGAGAAGGTCGCCGAGGCCGCAGCCAAGCACAACATGACGCCGCAGGAGTGGACCGATAGCCAGGCCCCGCACTTCAAGGAGCTTTGGAGCAAGCTCGAGATTTCCAACGACGACTTCATCCGCACCACCGAGCCGCGCCAACATCATGCCGTGCAGTACCTGTGGGAGCGCATGAAGGAGTCCGGCTACCTGTATAAGGGCAGCTACGACGGCTGGTATTGCGTGCCTGACGAGACCTACTTTACCGATACGCAGGTCCAGAAGGGCGACGAGGAGTACGGCAGCGTCGGCCAGCACCTGTGCCCCGACTGCCACCGTCCGCTTGAGCGCGTGCAGGAGGAGTCCTACTTCTTCAAGCTTTCCGCCTTCCAGGACAAGCTGCTTAAGCTCTATGACGAGCATCCCGACTTTGTCGAGCCTGCGTTCCGCATGAACGAGGTTCGCAGCTTTGTCGAGGGCGGCCTTAACGACCTTTCCGTGAGCCGTACGAGCTTTGACTGGGGCATTCAGGTCCCGTTTGACGAGGGTCACGTGACCTACGTGTGGTTCGATGCGCTGCTCAACTATATGACGGCCGTCGGCTACGGTGTCGACACCGACGAGGCGCGTGCCGAGCTGGCCTATCGCTGGCCCGCGCAGTTCCACATCGTGGGCAAGGACATCATCCGCTTCCACTGCGTCATTTGGCCTGCCATGCTCATGGCCATCGGCGAGGCCCTGCCCGAGCACGTCTTTGCCCACGGCTTCCTGACCGTGCGCAATGCCGAGACTGGCAAGGCCGAGAAGATGTCCAAGAGCCGCGGCAACGCCATCGCTCCGCAGGACGTTATCGACATGCTGGGCGTCGAGGGCTATCGCTACTACTTCATGACCGACGTCGTCCCCGGCACCGACGGTGCCATCAGCTTCGACCGCATGGAGCAGGTCTACAACGCCGACCTGGCCAACAGCTGGGGCAACCTCATCTCGCGTTCGCTCAACATGAGCGGCAAGTATTTTGATGGTTGCGCGCCCGCCAAGCCCGCATCGTTCGATGCGTTCGACAACCCGCTGGCAAAGATCGCCGATGGTCTGGTCGAGCGCTACATGGCCAAGATGGACGTGCTCGATTACGGCGGAGCCAAGGACGAGGTCATGGAGCTCATCCATGCCGCCAACCACTACATCGAGGACTCTGAGCCTTGGGCACTTGCCAAGGACGAGGCCAAGGCTGACGAGCTGGCGTTTGTGATCTACAACCTGCTCGAGGCCATCCGCATTGCCGCCCACCTGCTGATGCCGCTCATGCCTCAGACCTCTGCCGAGGCCCTGCGCCGCCTGTCCTGCGAGGACGAGGCCGCGACCGACGACCTCAAGGGCATTTGCGCTTGGGGCCTGCTTGCCGGTGGTCAGCCTGTCGAGAAGGGCGAGCCGCTGTTCCCGCGTCTGGGCTAAGACGCAGCGCGCCATATCGGCAATTTGCTGTTTAGCTGTAAGGGCATGGCCGCCACGGTCCATGCCCTTTTGTTTCAAGACGCCGCCATCATGCTAAGGAGGCAACCATGACAACTTCGCCTTTGGCAAACCCCACGGCCACCAGGGAGCTGCTGGAGGAGTTTGGCCTTGCGACCAAGCATCGCCTGGGCCAGAACTTCCTGATCGACAACCATGTAATTGAGCGGATTTGCGAGCTTGCCGAGCTTGCAGGCGATGAGCGCGTGCTCGAGGTTGGTCCGGGCGTTGGTACGCTCACGCTTGCGCTGTTGCAGGAGGCGGCGTGCGTCACGTCGATCGAGGCCGATCCCGAGCTCGAGCCGGTGCTCGATGCTCACGCCGCCGACTACGCCAACTTCCGCTTTATCATGGGCGACGCGCTTAAGGTGACGCCGGAGCAGATTGAGCAGGCCGCCGGCGGTGAGCCGACGGTATTTGTCGCGAACTTGCCCTATAACGTGGCGGCGACAATCATCCTGCAGTTCTTCCAGACGATGCCCGCGCTCAAGCGCGCCGTCGTCATGGTGCAAAAGGAGGTTGCCGATCGCATTGCCGCAGTGCCGGGCAACAAGACCTATGGCGGCTACACGGCAAAACTCGGCCTGTACGCGCAGGTGACGGGTCGCTTTGAGGTGCCGCCGCGTTGCTTTATGCCGGCGCCGCACGTGGACTCGGCCGTCGTGCGTATCGACCGTGTTGACAGCGTGGTGCCCGAGGGGCTCGATCGCGAATTTGTGGCCCGCGTGATTGATGCTGCATTTGCTCAGCGTCGCAAGACCATCCGCAATTCCATGAGCGCCAACGGCTTTGCCAAGGACGTGCTCGATGCCGCTTTTGAGGCTTGCGGTATTGCACCCACCACGC
Organism: Collinsella aerofaciens; assembly: GCF_002736145.1. NCBI lineage: Bacteria > Bacillati > Actinomycetota > Coriobacteriia > Coriobacteriales > Coriobacteriaceae > Collinsella > Collinsella aerofaciens. The sequence continues at coordinate 2,105,965 of NZ_CP024160.1, forward strand.
GCGCCGAGACGCTTGATGTTGCTGACTTTGTCCGTCTGGCCCAGGAGCTAATCCATGATGCCTAATGCCGAACGTGTGACGTTTACCAAGAAAAAGAAGACGGTTGCTTGTCCCGTGCCCTTGGCACCGCTTGCCGACACGCATGCGCATCTGCTTTCGTTCTGGGGCAAGGATGTGCCTGAGACGCTCGTGCGTGCCAAGGCGGCGGGCGTCGACCTGTTGGTGACGATGTTCGACCCCATCGCTGACAAACGCAGCGTGACGGACTATAGCGACTGGCTGACGCGCGAGATTCTGCCGATGCAGGATATCCCGCAGATCAAGTATCTTGCCGGCGTGCATCCGTATGGCGCGCCGGACTATACCGACGACGTTCACGCACAGGTCGTTGCCGCACTCGATGATCCCTTGTGCGCCGGTATTGGCGAAATCGGCCTGGACTACCACATGGACTATGACGACGATATCGCGCCGGCACCCCATAACGTGCAGATTGACTGCATGGCGCGCCAGCTCGAGCTTGCCGTGTGCCGTAACGTGCCGGTGGAGCTGCATCTGCGTCACGAGGACACGGACCGGGAGCGCACCTCGCACGTGGACGCCTACAACGTGCTTCGTGAGGTGGGCGTGCCCCAGGCCGGTTGTGTGCTGCACTGCTTTGGCGAGGACCGCGCCACGATGGAGCGCTTTGTGGAGCTGGGCTGCTATATCGCCTATGGTGGTGCGGCCACCTTTAAGCGCAACGACGATGTGCGTGAGGCATTTGCGGCAACCCCACTCGATCGAATTTTGTTCGAGACTGATTGCCCGTATATGGCTCCGGAGCCCATCCGCGGTCTTGAATGCGAGCCCGCAATGATCTCCATTACGGCAAACGCGCTGGTTAACGACCGTGTCGATCGCACAGGTGAGGACGCCGAAACAATCGCGCAAGCCGCTTGGGAAAATGCCTGCAAACTTTTTCAAAAATAGTTCTTGCGTTCGCGGTGGCGCTCCGTTATTCTAATTCCTGCACGCGGGCGTGGCGGAATTGGCAGACGCGTACGGTTCAGGTCCGTATGGGGGCAACCCCATGAAGGTTCAAGTCCTTTCGCCCGCACCATTGAATGAAAGAGCTCCCAGCAATGGGAGCTTTTTTGTTATGGGCCGTTTTTGGCAGATTTGGGCTTATAGGACAAAATGTGTGTCCACGTTGGGGGCATCGGCGCAGGTCGATGCCCCTTTTTCAGCCGTTTAAATTCCGTGCCCACTTTTAACCGCTCGGACAGAATGTGTGTCCGGTTGCCTATCGTTCCCGCAGGTAGATAACCTTTTCCGGAACCGTTAAATACCCTTTCGGAAGAGGTGCCCATGAAGGCCGTTTATTGCCCCTACTGCGGCGGTCGGACCAAGCGCAACGGCAGGACCTCATCGGGGTCCCAGCGGTGGAGGTGCACGGCCTGCGGCGCGTCGACGACGGTGAGGTACGACGACACGGCGACGAGGCTGGACGAGTTCCTCGGGTGGCTCCTCTCCAAGGACTCCCAGGCGGCGATGCCGGGCGGCGGACGGTCCTTCAGGCGCAGGACGGCCGAGTTCTGGGAGGTCTGGCCCATGCCCGTCCCCGACGGCGAGCTGCACCGCGTGCTCCACGTCGACGGGATCTGGGTCGCGCGCGACCTCGTCGTGCTCATATGCTGCAGCGGCGAGAGGGTGGTCTCCTGGTACATGGCGAGGTCGGAGAACTCGAGGGCGTGGTCGGCCCTCATGTCGCCGATCCCGGCGCCCGAGGTGGTCGTCACCGACGGCGGGAGCGGGTTCGCCAAGGCCGTGCGCGAGACCTGGCCGCGCACCAGGGTCCAGAGGTGCACCTTCCACGCCTTCTCGCAGGTCAAGCGCTACACGACGACGCGGCCGAAGCTCCAGGCGGGGCGCGAGCTCTACCTCATCGCGCGCGACCTCATGGGCATCGAGACGCTGCACCAGGCCGAGCTCTGGGTCGAGCGCTACCTCGACTGGTGCGGGTTCTGGGCCGACTTCCTGGAGGACAGGACCGTGGTGGACGGCAGGAGGGTCTACACCCACGAGAGGCTGAGGCGGGCGCGCTCGTCGCTGTCGTCGCTGGTGTCGGCGGGGACGCTGTTCACCTACCTCGACCCCGCCCTGGCCAAGGCCGGCCCGCTGCCGTCGACCAACAACATGATCGAGGGAGGGGTGAACTCGCAGCTGAGGGCCGTCCTGCGCAACCACCGGGGGCTGACGTCGGTCAAGCGCGTGAAGGCGGTATTCTGGTGGTGCCACGCGCACTCGGGGGACGCGAGGACGGCGCGCGAGAAGCTCGCCACGATGCCGACCGACGCGGACATCGACTTCCTGTTCAGCGTCTACTCCGCCTCGCCGTCGCGTGACGACGGAGGGCCGGAGTGGGGCGACAGGGCAGTGTGGGAGGACCTCCACCACAGGGACCCGTACCCGTTCTGGCTGGATTAATGGATGGAAACGGGTGTTCTATCGGGACACACATTTTGTCCTATAAGCCCAGATTTGACATATCGATTTCGCGCGGTAGATGCCCCTGTGGTCAAAAAGTGGCAAATATGAGTACTGACATGAAAATAGAGACATTCCATGAAGCCATTTTTGCTCATTTTACGCAACAGATGTACGCTAATTTGGCTCAACCTTGAGACAAAATGAAGTAATTTCGATAGATCTCGGGTTCAACGAGGCGATTTTGACCCAAATACGCTGTTACTAAACTGGTAACAGTACTCATATTTGGCCTTTTTTGACCACGGGTCCTCTTGTTGGTGTCACACAGCTGCTTCGTGCGGGTATCCTAGTCCCAACGTGTGCCTATCAGAGGAGAGACCATGCTGTTGTCCGGTATCATCGCCGCCCTTACCAGCCTTTTGATTCCCATCATCATTCTGTTGCTACTGCTTCCCAACGCCTGCTATGTCGTTGAACAACAGCATGCCGTGATCATCGAGCGCCTGGGCAAGTTTAACCGCATCGTCAACGCGGGCTTCCACATGAAGGTGCCCGTGATCGACCGCAAGGCCGCCACGGTGAGCCTGCGCACCATGAAAAACGGTTTTGGCATCGACGTTAAGACCCAGGACAACGTGACCATCGGCCTTGAGGTCTCTGCTCAGTACCACGTGAGCTATGACATGGGCGCCGGCCCGGCGGATTCGGGTATCTACAAGAGCTACTACATGCTGCAGGAGCCCGTCGACCAGATGCGTGACTTCATCACCGACGCCCTGCGCTCTTCGATTCCCGTCTACACACTCGATGAGGTCTTTGCCAAGAAGGATGACATCGCCAAGGATGTCAACGCTACCGTTTCCGAGCAGATGGCCGCCTACGGCTTCACCCTCGTCTCGACGCTCATCACCAAAATCGCACTGCCGACCGAGGTCGAGAACTCCATGAACGACATCAACGCCGCCCAGCGCAAGCGCGCTGCGGCACAGGAGCTCGCTGAGGCAGACCGCATCAAGCGCGTCACCGAGGCGACCGCCGAGGCTGAGGCTATGGAAAAGGCGGGCGAGGGCATCGCCAACCAGCGCAAGGCCATCGCGCTGGGTATCAAAGATTCGCTCGAGATCATCCAGGAGACGGGTGTCGGCAATGACGAGGCCAACCAACTGTTCATGTTTACGCAGTGGTCCGAGATGATGACGGAGTTCGCTCGCACGGGTAAAACCTCGACGGTCGTGCTGCCGAGCGACTTTTCGCAGTCGGCCTCTATGTTCGAGCAGATGCTGGCTGCCGGTAAGGTTCAGAACGAGTCAAAGGAGTAGACACGCGTGAAATACACCGTCGTTTGTGTCGGTAAGCTCAAGGAGCGCTTTTGGAAGGACGCGTGCGCTGAGTACACCAAGCGCTTGGGTGCCTATGCCAAGGTTGATATCCGCGAGGTGGCCGATATCGACCCGGCTAAGGCGGGCGGCGTGGATGCCGCGCGCGACAAGGAGGGGGCAGCGATTCTTGCTGCCTTGCCGTCTCGAGCGCATGTGATCCTGCTGGCCATTGAGGGTAAAGAGCGCTCGAGCGAGGAGTTTTCGGCGCGGCTCGATGATCTTATGCTGCGTGGTAACAGCGACATCGCCTTTGTGATTGGCGGATCGGACGGCGTGAGCGATGACGTGCGCGCCCGCGCCGACGAGATGCTCAGCTTTGGACGCATTACCTTGCCGCATAACCTGGCGCGTGTGGTGCTGCTAGAGCAGATTTACCGTGCCTGCAAGATCAGTCGTGGCGAGCCGTATCACAAATAGGTCGGCAATACGAAACAATGGCGTGGGACAATACCTTTCGTTTTGAGGAATGTGTCTGAAAGGACTATGCGATATGAAGATTGGATTTGTCGGTTTTGGCAATATGGCGAGCGCTATGGCCGATGGCTGGATCGCTGCCGGTGTAGCTGCGAGCGACATGTGCGCCTGCGCGGGTCGCTACGACGCACTGGTTGAGCGCTGCGAGGCGCGCGGCATGGTCGCCTGCCACGATGTCGCCGAGGTGGTCGCCGCATCCGATATCGTGGTCGCTGCGGTCAAACCGTACATGATCGAGAAGGTATTCGCCCCGCTCAAGGATGCTCTTGCCAAAAAGGTCGTTCTGTCGGTTGCCTGGACTTGGGACAGTGCCAAGTGGGAGCAGATCCTGCCGGGCGTCGCGCATATCTCGACGGTGCCCAACACACCGGTTTCGGTGGGCGAGGGCGTCATCGTCTGCGAGAAGGCTTCCACGCTTAGCGATGAGCAGCGTGCCACGGTGCTCGATCTGCTCGGAAAGCTTGGCACGGTGGTCGAGCTCGATACGAGCCTGCTGTTTGTGGGCGGCACGGTGGGTGGTTGCGCTCCGGCATTTGTCGCATTGGCAATCGAGGCCCTGGGCGATGCGGCGGTCAAGCACGGTATCCCGCGTGCCGATGCCTATCGCATTGTGAGCCAGATGGTGCTGGGTACGGCAAAGTTGCAGCTTGCAACTGGCCAGCATCCTGCGGCGATGAAGGATGCCGTATGCTCGCCCGGTGGTGCCACCATCAAGGGCGTCGTTGCGCTCGAGGATGCCGGCATGCGCAGCGCCCTGGTCAAGGCAATCGACGCAACTCTCCAGTAAAACCGACCAAAAAGGGACAGGTTTATTTTGGCAGGTTTTTTCTGCGGTTTTGTCCTTTTAGCGAAAAGCGCCCCGCAACTGGCTCAATTCCAGTTGCGGGGCGCTTGCGTTTGCCCAGATAAAACCGACCAAAATAAACCTGTCCCTTTTTGGCAGGTTAGTCCCAGAAGCTGTCTTCCTCATCCTCGGACTTGGGTCCGCGGTCGACGTACATCTTATGGGTACGCTTCTCCATTACAAAGGCAAGAATCGCAAATAACAGGATGCCGCCGGCGAAAAGGATGGCAAAACCGGTGCGGGTGCCAAACAAAAAGGAAAAAACTGCGTCCATTGGGTGCCTTCTTGCGTAGTTGAGTTGGGTCGTAAACGCTCATAAGTATATACTTGCCCATACATGTACAAGGTTGCAACCTAAATGGAATGTATATCGCCGGAGGATCTAATGCTTGATATCAAGTTTGTTCGCGAGAACCCCGATGCCATCGATGTCGCCATGGCTAACCGCCAGACGTCTTGGGATCGCGAGAAGTTCTTTGAGCTCGACGACGAGCGTCGTGCCGTCATCACCGAGGTCGAGGAGCTCCAGGCTACGCGCAATGCCGAGTCCAAGAAGATCGGCGCCCTGATGAAGGAGGGCAAGAAGGACGAGGCCGAGGCCGCCAAGGAGGCCGTGCGCGCCGTCAACGAGAAGATTGACGGTCTGGCCGAGCGCCGTACCGCCCTCGAGCAGGAGCAGTACGACTTCATGGCTCACCTGCCCAACATTCCTTGCGAGGCCACGCCGTACGGCAAGGACGAGGACGAGAACATTGAGCGCCGTCGTTGGGGCACCCCGCGCGAGTTCGACTTCGACTTTAAGCCGCACTGGGATCTGGGCACCGATCTGGACATCCTCGACTTCGAGCGCGGCAACAAGCTCTCCGGCAGCCGTTTTACCGTTCTCGGTGGCGCTGGCGCCCGCCTGGAGCGCGCCCTCATCAACTTCTTCCTCGATACGCACACCAGCCGTGGTTTTAAGGAGTGGTGGCCGCCCATCGTCGTCAAGCGTCAGACCATGTTTGGCACGGGTCAGCTGCCCAAGTTCGAGGACGACGCCTACCACGTCTCGGGCGACAACTTCCTGATCCCCACCGCCGAGGTCGTGCTCACCAACCTGCACGCCGGCGAGGTCCTCGACGCCGACACCCTGCCGCGCCGCTACACCGCCTTCACCCCCTGCTTCCGCGAGGAGGCCGGTTCCGCCGGTCGCGACACCCGCGGCATCATCCGTCAGCACGAGTTCGACAAGGTCGAGATGGTCAAGTTCGCTAAGCCGGAGGAGTCCGACGATGAGCTCGAGAGCATGACCGCCGAGGCCGAGTACCTGCTGCAGCAGCTGGGCCTTCCGTATCGCGTGATTAGCCTGTGCACCGGCGACTTGGGCTTCTCTGCCCGTCAGACCTACGACGTCGAGGTCTGGCTGCCGAGCTACAACGCCTACAAGGAGATCAGCTCCTGCTCCAACTGCGGTGACTTCCAGGCTCGCCGCGCCAACATCAAGTATCGCGACCCCGAGAACTTCAAGGGTTCGCGCTACCTGCACACTCTCAACGGTTCCGGCCTGCCGGCCGGCCGCACCATGGCCGCCATTCTGGAGAACTACCAGAACGCCGACGGCACCATCACGATCCCCGAGGTCCTGCGTCCTTACATGGGCGGTCTCGAGAAGATCGAGCCGGTCGCGTAAGTTGGCTGCATAGGGGATATGCAAGGGCGCTCCTTCGGGGGCGCCCTATTTCGTGCGCAGGTCCATACCATGCCGTGCGGACAGCTCAATAGAAAACACACGAACAACTGTTCTGTATACAGCCATCTACCTGCTATGCTTTTGCTAAATAAGAGCGAGAGAAAGGGGACGCGATGGAGTTGTTTGATGATCGGGTGGTTTTGTTTGAGAGCGACGAGGGCGGGGAGTACCTGCTTGTAACGTGTGAGCCGTCTGGCATGGGTGGCCTGGTGGTTCGGCAGGCGAGCGAGGGCCCGTTGACCCAATGGTGCTTTGAGGAGTCGCCGCATGTGGTCGAGACCTTTGTGACGCACGAGGGGCTTGTGGCGCTGGAGCACTTCTATGGAGTTGGGACTTCCAACCAGGTCGCGCGCATGCTGAGCATCTCGTTTGCCGATTATGACTGTGCCCAGCGGGTGAGATCGCTCCTGAGGGAACTTGATGCTAAGTTTGACGTGATCGAAAAGCCAATCGATCGTACGGGGAACGTCGGTATGTGCGGAGCAGCATGACAAAACTGCGTTTCACAAAAAAGTTTGAGATTGTGCTTGACTCCAATAAGCTAAAGTGGTTTTATATGTCTTGCGCTGCGGCGTTACCTCAGCTGGATAGAGGGTCTGACTACGAATCAGAACGTCATAGGTTCGAATCCTATACGCCGCACCAATTGAAATTGAAAGCCTCCGGCAACGGGGGCTTTTCTTTTATGGCAACACTGCCTGGATTCGAACCTCGGTCGAGGCGCGGGCGTAAAGAAAACGCGGAGCGTTTTTAGCCCGCGGGCGAGTCCGCCGGCAGGCGGGCGAAGCCGGTGCGGATCCGCGCAGCGGATGCGCGGAATCCTATACGCCGCACCAATTGAAATTGAAAGCCTCCGGCAACGGGGGCTTTTCTTTTTCGGAAACCATGCATTGATACGAACCTCGGTTGAGGCGCGAGCGTCTTAATCATCACTTCGTAAAATTTTTCCAAATTGTCGCTTGACCCATCGAGGGGTCACGTGCATAATAATCCGTGCGTTGCGGCGTTACCTCAGCTGGATAGAGGGTCTGACTACGAATCAGAACGTCATAGGTTCGAATCCTATACGCCGCACCAATTGAGTTTAAGCCTCCGGAAACGGGGGCTTTTCTTATATCGCGATGCGTCGAAGATCGCGCCAAGCCCTCCAAATGAGTAAAAATCAAATTCAATAACTTTTTTTGAAAAACGCTTGACGATTATTCAGTCCATGTGCATAATAATCAACAAGTCGCGGCGTTACCTCAGCTGGATAGAGGGTCTGACTACGAATCAGAACGTCATAGGTTCGAATCCTATACGCCGCACCATTTGAGATTAAAGCTCCCGGCAACGGGGGCTTTTCTTTTACGTAAACACCGCATTGATTCGAACCTCGGTCGAGGCGCGGGCGTAAAGAAAACGCGGAGCGTTTTTAGCCCGCGGGCGAGCACGCCGGCAGGCGGGCGAAGCCGGTGCGGATCCGCGCAGCGGATGCGCGGAATCCTATACGCCGCACCAATTGAAATTGAAAGCCTCCGGCGACGGGGGCTTTTCTTTTATGCCGCCACCGCATGGATTCGAACCTCGGTCGAGGCGCGGGCGTAAAGAAAACGCGGAGCGTTTTTAGCCCGCGGGCGAGCGCGCCGGCAGGCGGGCGAAGCCGGTGCGGATCCGCGCAGCGGATGCGCGGAATCCTATACGCCGCACCATTTGAGATTAAAGCTCCCGGCAACGGGGGCTTTTCTTTTACGCCAGCTTGAGTGCTTTCGTCCAAAGGGACGATTTCCTGTCGACTCGTGTAAGATTCCGAGTAGGTGTCGCGGCCCGTCCGCGACCACTCCTTCTCTCAACGACCGATCAGGGTGATATTTCGTGGCAGAGCGTCCGACATACAGGCTCAGGTTTCTCGATCCCAAAAAGCGCTTTCCGGCGATGCCCGAGCAGCCTGCGGGGCGCTCATATGGCGTGGTCTGGAAACTCTTTGGCGAGGACCAGCATGAATCTTGTTATGTCGTCGAATTCGTTGGCAAAAGTCATGTGTCGCTTTTGGGCTACGTAAGCGTTTCGGGTGAGGTGTACAAGGTGGACCGCCCCGTCTGCGAGGCTCCGCTGCCCAACGATCCCGACATGGAACTGGTCCTTGACGAGTCGGATTCCAGTATTGGTGAGATTATGGTAAGGGAAGCCAACGGTGCAATGCGCGCGTGTGCGCAAACTGCCGGCTCTCCCGAAGGCCCCATGCGCGAGCAGTCCGACCACGAGACATGGAATTCGACCCGCGCCCTTCCTTACGGCGAGTTCATGGCCTCGATGTTCTTGCGCTACGTGATATTTGCCAACTCCGAAAGCGCTATTGTGAACACGGCGGACGCCGGCGGACTCGACGAGGGTATGCAAAACGTAGTCGACAAGATCAAGCTCGTAAAGTTGCCCGAGCCGGTCGAGGTGTTTTTGGGCTTTAACACGGCACCGCTCCCCGATGCTATCGAGACGCTGCTTTACCGCGTTGACCATGCCGAGAATCCGAGCGGTATCGAGCGCTATGCCGCCGCCCTTATGAGCGAAATTGACTTGCCCCGCCTGCGCACCATCGCTGCCAAGTCCGAGATGAGCCTGGCTCGCATTGATCGCTCAAAGATTTTCTATCTCAATTTTGATCGTAGCCTGCTGGACCAGGACGAGATTGACATGCTGCTTGCCGTCGAGTGCCGTCTCAACCGCCTCTCCGGCATCCTTGAGCGCATCGGGGCCGGATTGGTCCCTACGGCATCCTCGCCGAGCCTTGAGGGCTGCGCGCTCTTTGATGCGTGGCATATCGCCAAGACGACCAACGATGTTCCCCGACTGCTCGATACGGCTTCGAGCGATAACCCGTGGGGCAAGCCGGGTACGGTGGCTTGCCAGCCGGGCGGCGAGTGGGACGTGCGCACCCGTTTTGCGCGAATCGTTGAGGCGCTCAACGTGGTCACGCGGCTCGACTATACCTATCGGGCAAACGTTGCCGAGGGGATTATGCTCGTTCGGTTTGGGCAGTCTGTCGTTGATGCCATGCCGCAACGTGAATACGACGCTCAGGATGACGCCTGGCGCGAGCTGGACGAGGACACGCGGGCGATCTGGGCCGCGGAGCACGATGCGCGCGTGGCACTCACGCTTGCGGCAGCGTGTTTTGCCGCGGGCACCTGCATCACGCGCTGCTATGTGCAGATTGCTGCTACCGACAGTGAGCAGGGCGAGCGCGTTGTCGCAACGTATTTCTTTGGGCGTGCGGCCTATCTGGCCGATTGCGTGCCTGTCGCCAAGGATCTTGAGAGCATGGACATGGACGATATGCCGTGCAAGCGTGTGCTTGAGGCGTATGAGTCAACCGCTCCGGAGACGATTGAGCCTGCGGAGGTTCATGCTCGTCCGCGTGATGACCATCGCACGCTGCCGCCGGCGCTGCGCAATCTGCTGCTTGCCGATACGGCTGACGAGTTGGAGGTCATGGAAGAGGACGACGACCCATACGTGGCCCGTGTTGTTGAATTGCGCGAGCAGGCAAAAGTCGACCGTACAGGTGCTTTTGAAGGCTTTTCCCGTCTTGTCGAGGAGTTGGAGGCTAAGTGCGCCGTCGCCGAGCTTTTGGCGACAGGTCCGGTTCAAACGCAGTTTTGCGATAACCAGCTGGTGCGCATGGTGCTACCGGTGTTGGAAGAAGACCGCTCGGTGCGGATCCTTCGTGCGCCCGATGCGCTGTACTTTGCCCAGCACGAGATTTGCAGCTTTTACGCCGAGCAAGAGGACTTTGAACGAGCACTGCCCGAGGTGCGCCATCTTTACGATCTGGCGCGCTCGTCCATGCAATCGCACTTTGCGCTCATCAACGTGCTTGCGCGTCTGGAGCGCTTTGACGAGATTATCGAGGTGGCGCGCCACGGCCTACGTATTGCCAGCGATCGTTCTGCAATTGGCTACCTGTTCTACCGCTTGGCGTTTGCCTATTGGAATTGCGATCAGCTCGACCTGGCGCTGGCTTGTTACCGTCTGGTGCCGCGCGGTGAGGAATCGGGCAGCAGCGCGCTGGAAGAAATGCAGGGCCTTATGAACGAGATGGGCGTCAGCGAGCCTCCGACGTTCGAGGAAGCGGTCGAGACCATCCGCAAGGCTGGACTCGAGCTGCCGCCAGTGTCCGCCGTGACGAATCAGCTTGCAGATGCCGCTGTTCAACTGGTCGACAACGGCTTCTTTTTCCTGGCACGCGGTTGCATCTTCCAAATGTGGCGCACCATGGGCAACGACGAGCTCGGCTCCTTCAACCGCTCGCTGGGGTAGGCGAAGCCTCCAAGGAGGAAAGGATGCTAGGCAATTAGAAAATTTCCTCTTGCCCATCCTTGGCTGTTTGGTTACTATAGAACGGCTGTTACGGAGAGCTGACCGAGAGGCCGAAGGTGCTCGCCTGCTAAGCGAGTATGCCCCAAAAGGGCATCTGGGGTTCGAATCCCCAGCTCTCCGCCAGTATGACTTGAAAGAAGGGTCCCATTTGGGGCCCTTTTTTGTGCGGAGAAAGGAGGCTGGGGATTCGAACCCTCAAAAAAAGGAGGCATCCTTTCGGACGCCTCCTTTCAGTGGGCTTATTATTCTTGCGCCCTACACCTCGGGCGCCTTGGCGACGGTCTCGCTTTCTGCCGTGAGTGGGCGGTTGTCGATGCGACGGCCCAAGCGATCGAGCTTCACGAGCAGCCATTCAATGGGATTCGGCCCTGCGCCTTCCTCGTCGGCAACTAGGTCCATGACGGCGATCTTGGTGCCGTCCTGCTTGAGCGTGACGCTACCCACCTTGTCGCCCACATGCACCGTGCCCGAAAGATCGTCGTAGCTAACCTTTTCGGTCACCTCGCCGGCAAGGGAAAACACGGTCGCTTGCGCCGTGGGATCGGCGAGTGTGGCGTCGATCGTCTTATCCGTCCAGTCGGTTTGGCCAATGCGCGCCATAAGCGGGTTGCCGTTGGCGGTCTTTTCCTGTGTGTTGGCGATTGCGACCGTCACCTTGTGGCCGTAGTACCAGTTGGCAAGGGTGGCGGTATCGGTAAAGCGCTGGTCGGTGGTGGTGGAGTTCAAAACGACGGTGTAGATCTCGTCGCCGTCGCGGTTGTAGGCGCTCGTGAAGCAGTAGCCCGCGTCGTCGGTGGTGCCGGTCTTGCCGCCAATGTTGCCATCTTGGCCCAGCAAATAGTTATGCGTGTCCATGGAATGCGAATGGTCGGTGCCGTCGGCGCCCGTGACCTCGATCCAGGAATCCTCGCTCGCTACGACCTCGCGGATCGTGTCGTTTTTCATGGCCTCCTGCATCATCAGCGCCACGTCATGTGCGGTTGAGTGCATATCGCCAGCCCACTCATCAAAGTCCAGACCATGCGGGTTTTCAAAAAGCGTACCGGTGCAGCCGAGCTTCTTAGCGCGCTCGTTCATGGCCTTCACAAATGTGGCCTCGGCGTCTTTGGTCTTAGGGTCGATCTTCTTGCCCACATATTCGGCGAGCACGATGGCGGCGTCGTTGCCCGAGGGAATCATCAGGCCGCGCAGTGCCTGCTCCACGGTAAGCTCGTCGCCTTCGAGCAAGCCGGCGGTCGAATTACCCACGGTGGCTGCGGCGTTGCTTACCGTGACCTTCTCGTCCATCTTGCAATTCTCGACGGTTAGGATCGCGGTCATGACCTTGGTGATCGAGGCGATCTTGACCTGCTCATCGGCGCCACGGGCATAGTAGACGGTGCCGTCTTTGCCCATGACGAGGGCATTGGTCGCATCGATATCGGGCAGGTTTTCGGCCGTGATGCCGCGCGCATCGGCGGTTTTGCCGCAAACATTGTCGGTCGTGAGCACTTGGGCGCCGGCGACGGTGGGCACGCCAGCGGCAAGGGCGATAGCGCAGACAAAGCCGGCGGCAAGCTGGGCTGAGCGCTTTGCAAAAGAGGTGAGGGACTTCACGGATTTCGCTTTCGACGGGATGGTCTCTTCTGGAACTAGAGTATATCGTTTGCCGGCGTCGGCGATCATCGCGTGCGTGCGTGGCCCACATCCGCGCCCGAACGGGCACAAGGGTGCTTAAGGCCGACTTAATCACCCACGCTTGTTGTGTGTGGCATGCGTCGCCTCGGGCATAATGGAGCGCGAGAGGAGCACGCATGAACGAGCGCATTTTGGTAGTTGATGACGAAAAGGCCATCGCCGACTTGGTTGGTATCTACCTTACAAAAGAGGGCTTTGATGTCCAGATTGCCTATAGCGGGGCCGATGCCGCCAAGGCAATCTTGGAGCAGGAGTTCGATCTGGCGCTGCTGGATGTCATGCTGCCCGATATCGATGGGTTTGAGCTGCTGCGTACAATCCGTTCCAGCCATACCTATCCCGTGATCATGCTGACGGCGCGCGATGCCCAGCAAGACAAGATCGAGGGCCTTTCGCTTGGCGCGGACGATTACGTGGTTAAGCCGTTCCGTCCGCTGGAGCTCATCGCGCGCGTGCACGCTCAACTTCGCCGCTACACCAGCTACGGTAGCCGTGCACAGGCGGCCGAGTCGCCGACCATTCAGCTCGACGGCCTGGAGATCAACCGCGATGCTCGTTCCGTGACAGTGGACGGTTCACCGGTTCGCCTCACGCCCATCGAGTATTCCATCTTGCTGTATCTGGTCGAGCATCGCGGCAGCGTGGCGGCCGTGGAGGACCTGTTCCGCGCGGTGTGGAACGAGGACTTTATGCCCGGCTCCAACAATACGGTGATGGTGCACATTCGCCACCTGCGCGAAAAGATCGGCGACGACGCACAAAAGCCGCGCTTTATCAAAAACGTCTGGGGCGTCGGCTACATAATCGAATAGCGCCTTTGATGGTGGGGAAGTGGATATGACAAAAGACGATAGGCAGGCATTCGAGGTGCCCGATCGACTCTTTGAATACGTGAGGTCGGTCGTCGACAACCGCGCGCTTGCAACGGTGCTGCTCTTTTTGCTGAGCCTGCTGCTGATTGGCATCGATAACATCGCCGGAATCTTGGCGGTGCTGCTTATCGGCTTTTTGCTGATCGATCGATTTGAGATCGTTCGCCGCTGCGTGGTGATTGGCGGCGCCGCGTGGGCCATGACGTTGGCGATTGGCGCCATGGCGCTCGGCGGCATTGAAGGGCCGGTGCTGTTCGATGCCGGCTTTGTATTCAACATGCTTGGCTTTGTGCTGGCGCTTGCCGTGTGCGTGCTGTTCTTGTGCGGCCGCGCCCTGTACTACCAGGGCTACGAGCAGGGCGAGCAGCATGCCGATTGTGTGCTGGCCGCTCGTATTCAAGATCGCCTGATCGATCACCCCGACACCTGGGACAACATTGACGGCGACTTCTTGGAGGTCGAGGGCGCCCTTAACCGCGTGCGTGACCGTGAGCACAAGGTGCAGCAAGCTCTGCGTGACGAGTCTCATCGCAAGGACGATTTGGTCACGTACTTGGCACATGACCTACGCACCCCGCTTGCCAGTGTGGTGGGCTATCTTTCGCTGCTGCAAGAGGCTCCCGAGCTGCCGGTTGAGCAACGTGCGCACTTTACGGGCGTGGCGCTCGACAAGGCGCACCGGCTCGATGCACTCATCGAAGAGTTCTTCGATATCACGCGCTTTGACTTCCACGATATCGTGCTCACGCGCGGCTATGTTGATCTGGGGTTGCTGCTGGCTCAGGTGGCTGACGAGTTCTATCCCATCCTCAACGAGCAGCATAAGGAAGCCCAAGTTGATATTCGCGAGGACCTGACGGTGCTCGTGGATGGCGACAAGATGGCTCGCGTGTTCAACAACATCATGAAAAACGCCGTTGCCTATAGCTATGAGGGCTCGACCATCACGATCGAGGCCAGACGCCGGGACGGCGGTGGCGTGCGCGTGCGCTTTATCAATCAGGGCGATCCCATCCCTGAGGCAAAGCTCAAGGTGATCTTTGAGAAGTTCTATCGCCTGGATGCGGCGCGTGCGACCAATCGCGGCGGCGCTGGACTGGGGCTTGCCATCGCCAAGGAGATCGTATGCGCGCACGGCGGTACCGTTGCATGTGAATCGACGCCCGAACACACGATATTCACCATCGAGCTGCCCGCCGCATAGCCAGTGTGCCCTTACAAACACTTGACAATGCGCTCACGTGCATATGAGCCGCGATTCCTACTATCGATACTGCTGAATTGATATCGATGTGGAGGTATGCGGTATGACGGCTGCTGCGGCTGTGGAGCCCACGGAGCTTGAAGAACTCATGAAAGCGCAGGCCGAGGCCGCGCACGAGCGCGAGGTTGGGGATGCGACTCGCCCCACGGCAGAGGATCTTGCCGCCTCGCCGACGCGAATCGATGTTGAGGGCCTCGACCTGTTCTATGGCGACCACCATGCGCTCAAGGACGTGAATATCAAGATCCGCGACAAGCAGATTACCTCGTTCATCGGGCCTTCGGGCTGCGGAAAGTCCACGTTGCTGCGCTGCTTTAACCGCATGAACGACGGCATCAAGGACTGCCGAATCGAGGGCAAGATTGCGCTCGATGGTCAAGATATCCTGGGCGACTACGACATCTGCCGCCTTCGCCAGCGCGTGGGCATGGTGTTCCAGCGCCCCAACCCGTTTCCCATGAGCATCTACGACAACGTCGCCTACGGTCCTCGCGGAATGGGAGTGCGCGATCGCGTCGTGCTCGACGAGCTGGTCGAAGACTCCCTGCGACGCGCCGCCCTGTGGGACGAGGCCAAGGACAAGCTCAAAGAGTCGGGTCTGGGTCTTTCGGGCGGCCAGCAGCAGCGTCTGTGCATCGCCCGCGCACTTGCCGTGCAGCCCGACATTCTGCTGATGGACGAGCCGACCTCGGCACTCGATCCTGTGTCGACGCTGGTGGTGGAGCAGCTGGCCTGCGAGCTCAAAGAGACCTGCACGCTCGTGGTCGTTACGCACAATATGCAGCAGGCGGCGCGTATCTCCGATTCGGTCGCATTCTTTTTGCTGGGTGAGCTGGTGGAGCACGCGCCCACCGCGCAACTCTTCAAGAATCCGACCGATCCGCGCACGGCGGATTATTTGACGGGGCGTTTTGGCTGATACCATCTAGTAAAGGTACCTTTAGGGTTAAGATGCGGTCATGCCGGCCGCAAAGGGGTTCAACATGATCTATTACGTCGAGGACGATGACAACATCAGGGATTTGACGGTCTATGCGCTGCGCAAGCAGGGGATTGAGGCCGAAGGCTTTTCGTGCGACGGTGAGTTTAAGGCTGCCGTGGCGCGACGGGTACCCGATGCCGTCCTGCTCGACATCATGCTGCCCGATACCGATGGCTTGGCGATTATGCGTCGACTGCGTGCCGATCGCCTGACGGCGACGGTGCCCATCATGATGCTTACCGCCAAGGATACCGAGCTCGACAAGGTGATGGCGCTCGATGGCGGTGCCGACGATTACCTGACTAAGCCGTTTTCGCTCATGGAGCTCGCCAGCCGCTGCCGCGCACTGCTGCGTCGCGGCGGCATGGTCAAACAGGCAAGCGATGTGCTCAGCGTGGGCGACATCGTGCTCTCGCCCAGCCATCGTGAGGTGACTGTTGCCGGCGAGTCGCTTAAGCTCACCCTGCGCGAGTTCGACCTGCTCGAGTACCTCATGCGCAAGCCCGGCGTGGTCTTTACCCGCGAGTCGTTGCTGCAGAGCGTGTGGGGCTGGGACTTCGACGGCGGTTCGCGCACCGTTGACGTGCACGTGCAGACGCTTCGCCAAAAACTGGGCGAGCATGCCAGCGCCATCGAGACCGTGCGCGGCGTGGGCTACCGCTTGGCCGAGCCTTCTGCCGGTGATGGTGCCGAAGGTGACGACACCGCGGCCACCGCATCGGAGGAGTAACCCGTGGTCTTCGCCCCCCAGGGAAAACATACGCTGTCGCACCGCGTTTTTGTGACGATCTTTGTCTGCGCCATGGCGGTTATCGTGGCGTTTACGGTGCTGGGTGCGTTCTTTGTGCAAAACACCTTGGCGGATGCCACGAGTGCCAACCTGGCGCAAGAAACCGAGCTCATTGCTGCCGCCCTCGACGAGCAGCAGGAGCCCATCCCGTTCTTGCGTAGCCTCGATCGAGAGGACTTGCGCATCACGCTGATTAACAAGGATGGATCGGTTGCCTACGACAACGAGGCGTCGCCTTCCACACTGCCCAACCATGGCGATCGCCCCGAGGTCATCGAGGCCTTTGAGAGTGGTTTGGGTTCCGCGGAGCGCGCAAGCTCTACGCTCGACGAGATTATGCTGTATCGCGCCGTCGCCCTTGATAACGGCCAGGTTGTCCGCTTGGCACAGGCCCAGCCTGGCGTTGCGGCGATTTTGCTGTCGATGGTGGCGCCGATGCTGCTTATCGCGGCAGCGGGTGCGGTACTCTCGTTTTTTATGGCGCGCCGCGAGTCCCGTGCCATCATCGCGCCTTTGCAAGAGGTTGATTTGGACCACCCACGCCGTAGCTATGAGCACGCCTATGCCGAGATGGTCCCCATGCTTGAGCGTATCGAGTCGCAGCGCCAGGAGCTCAAGCGCCAAATGGCGGTGCTAGCGGACAACGACCGTATGCGCCGCGAGTTCACGGCGAATATCACTCATGAGCTCAAGACGCCGCTTACGGCGATTTCGGGCTATGCCGAGCTCATCGCAAACGGCATGGTCGAGGGCGAGGACGACCTGCGCAACTTTGGCGGTCGCATCTATCGTGAGGCGGGCCGCTTGGCAGCGCTCGTCAACGACATCCTTACGCTGTCTAACTTGGACGAGGCCGAGCGTGCAACTGAGGGCGAGACGGTGCCCATTGGGTCCACGGAGCCTATTGAGCTCTCGCGCGCCGTCTATGCGGTTGAGCAGCGTCTTGAACAGGTCGCCCGTCAGGCGAATGTGACGATAAGTCATGAGACCAAGCCTGTGGTCATCGAGGGCGTGTCGCGCTTGATTGACGAGCTCATCTATAATCTGGCAAGCAACGCCATCCGCTACAATCGACCCGGCGGTACGGTTACGCTGCAGTGCGGCACCAACGACGAAGGCCATCCGTTCCTTGCGGTCGCCGACACGGGAATCGGTATCGCGCCTGAAGAACAGGGCAAGGTATTTGAGCGGTTCTATCGCGTGGACAAGAGTAGGTCCAAGGCGCGCGGCGGAACCGGTCTGGGGCTTGCAATTGTCAAGCATGCGGCCCTGTATCATCACGCCACGCTCGATTTGTCGAGCGAGTTGGGCGTGGGAACCACCATTACGGTGACGTTTCCCATACGGCAGGACGAGCCATTCGCATAGCGATACAACATAGATATTGATGCAGACGCCGCATTTGACTTTCGGGTGCGGCGTTGTTGTACAATTTTACGATTGCTTCCGACATTTTTACAGGAGAGCCTGTTTCTTATGTATAGAGTTTGGTCTCGGTAAAAAGATGCGATAACATACGGACAGTTTTGTCAATCCGAACTGGGGAAATGAAAGGCAAGCTGCATGACCCTTCTCGAACTGTTCCAGCTGCTGAAGAAGCACCTTCAGCTGGTCATCACCCTTCCGGTGGTCTGCGCGATCGCCATGGGCATCGTGTCCTTCGTTGCGATGGACAACACCTATACCGCGACGACGAGCATGTACATTCTCGCCAAGACCGACGATAGCGGTCAGATGAGCTACAACGATCTCTCGGCGAGTCAGATGCTTTCCAACGATATCGCCACGCTGCTGGATAGTGATAGCGTTAAGAGCGGCGCAGCCAATGAACTGGGCCTCACCGATCTGGATGACTACAAGGTGTCTGTTTCCTCCGAGACCACCACGCGTGTCATTACGCTTTCGGTTACCGGCACCGATGCCAAGGAGACGGCTAAGGTCGCAAAGGCCATGGCCAGCTCGGTGAGTACGGTCGCTCAGAACGTCGGCGCTGCCCAGAGCATCAACGTTATCGACGAGGCTAAGACCCCCGAAGCCCCCAGCGGTCCCAAGCGTATGCTGTACGTTGCTGTCGCGTTCCTCGCGGGCATCTTTATCGCAGTTGCCTATGTCGTTTTGGCAGACATGCTCAACACCCGCATCCGCGGTGCCGAAGAGGCAGAAGAGCTCCTGGGCATTCCCGTTGTTGGCCGAATTCCGGCTATGAAAGGTGGTAAATAGGCATGGCTAAGGCAAAGAACACCGATAAACTCGTTGTACAGAATGCCGCCAAGACCCTTCTGGCCAACATCCGCTTTGCGAGCGTGGACGACCCCATTCGCACCATCACCGTTACCTCCTCGATTCCCAACGAGGGCAAGTCTACGGTTTCCATTAACCTTGCTCAGGCAATCGCCACGAGCGGCAAGTCCGTGCTTCTGGTCGAGGCCGATATGCGCCGCAGGTCCCTTTCCGATATGCTCGGCGTTCGTTCGCGCGGCGGACTCTATGCGGTCCTTTCCGAGCAGATCTCCATTGACCAGGCAATTGTCGAGACGGGTCAGAAGAACTTCTACTTCCTCGATGCCGAGCCGCATATTCCCAATCCTGCCGACATCATCGTCTCTCACCGCTTTGCCAAGCTGGTAAAGGCGCTGTCCGCCAAGTTCCAGTACGTCATCTTTGATGCTCCCCCGGTCGGCACCTTCATCGATGCTGCCGAGATTGCCAGCCTGACCGACGGCACGCTGTTCGTGGTGCGTGAGGATTTCACCAAGCGCGAGGAGGCGCTCAACGCCATCGGTCAGCTAAAAAAGTCCGAGAAGGTCAAGCTCATCGGTACCGTTATGAACTACTGCGAGACCGAGACCAGCGAGTACTACTACTCCTACTACACCAAGGACGGTAAGAAGGTGAAGAAGGGCTCCGACGATCAGGGGACTTCCAAAAAGGGCATCTTCACCAACCGAGCAAACGTTTAGTTGATTAAGGCTGACCTATGCGTGACATTCATTGCCATATCTTGCCGGGTGTAGACGACGGCGCTGCCGATCTCGATGAGAGCTTGGCGATGCTCGAGGCTGCCAAGCGGGCTGGTGTAACCAGAATTGTTTGCACTCCTCACTGCCGTGATCCCTATTTTGATTACGACAAGATGTGGGATGCCTTTGAGCTGCTGCGCGATAACGCTGACGGTTTTCCGCTCCAGATGGGCTTCGAGGTCAACCATCGAAAGCTCGTTGAGCTTGGTATCGATGCCGCGGAGCACTTGCATTTCGATGGGACCAACGAGTTTCTGCTCGAGCTTTCGACGCATGCCGATGCGTATGCGTTTAGAGAGTACGAGAACACGATTTACGATTTGCAGTGCCGTGGCTACCAGGTGATCATCGCTCATCCTGAGCGCTATCGTGCGGTTCAAAAGGATGTAAGCGTGGCGGAGCGCCTGGTCGATATGGGCTGCAAGCTGCAGGCTTCGGCGGACTTTATTGCCGGCGGTCGCTTTGGTCGCGAGAAAAAGCCGGCACAGCGCCTGTTCGATCAGAACCTGTACAGCTTCATCGCGAGCGATGCCCATAACGTGGGTCATTACGATTGCCTGGCGAAGGCTCGCGCGAAGTTTAGCGTGCGCGGAGCTCATTTTCGCTAAAATCTGTCCCTAACGTTCGCATTGAATGAAAGGGCAGCCATGGATATCCAACTTAAGACGGGATGCTTTGATGACGCGGCGTTGGTGCGCCGCGTCATTTTTATGGACGAGCAGGGCTACGAGAATGAGTTCGACGCTATCGACGAGGATCCGAACTGCATTCATGTGACGCTCTATGTAGACGGCGAGCTTGCCGGTTGCTCGCGCGTGTTTCCCGAAGAGCTTGAGCGCGCGGCTGACGCAGAGGCTCCGGTGTCGCCGGCGTGCGACTTGGACGAAGGTGTCGCGGCGGGGGAGACCTACATTATGGGGCGCGTGGCCGTGCTGCCGAGCATGCGCCGTCGCGGTTTGGCGAGCAAGATTGTCGAGGCCAGTGATACGTGCGCGCGTGATGCCGGCGCCAAGCTCATTAAGCTGCATGCTCAGGAATACGTGCTGCCGCTCTATGCCAAGGCGGGCTACACGCAGATTGCCCCGGTGGACTACGAAGACGAGGGCCAGCCTCATGCCTGGATGGCCAAGCGCGTAGATGGCAGATAGGAACGTTCCTTTCCTGCCGGCAGTTTGGGACACTCCTTGGCAATTGGCGCATCAGAGCGCTCGGACATACAGTTTTTCGATTCCGTATGTATATATGCGCGTTAATGGGTTATAAAATCTAAGTCTGAACATAGCAGGTCTGCGATGCGGCTCGGGCGACCGAGCCGTTTTTGCGGACAGGGGTAGCGCGAAAGGACTGCACATGCGTCAATTTAAGACCGAGAGCAAAAAACTGCTCGACCTCATGATCAACTCCATCTACACCAATAAAGAAATCTTCCTGCGCGAGCTTATCTCTAACGCGAGCGACGCCGTCGACAAGCTCAACTTTAAGAGCCTGCAGGACCCGAGCGTCAAGATCGACCAGGGCGACCTGGCCATTCGCGTCTCCTTTGATAAAGACGCCCGCACCATTACCATCTCGGATAACGGCATTGGCATGACCGCCGAGGAGCTGGAGCGCAATCTGGGCACCATCGCCCATTCCGGCTCCGAGGAGTTTAAGACCGAGAACGCCGAGCAGCAGGGCTCCGATGTCGACATCATCGGTCAGTTTGGCGTGGGCTTCTACTCGGCTTTTATGGTCGCCAGCCATGTGAAGGTCGTCAGCCGCGCCTACGGCGAGGATGTCGCCCATGTGTGGGAATCCGACGGTCTTGAGGGCTACACCATCGAGGACGGCGAGCGCGCCGAGCACGGTACCGATGTCATCCTGACGCTGCGCGAGAACGAGAAGCTCGATGCCGACGGCGAGGCCGAGACCTACGATCGCTTCCTGACCGAGTGGGGTCTCAAGAGCCTGATTCAGCAGTACAGTAACTATGTGCGTTACCCGATCCAGATGATGGTGTCCAAGAGCCGCCAGAAACCCAAGCCCGAGGACGCCGGCGACGATTACAAGCCCGAGTACGAGGACTACCAGGAGCTCGAGACCGTCAATTCCATGACACCGATCTGGAAGAAGCACAGCTCCGATGTCGAGCAGAAGGACTACGACGAGTTCTACAAGTCCACGTTCCACGACTTTGACGATCCTGCGCGCACCATCAGCTTCCACGCCGAGGGCACGCTCGAGTATGACGCCCTGCTGTTTGTGCCGGGACGCGCGCCGTTCGATCTGTACAGCAAGGACTACGAGAAGGGTCTGGCGCTCTACAGCTCCAACGTCCTGATCATGGAGAAGTGCGACGACCTGCTGCCCGACTACTACAACTTTGTCCGCGGCGTCGTGGATTCCGCCGACGTGTCGCTCAACATCTCGCGCGAGACGCTGCAGCAGAACCGTCAGCTCAAGGCCATCGCCAAGCGTGTGGAAAAGAAGATTACCGCCGACCTTGAGGATATGCGTGACAACGACCGCGAGGCCTACGAGAAGTTCTTTGAGAACTTTGGCCGCGGTCTTAAGTACGGCATCTACTCGAGCTATGGCATGAAGGCCGATGAGCTCGCCGACCTGTTGCTGTTCTGGTCTGCCAAGGAACAGAAGATGATTACCCTGGCCGAGTATGCCAAGGGCATGCCTGAGGATCAGAAGGCCATCTACTACGCCGCCGGCGACTCGCGTGAGCGCTTGGCCAAGATGCCCGTGGTAAAGGGCGTGCTCGACCGCGGCTATGACGTGCTGCTGCTGACGCAGGATGTGGATGAGTTCACGTTCCAGGCTATGCGTGAGTACGTTGCCGCCGATATGCCCAAGATCTACGAGGACGATGCTGCCCGCGAGGCTGCCGAGAAGGCTGTGGCCGACGGTGCCGAGCCCGAGGTCGAGGATCGTCATCTAGAGCTCAAGAACGTTGCGACCGGTGATCTTGACCTGGCGACCGAGGACGAGAAGAAGGAGGCCGAGGACGCCACCAAGGAGAACGAGGACCTCTTTAGCGCTATGAAGGAGGCGCTCGGTGACAAGGTCGAGAAAGTCGCCGTCTCCGCGCGCCTGACCGATGCCCCCGCTTGTATCACCACCGAGGGCCCACTTTCGCTCGAGATGGAGAAGGTGCTCCAGAAGGGACCCGAGGGCGCGCCCGACGGCATGCCCAAGAGCCAACGCGTGCTCGAGCTCAACGCCAAGCACCCGGTCTTTGACAAGCTTGTCGCTGCCCAGAAGGCAGGCGACGCCGACAAGATCAAGCAGTACTCTGGTCTGCTCTACGATCAGGCCCTGCTGGTCGAGGGCATCCTCCCCGAGGACCCCGTTGCCTTCGCGGCGGCTGTTTGCAACTTGATGTAGTTAGGTAGTTACGCGGTTTTACCAAACCGCGTAACGGCTCGACGCTGCCCTCAGTTCCGCCGTTCTAACGAACGGCGGACCAGTCGACGCTGCGCGGGCGCCAGAGCGACAACTTGTCATTCAAAGAGGACGGCATGACCAGAAGGTCTATGCCGTCCTCTTTTCATGCCAATTTGTTCGCTCTGGCGCCCGCTCGCTGGCATTGCTAAAACATCGATGTTACCGTGGTCCAAACTAGTCGTTGGGGGCGTTCTTGTTTGACCAGTCGTTTAAGAACGTCCCCGATGACTATTTGAATTGCTAATTTGTGCGGGTTGTGGTTTTGTGACCTGCTGAAATTAAAGATACTGTACAACTGTACGTTAATTCGTCTTCGTAGTATATTGCTACCCGCAAAACTCAATACCATTGTGCTCTGAGACGCTAAAGCGCTTACGTACAATGGTTATCGATAGTACGATTCGATTCAACGACAGGATGGATGGTCCAAGCGTGAGTCTCGGCAGCAAACTATCCAATGCAAAGGTCTCCTTTGCGATATTTAAGCGCGACATTAAGCGACTGCTTGTGAACCCCGTCGCCTTGGTGGTTACCCTTGGCGTGTGCGTTATTCCCTCGCTGTATGCCTGGTACAACATCGTGGCCAACTGGGATCCGTACGGAAACACCCAGGGCATCAAGATTGCCATCGCCAACAACGATCGGGGCACCCAAAACGACCTGGTGGGCGAGCTCAATGCGGGCGACAAGGTTGTCGACCAGCTCAAAGAGAACGATCAGCTGGGCTGGACCTTCGTCGATTCGGCCGCCGATGCTAAAGAGGGCGTCGAGAGCGGTGAATATTACGCTGCCATCGTGATCCCCAAGAACTTCTCTGACAATCTTGTCTCAATGCTCGACGGCAATTACCATCAGCCCAAGCTCACGTACTACGTCAATGAGAAGAAGAGCGCTATTGCGCCCAAGGTCACCGACACTGGCGCCAATACCATCGAGGAGCAGATCAACTCGGAATTTGTCTCTACGGTGGGCGAGACTGTTGCCGGAATCGCGAAAGATGCCGGAGTCGATTTAAAGGACAAAGCGACCCAGACCCAGGATTCGCTGGCTGGTTCGGTGTCCGAAGCGTCTGATACCCTGGGCGAAGTACGTGATTCCATCGGCGACATGAACACCGCCATCGACAAGACAAGCAGCTCGATTGCTTCGGCCGATGCTGCGTTGGCGGGCCTGCAGGGACAGGCGCCTTCGCTAACGCAGGCAATCGCTCAGGGTAATGATTTGCTGGGCGAAGCTCGCACCACGGCTGGCAAGTCCATCACCTCGCTCTCCAAGGCACTTTCGGAGGGCAGCCTTGCGCTCACCAAGACGTCAGCCTCCGCGAACGCTGCGATTGGCAAGCTGACGGGTACGGTCACATCTACGACCACCCGCATCGACAACTCGCTCGGGTCTCTCCAAGCGACGATCGATCACAATAAGGCCGTTATCGGGCACTTGGAGATTCTCGTCAATGACACGTCGACAGGTTCCGAGGAAATTGACGCGCGCATTGTATCGACCATCGATTCGCTTCGCGAGCAAAACCAGAAGCTGCAGAGCATCAAGGATGGCCTTTCTGCACAGTCGCGCGCCATGACAAACGACGCTACGCTAATCTCGAACGCGAGCAACGCACTCAACACGGCAATTAAGACCGGTACGGCTAACCTCGGTCAGGCTCAGACCGATCTGGGGCAGAACGCGCTGCCGAAGGCTTCGAGCGCGCTTGACTCCTTTGCCGCCGTTTCGGGCGATTTGACCGGCATTGTATCGGGTATGACCCCCACGATAGCGAGCGCGCGCGGCACGCTGGCGCAGCTCGACGCCACGCTCAAGCAGGCAAAGACCACGCTGTCCCAAACCGATGCCTCCCTTGCCAAGGTTCAGGACAAGCTCGCGACCGCCGCTAATGACATTGCGGCGCTGCAGACCTCTGAGTCTATGGGCGAGTTAGCCGACCTCATGGACGTCGACGTCAATGACGTGGCAGATTTCATGGCATCTCCGGTTGAGCTGACGTCCAAGTCAATCTATCCGGTCAAGAGCTTTGGCTCGGGCATCGCGCCCTTCTACACCAATCTGGCGCTGTGGGTAGGCGGCTATGTGCTCATCGCTATCTACAAGCTCGAGGTCGACCGCGAGGGCATCGGTAGCTTTACGGCGCGTCAGGGCTACTTTGGCCGCTGGCTGCTGATGGTGATCCTGGGTGCGTTCCAGGCCATTATCGTTACGGTGGGCGACCTGGTCATTGGCGTTCAGTGCGTCAATCCGCTGCTCTTTGTGCTGGGCGGCATCGCTATCTCGTTCACTTACGTCAACATCATCTATGCGCTGTCCACCACCTTTAAGCATATCGGCAAGGCAATCGGCGTCATCCTCGTCATTGTGCAGATCCCCGGTTCGTCGGGCATGTATCCCATTGAGATGATGCCCGGCTTCTTCCAATGGCTGCATCCGCTGCTGCCCTTCACCTATGGCATCAACCTGCTGCGCGAGACCGTCGGTGGCATGTATTCGTTCAACTACCTGTTCAACCTGTGCATCCTGGGCGTGTTCCTGATCGTGGCGCTCTTTATCGGTCTGCAGCTGCGCCCGTTGCTGCTCAACCTCAATCTGCTCTTTGATAAGCAGCTTTCCACGACGGGCCTCATGATCTGCGAGTCCAACGACCTGCCGCGCCAGCGCTATTCGCTGCGCACGGCCATGCGCGTCATGCTCGATTCGGATTCGTACCGTCGCGAGCTGCTCGATCATGCCGTGGCGTTTGAGCATCGCTACCCGTACTACATCAAGGGCGGTTTTGCCGCCGTGGTAGGCGTCCAGGTCCTGCTCTTTGTACTTTCGACGGTGCTCGATATCGACAATAACGGCAAGATCATCCTGCTTGTTATCTGGATCATTTCGGTCATCGCCATCTGTGGCTGGCTCATCAACATCGAGTACATCCGTGCGAGCCTCAATACCCAGATGCGTATCTCGGCGCTTTCGGATGAGGACCTGCGTCGCGAGATGCGCGAGCACACGGCCGCCATTCCTGCTGCCCGTCGCATGTTTGGTCTCAACGCCAGCGAGCGGGGCACCAAGGACAGCGAACAGCCCACGAGCCGTCTGCCGCATACCGGTGCGCATCGTAAAGCTCATGATGCCGACGGCGTTGACAACGTAAACGGAAACGACGGGGACACCACCCCGCTTGGCAAGCACTCCAAAGGAGGTGAGGCATAAATGAAAAACATCCTGCACCTGTTTAAGCGCGATGTCCAAAACGTGTCTCGCTCCGTGATTGGCTTGATTGTCGTGATGGGTCTCATTATCGTGCCGTGCCTGTACGCGTGGTTTAACATCGCCGGAAGCTGGGATCCGTATGGCAACACCGGCAATCTCAAGATCGCCGTGGTCAACACCGACGAGGGCTACGAGAGCGATCTGATTCCCGTCGAGGTCAACGTGGGCGAAAACGTAACCTCCACCCTGCGCGGCAACGAGAACTTCGACTGGGTCGTCCTCAACGACCGCGATAAGGCGATTGAGGGCGTTAAGTCGGGCGCGTACTACGCTGCCGTCGTTATCCCTAAAACGTTTAGCGCCGACATGATGACGCTTTTCTCGACCGAGGTGAAGCACGCCGATATCGAGTTCTATGAGAATCAGAAGGCCAACGCCATCGCGCAGATCGTGACTGAAAAGGGTTCGAGCGCCGTCCAGAGTCAGGTCAACGAGACCTTTACCAAGACCATCACGACCATCGGCCTTAAGACCGTGTCCAGCCTGCTCGACTATATGAGCACCGACCAGGTGAGCAACTTTATCGCCAATCTGTCCTCGACGCTGGGCGATTCGGTCCAGGACCTGCAGGACGTTCAGGCCAGTGCAACGTCGCTTGCGGGCATTTTGAGTTCTACGTCCGATTCACTGACATCGGCGGGCGGCATGCTCAAACAGTCCGGATCGACCGAGGAGTCGGTGAAGCAGCTCATGCAGCATGCCGAGAGCGGTATTGCCGATTCCGAGCAAGCGCTCAAGTCCGCCAGCGATGCAATCGATGCCGCTATTGATGGGAGCGCAGGTTCGTTCGATAACGTTTCTACCGAGCTCGCAAAGGCATTCGACGCTGCAAACCTGCATGTCAATCTTACGGTGCGTCAGCTCAACGATGGCGCAGCGTCACTCAAGAACCGTGCCGACGAGATTGATGCCACGGCGAATGAGCTCCGTAGTCTTGCTGGCCAGGTGAGTAACGATAAGCTCAAGGCAGGGCTTGAGGACGCGGCTGCTGAGCTTGACAAAACCGCGGCGGAGTACCGCAACAATGCCAATGAGCTGACGAACATCGCGACGTCGCTCACGAACAGCATGGCCGAGGTCAACAGCTCGCGTGCCGAGGTCGACCAGGCCATCGCCGATGCCAAGGCGGGTATCTCGGGTGCCAAGTCCGACTACGATTCTACGTTCTCGGTTAAGGCCAAGGAGCTCAAGAAGACCATTTCGGGCGTTCTGGATTCCCTGAACGGTATCTCGGGTGACCTAGATAGCGCCGTGAGCGGTCTGACCGACGCCTCTGGTTCGCTCGCGAAGGGTCTCTCCAAGGCTGCAAGGCTCGTCAACAAGGCTTCCGATCAGCTGGGTGAGGCATCGGACAAGATTAGCGCGTTCAAGGACGAGCTCGACGGTGCCCTTATGTCGGACGATCTGGCCACGATCAAGACGATGATCGGCAACGACCCCGATGGCCTCGCCGTGTCGCTTTCCGGCCCCGTTGCGCTCGATCGCAAGCCGGTCTATCCGATCCGCAACTACGGCTCGGCCATGGCGCCGTTCTACACGATTTTGTCGCTGTGGGTGGGCTCGATTGTTCTGGCGGCCATGATGAAGGTCTCGGTTGACGATGAGCTCATCAACGAACTCATCCCCGTGCGCCTGCACGAGATCTACCTGGGCCGTTATCTGTTCTTTGGCGGTCTGGCCTTGCTGCAGGCAACGCTCGTGTGCGCGGGCGACATTCTGTTCTTTGGCATCCAGTGCGACAACCCCCTGCAGTTTGTGCTTGCCGGCTGGGTCGCGAGCCTCGTGTTCTCCAATATCGTCTACACGCTCACGGTTTCGTTTGGAGATATCGGCAAGGCCCTCGCCGTCGTGCTGCTGGTCATGCAGGTCGGCGGTTCGGGCGGTACGTTCCCCATCGAGATGACCGGTCCCGTGTTCCAGGCGATCTATCCGTTCCTGCCGTTTACCCACGGCATCAACGCCATGCACGCCGCCATGGCCGGTGCCTACCATATGGAGTACTGGATTGAGCTGGGTATCTTGGCGAGCTACCTGATTCCGTCGCTGGCCCTGGGCGTCGTCTTCCGCCGCCCGGTTATCAAAGCCAACGACTGGATCATCGAAAAGCTGGAGTCAACCAAATTGATTTAATGCAGCGACGTAAACGCCGTCGGAACATCGAGGCCTTCCAACCCGATGCTTTAGCGTAGTGAATTGCACGGGTTGCTTGGTTGTTGTTACAGTAGCGGGGCGTGCCGGGGGTCCGGTGCGCTCCGTTTTTATTTGACCATGAGGCGGCACGCAGCCATATGCGTGCGGACACCACGCCCAGATTGAGTGCGAGGATGTTCCATGGCCCAATACGCTGCCAACGAAATCGAAAACTTGCCCGATAGCCCTGTTGCTCGCGAGGACCTGGGCGCGGGCGGCACCTTCCGTGGTGCTGGTGCTCGTTCGCCGTTGTTCTGGAAAGTTCTACTGCTTTCGGTGGCGATTATCTGGGGCTACTCCTTTACCACTATGAAGGACGCGCTCGACACCATTCCGGTGTTCGAACTGCTCTATATTCGTTTTCTTCCTGCGGCGCTGGTCATGCTTGTTATCTTTCGCAAGCGCATCGCCGCCCACCTTAACGCTCGCAATCTGATTGTTGGTCTGAGCATGGGCGCGCTCATGTGGGCAGCCTATGCCTTGCAGACGGTCGGTCTGGCTCAGACCACGGCGGGTAAGAACGCTTTTTTGACGGGCACCTATTGCATTTTGGTCCCGTTCGCGAGCTATTTCCTAAGCGGCGAAAAGCTCACTCGTTACAACTTGGGCGCCGCATTGCTCTGCCTGGCGGGCATTGGCCTGGTGGCGCTCGATAGCGTCGAGTTCAACATCGGTGATGCCATCACGCTGGGCGGTGCGGTTTTCTTTGCCATCCAGATGGCGGTGACCGCCAAGTACGGTCGCAAAATGGATATCAACGTCATTACGTTTTGGATGTTTGTGGGCAATGGCGTCTTGAGCCTTATCTCGTCGCTGTTGTTCGAGACCCAAGCGCCCACGTCCGTGTGGACGCCGAGCTTTATCGGCGTGATGGCCTTTCTCTCGGTGGGCTGCACGTGCGTGGCGCTGCTCATCCAAAACGTCGGCTTGGCGCACGTCCCGGCCTCGACGGGCTCATTGCTCCTATCGATGGAGTCCCCCTCGGGCGTGTTGTTTTCGGTGCTGCTGATGGGGGAGGCGCTCACTTCGCGTCTGCTCGCCGGCTTCGTCCTCATCTTCTTGTCGATCATCTTGAGCGAGACACATTTCGATTTTTTGCGCCGAAATAATTGAGCGCAATTGTAAACAACTTGTTGCGCCGCCCTCCTGGGGCGGCGTTTTTTATGTAACGCCCTTACAGTTATGCCTTGCACTTTAGACTATCAAAGTGTTTGCTGCACAAATAATACTGGAGGGCATCTATGGCACCAGCTCAGTCCGATTTTCAACCGCAACCAGCGCCCAAGGCCACCCAGGCAGCGCAAGCCGCTATCGGTGACGGTCTTGTTGCCGAGGCTCAAGCTTTTGCAGACAAGCTTGCTGCGTGGCGCCACGACCTGCACCAGACGCCCGAGTTGGGTAATCGCCTTCCGCAAACCTCTGCGTATATCCAGGCACGGCTGATCGAGATGGGCATCCCGTTTGCCACACTCGTCGACGGCTCCTGTGTTGTGGGCCTCATCGGTGCCGGTGCGGCCGTGGCGGCCCAGGGCAACGGTACGTGCACGGACGATCAGGCCGGCACGGTCATCATGCTGCGCGGTGACATGGATGCCCTTCCCGTCGCGGAAGAGTCGGGCGAGCCTTTCGCCTCTGTCAACGGCTGCATGCATGCTTGCGGCCACGATATGCATGCGACGGCCCTGCTTGGTGCCGCCCGCCTGCTCAAGGCTCGCGAGGCCGAGCTTGTCGATGCCAATGCCACGGTTAAGCTGCTGTTTCAGCCGGGCGAGGAAACCTTTGAGGGCGCTCGCGCTGCCATTGCCGATGGTCTTCTGCAGAACCCGCGTCCCCAGGCGGCTTTCGCCATGCATGTTAACAGCCAATCGCCGCTCGGCCTGGTGCTCTATGGGAGCCCGGCGCTTTCGGGCGTGTACGGTTTCCGCATTACACTGCAGGGCAAGGGCGGCCATGGCTCGAGCCCCGAGATCTGCATCGACCCCATCACGGCCGGCGTCCATGTGCACCTGGCACTCCAGGAGCTCATCTCCCGCGAGGTGCCGGCGGCCAAGGAGGTCGCACTTACCGTGGGTAAGTTTGCCGGCGGACAGGCGGCAAACGTCATTCCCGACACCTGCGTGCTCGAAGGAACGCTGCGCGGCTTTGACGTCGAGCTCATGGCGCATCTTAAGGCCCGCATCGCCGAGGTCGTCAACGGCGTAGCGGCAACGTATCGCACGCCGGCGACCATCGAGACGCTCTCGGATGTTCCGCCGCTCGTACTCGATGACGATATGACCCAGGCATCGCTGGGCTATGTGGGTGCGACATTGCCCAAGGCAGCTTTCCTGCCGTTGTTCCACGCCATGGCGAGCGAGGACTTTGCGCTTATCTCGAGCGAGATCCCGAGCGCGTACTTTACCGTGGGCGCCGCTGTAACCGATACGGATGAGCATTTTGCCCAGCACCATCCCAAGGCGCGCTTTAACGACGCCGAGCTGCCGCTCGGTGCCGCGGCTTATGCGGCAGTCGCTTTGGGCTATATCGCCGACCACCGGTAGCACCCAATCTTGCTACTCGTTTGTTTAAAAAAGGAACAGTATGTCCCAGCAACGTAAGTTCTTCCCCGGCTGGCTCGTGGTGGCCTCCGGCTTTGTGATCATGGCCACGTGCTACACGATTTTCGTCAACTGCATGAGCCTGTTCCAGCCGCTCATCGTCAGCGACTTGGGAATTTCTCTTGCGCAGTACAACATCTCCAACGCCATCTCTACCGTGGTGAGCGTTATCGGCTCACTTGTGATCGGTCATGTTGCCGATAAAGTAAGCGGTCGCGTTTTGGGCTCCCTAACCGTTATCGCTACCTCTGCCGTTCTTGCCGGTATGAGCTTTGTCGGTGAGTTGTGGCAGGTCTACGTGCTCTTTGCCGTCTCGGGCTGCTTTGCCGTCGCCTCGACCCGCCTGCTCATTAGCCTGGTGACCGCCAACTGGTTTACGGCCAAGCGAGGCCTTGCCATCTCCATCGCACTTTCGGGCTCGGGCTTTGGCGGCGCTATTCTGTCTCCCATCGTGAGCTCGCTGATCGTGAGCGTTGGCTGGCGTTCCGCCTTCCTGGTGCTCGCGGCTATCTGCATGGTGGCGGCGCTGCCCATCACGGCCTATTCCTTCCGCACCAAGCCTTCCGAGATTGACCTGAAGCCGCTCGGCGAGAACCCGGGCGATCCGTCCGTCTCGACGGCCGGCGACAAGGACGAGCACACGGCTCCTGAGGTTAACGTTGGCTGGTCTCGCATCAAGAAGAGCCCGGCGTTTTGGCTGCTTGTCGTCGCCTTCCTCTTTATGGGGCTTGTCAATGGCGCCATCCTGCCCAACCAAGTTACGAACATGACGAGCGTTACCGTCAACGGCGCCAAGATCGTCACGGGTGGCCACGACCCCATGTGGGCCGGTACGGTGCTTTCTGCCTACATGGCCACGGTCGTTATCGCCAAGATTTCGCTCGGTGCCATCTACGACCGCTTTGGCCTGCGCTTTGGCAATATCCTTGGCTCCGTTGCGTGCATTGTCGCCTGTGTGGCGCTGTGCTTTCCGACGACGGACCTTGGTCCTATTGTGGCCGCTGTGAGCTTTGGTATCGGAACGTGCATGGGCACCATCACGCCTACCATTGCCGCATCCAAGCAGTTTGGCATGGCCGACCTCGGCAAGGTCACGGGCACCATTACCTCGCTCGAGATGGTCGGCGGCACCGTGGGCGCCATCGTCTCGGGTGTGCTGTTCGATGCCATGGGCTCCTTTGCGAGCACCTGGATTGTGTGCCTGGCGTGCTCCGTGGCCATGCTCGTGTTCCTGCTGGCATCCGAGCCCATCGCCGCCAAGCTGCGCGCGAGCGTGGCGGGGGAGTAGACGCCCGTCGCTCTTTTCTGTTTGCCCCGTTCTGTTCGTGGCCGCCCTGGAAGCCGAATGGATGCTCGTACCATCATTCGGTTTCCAAGGCGGCCACGGGCCTACGAAATGATCCGTTTTCCTCCGTCCCCAAGGGTTCACGTGATCCGAAGGGAACGGAGGAAAACGGATCACAAACAGCGGCGGTGCGTCTGGCCGAACGAGTCCCCATACCCTCGTTCGGTCAGACGCGCCGCCGCGGTTTGTGTTTGTGCCGTATAATGTCCACTACCTATGACGCGATACAAAAGAAAGGTGTTTGCCCATGCAGGCACAGAAGGCGGAGGGAACCCGCGACCTTATCGGCGCCGAGATGCGCGCCTGGCAAAAGATGCAGCAGATTGCGGCCGGCGTATTCGAGCCGTTTGGCTTTAAGCCCATCGAGACACCCGCGATCGAGCAGGTGGACGTCTTTGTCCACGGCATCGGCCAGTCGACCGACGTTGTGCGCAAGGAGATGTTCCGCGTCTTTAGCGGCGCCAACCTGGAACGCGTCTTTGCTGAGGGCACCGACACCAAGCTCAAGCCCAAGCAGCGCCTGGCGCTTCGTCCCGAGGGCACGGCCGGTGTGGTGCGCGCCGTCGTGGAGAACAACCTGGTGCCCCAGGGCTCCACGCCGTTTAAGGCTTACTACGCCGAGGCCATGTTCCGCGGCGAGCGTCCCCAGAAGGGTCGCCTGCGCCAGTTCCACCAGGTGGGCATCGAGTGGCTCGGCGCTCCCGATCCGGCTGCCGACGCCGAGTGCATTATCATGCTTATGGAGTTCTACAAGCGCCTGGGCTTCGATCTGTCCAAGCTTCGCCTGCTTATTAACTCGATGGGCGATGCGCAGTGCCGTCCGGCATACCGCGAGCAGGTCAAGCAGTTTATCCTCGATCACGCCGACGAGATGTGCGACGAGTGCCGCGAGCGCGCCGAGCTCAACCCGCTGCGCGCCTTCGACTGCAAGAACGACCACTGCCGCGAGATCATGGCCGACGCCCCGCTGATGGGCGACAACTTGTGCGACGAGTGCCGCGAGCACTACGAGCAGGTCAAGCGCTATCTGGATGCGGCGGGTATCGAGTATGTCGAGGACCCCACCTTGGTGCGCGGCCTGGACTACTACACTCGTACCGTCTTTGAGGTCGAGGCTCCCGGCGCCGGCGTCGGCTCCATTGGTGGCGGCGGTCGCTATGACGGCTTGGTCGAGCTCGAGGGTGGCAAGCCCACGGCAGGCGTCGGCTTCGCCGTCGGTTTTGAGCGTGCGCTGCTGGCCCTTCAGGCATTTGGTAACGACCTGGGTGCCGAGGAGGCCCCGTGCGTCTACGTCGCCAATGCCGGCAAGGAGCTGCGCCAGAACGTCTTTGCCATCACGCAGGAGCTTCGCGCCGCAGGCATCGTGACCGAGGCCGACTACCAGGGTCGTTCGCTCAAGGCCCAGTTTAAGCAGGCCGATAAGGTTGGCGCCAAGCTCATTTTGGTCCTGGGTGGCGACGAGCTTGCTGCCGGCAAGGTCAAGGTGCGCGACATGGAGAGCCATGACGAGGTGCTGGTCGATTTGGCCAACGTTGTCGAGGCGGTTCGCGAGCGCCTGTAGCGCATTATTTTGAGCTGCGGACCCGCTTGAGTGTCCCGTCCATTGCGAGCGATTGTTACGGGGGTGTTTCGCATTTATGCGGAATGCCCCCGTTTGTGTATGCCGTCCACCGAGAAATACGACCATTTAGAGCAAAAACCCTTGCAATGCAGAAAATACTTTTGTGTGGTAAAGCGCAATCAGTGTCGAAAGTATTTCTCAAGCGCCTATAATGAATACCGCATGTTACGTGCATAGAAGGAGGAATGGGAGGAAACGTGGCTGAGAACCTAAGCAACCAGTCTGTACCCGAAGCCGCGGCGCGCGTCGCTGCCGTGGTCAACCGCCTCGTTAACCGAATCGGCTCGAATGCCGAGTCCAGGGAGCGTCTCGCCGAGATCGAGATCCCCGAGGAGCTGCGCGATAATCTGGCGCTGTTCCTGCGCCTGGAGCGCCGTGTGCTTAGCGAGTATGATCCCGAGATCGCGGACCTGTTCGACAAGATTCTGTCGGCAGAAATCGTGGCCAATGCCGGCAACCCCGGTAGCCGTGCCGCTGACGAGGCCGTCGACGAGCAGGGCGTGCCCACCGCCGACGAGCCCACCGCCGTGGCGTTTCGCGAGGTCGTCGATCTGATCGACAGCCTGCCGCTCGATAAGCAGCAGGTTATCGTCCGCGCCTTTACGAGCTTCTTCCACCTGGCAAACCTGTCGGAGGAGAACTACCGTGTGGCGCAGCTGCGCGAGCGCGAGGCCGGTGCGTCGACCGATACCGAGGTCGATCCCGCCAACGAGCTCACCGTCGCCTATCACCAGCTGGTGAATGAGCTGGGCGTCGAGGGCGCCAACGAGCTGCTCGGCAAGCTTGAGTTCCATCCCGTTTTTACCGCGCATCCCACTGAGGCCCGCCGCAAGGCCGTCGAGGGCAAGATTCGCCGTATCTCCAACCTGCTGGAGGAGCGTCCGCGTCTGGGCGGCTCCGACCTGGTGGAGAACGAGCGCCATATGCTGCAGGAGATTGACGCCTTGGTGCGTACGAGCCCCATCGCGCTCAAGAAGCCCACGCCGGTCGAGGAAGCCGATACCATCATCGACATCTTCGATAACACGCTGTTCGACGTCATCCCCGTTATCTATCGTCGTTTTGACGACTGGGTGCTGGGCGACAAGGCCGGCACCGTGCCGCCGCTGTGCCCGGCGTTCTTCCATCCCGGCAGCTGGATCGGTTCCGACCGCGACGGCAACCCCAACGTCACCGCCAAGGTGAGCCGTGAGGTCGCCGCCAAGTACTTCACCCATATGGTGCTCAAGCTCGAGGACAAGTGCCGCCGCATCGGCCGCAACCTCACGCTCGAGGCCACCTACAGCAAGCCGTCTGCCGAGCTCATCAACCTGTGGAACCATCAGGTCGAGATGAGCACCCAGTACACCGCACGTGCTGAACTGATCTCCGAGCACGAGCCGCATCGCGCCGTCATGCTCGTCATGGCAGACCGACTCAACGCTACTGTCCGTCGCATCACCGACACCATGTACCACAGCGCCGATGAGTTCCTGGAGGACCTGCGCGTCGTCCAACGCTCGCTGGCCGCTTGCGGTGCCGTCCGTGCTGCCTACGGCCCGGTCCAGACCATCATCTGGCAGGTCGAGTCCTTCGGCTTCCACATGGTCGAGATGGAGTTCCGTCAGCACTCCGTGGTGCACGCCCGCGCCCTCAAGGATATCCACGAGAACGGTATCCATGGCGACCTGCAGCCCATGACGCGCGAGGTCATCGATACCTTCCGTGCTATCGGCTCCATCCAAAAGCGTTACGGCAAGAAGATGGCGCACCGCTACATCATCTCGTTCACCAAGAGCGCCCAGCATGTGGCCGACGTCTTTGAGCTTGCCCACCTGTCCTTTGCACACGAGGAGGATGTCCCCGAGCTCGACGTGATCCCGCTGTTCGAGCAGCTCGAGGATCTCGAGGGCTGCGTCGACGTGCTCGACCAGATGCTTACACTGCCCGTGGTGCAAAAGCGCCTTGCCCAGACCAACCGCCGCATGGAGGTCATGCTGGGCTACTCCGACTCCTCCAAGGATGCCGGTCCTACCACGGCCATGCTCGCGCTGCACTCCGCGCAGGAGCGCATTGCCAAGTGGGCCGAGAAGAACGATATCGACCTGGTGCTCATGCACGGTCGCGGCGGTGCCGTGGGCCGTGGCGGCGGCCCGGCCAACAAGGCCGTGCTGGCGCAGCCCAAGGGTTCGGTCAACTGCTTCTTTAAGCTCACCGAGCAGGGCGAGGTCATCTTTGCCCGTTACGGCAACCGCACGCTGGCCCAGCGCCATGTTGAGTCCGTTGCCGCCGCAACGCTTTTGCAGTCGGCCCCGAGTGTCGAGAAGACCAACACCGAGACCACGCAGAAGTTCTGGGATATGGCCGACAAGCTCAACGCCGCAAGCCACGAGCGCTATCTGGACCTGCTGAACACCGAGGACTTTACGCCGTGGTTCTCGACCGTGACGCCGCTGACCGAGGTCGGTCTGCTGCCGATCGGCTCGCGCCCGGCCAAGCGCGGCCTGGGTGCCAAGTCGCTCGACGACCTGCGTACCATTCCGTGGATCTTCAGCTGGAGCCAGGCACGCATTAACCTGGCCGCTTGGTACGGCCTGGGCACCGCCTGCGAGCAGCTGGGCGATCTTGACCAGCTCAAGGCTGCCTACCAGGAGTGGCCGTTCTTCCGCACCTTTATCGACAACATCGAGATGTCGATCGCTAAGACCGATCAGCGCATCGCCAAGATGTACCTGCACCTGGGCGATCGCCAGGATCTGTCCGAGAAGGTCTTCACCGAGATGCAGCTCACCCGTAAGTGGGTCCTTGCCATCGTCGGTGACGAGTGGCCGCTGCAGCGTCGCCGCGTGCTTGGCTGCGCTGTCCGCGTGCGCAACCCCTACGTCGACGCCCTGTCCATCGCCCAGGTCCGCGCTCTTCGCGAGGTGCGTATGAACCAGGACGAGATGGCGGAGGAGAAGAAGGCCGAGTACATGAGCCTGATTCTTTCGACTGTGACCGGCGTCTCGGCAGGTTTGCAGAACACGGGGTAATCGATAGCCCTGTAGTCGTCCGGGTCCGCCATCAGCTTACTTTTAGGCACGTCCTCGGACATGCAAGAAGCCCTCGCTGCGCACTTCGTGCGGCGAGGGCTTCTTGCGTCCTGCGGAGTGTGCCTAAAAGTAAACTGATGGCGGGCCCTGCGATGTCCGGTCTTCAGCGGATTGGCCGCTGGGTGAGGGTGGTGCTTGGGGCGACGTGCAAAAAACGGAGTTTTCAGCAGCCAAAGATTGATGCATAAGGCCATAGCCGGCTTTCGCTGCCTTTGTTGATGCTTTTGCACGACAATTGGGCCTTGGCGATGTCCATATATGGCTGGTTTCTCGCCGCATGCCATCCAGATGGGTCGAGTCATGAGGACTATCTACTTTTTGAAAGACTTTTGACACCAAAATCTTATCCCGCGATGCTGAATACTCGCAAAAATGCACGCTCCGGAGGGTACTACCCTGTTACGGCTAGAAATCCATGCGCCATTTTATGCAATTATTAACGCATTTATGCAAAATGCTTTACGTGCGTACGTCTTGGGGTAGATGTTTGCCTCGGCGCTGTGTAAGTCATCCTTTCTATTGTGTCTTTTACGGGCGGCCGCGGTCCCGTTTGGGATCGCGGTCGTTTTGTTGTGGGTCAAATATGAACGTTGTGTTAATGAGTCGGTGGACGGTGGTGTTTTTCGGTGAGCGGCGTATCCTTCCAACGGTTTATCTAGTGTGTCAGTTGAAAGGAAGAGGGCGCTCATCATTGTTTGAATGTGAACTGCCGTTTGACCACAAGACGTTGCATCTGGAGCTCGAGGATAAGAACTTCGCGGGTGTGATGGAAGGTCATCAAAACGAGTTTAAGACTACAAAATCTCAGGAAGAGCTGGTAGAGGAGTCGCTTGCCAACCCTTATGGCTCACCTTCGCTCGAGGAGCTTTGTGCTGGCAAGAAGGATATCGTCATCATTAGCTCCGATCATACGCGTCCCGTTCCCTCGCGTGTGACGATGCCTATTCTGCTGCATCACATCCATTCCGCTGCGCCCGAGGCTCGTGTGCGTATTTTGGTTGCTACGGGTATGCACCGTCCGTCGACGCACGAGGAGCTCGTCAATAAGTATGGCGAGGAGATCGTTGCTAACGAGGAAATCGTTATGCACGTCGCGACTGACGACAGCATGATGAAAAAGATCGGCACCCTGCCTTCTGGTGGCGAGTGCATCATCAACAAGATTGCCGCCGATTGCGATCTGCTGCTTGCCGAGGGCTTTATTGAGCCGCACTTCTTTGCCGGTTTCTCTGGCAGCCGCAAGTCCGTGCTGCCCGGCATCGCCAGCTACAAGACCATCATGTACAACCACAACGGTCAGTTTGTGAATGATTCCCACTCGCGTGCCGGCAACCTGTGCCACAACCACGTGAGCGAGGACATGTTTGCCGCCGCCGAGATGGCTCACCTTGCCTTTGTGCTTAACGTTGTGCTCAACGGCAAGCACGAGGTCATCGGCTCCTTTGCCGGCGACATCCACAAGGCGCACGAGGCTGGTTGCGAGTTCGTGAAGAGCCTTGCCGGCGTTGAGCCCGTCGAGTGCGAGATTGCCATCACCACCAACGGCGGCTACCCCCTCGACCAGAACATCTACCAGGCCGTGAAGGGCATGTGCGCTGCCGAGGCCACGCTTCCCGAGGGCGGCGTGATCATCGATGTCGCCGGTTGCGCCGACGGTCACGGTGGCGAGGGCTTCTATCACAACATCGCCGACAACGATCCGGCGGAGTTTGAGCGCGCTTGCATCGATCGTCCTAAGGACGAGACCCTGCCCGACCAGTGGACGAGCCAGATCTTTGCCCGCATCCTGGCGCATCACCCTGTGATCATGGTCACCGACCTGTGCGATCACCAGATGCTCAAGGATATGCACATGACGCCGGTCAACACTATCGAGGAGGCGCTCAAGCTCGCCTTTGAGATGAAGGGTGCCGATGCCAAGGTAGCCGTTATTCCCGATGGCCTGGGCGTTGTCGTCGCGCAGCGCTAGTGCGCGGCCTAAACGAATCGTTTATAACCGACAAGAAAGATAAGGTT
This sequence comes from Collinsella aerofaciens, assembly GCF_002736145.1. NCBI lineage: Bacteria > Bacillati > Actinomycetota > Coriobacteriia > Coriobacteriales > Coriobacteriaceae > Collinsella > Collinsella aerofaciens. Next base: position 2,145,366 of record NZ_CP024160.1, read on the forward strand.
TTATGCTTACCAAACTCCTCTGCGAATTCGGCGCAACGGCCCTCATGATCATCTTTGGCGTGGGCGTGCACTGCGATACGGTGCTTAAGGGCACCAAGTATCAGGGCTCCGGCCACATGTTTGCCATTACTACTTGGTCTTTTGGCATCTCGGTCTGCCTGTTTGTCTTTGGCGGCGCCGTGTGCATGAACCCGGCTATGGTTCTTGCGCAGTGCATCGTCGGCCTGGTACCGTGGAGCAGCTGCATCCCCTTCATGATTGCCGATATGCTCGGCGGCTTTGTGGGTGCCGTAATCGCTTGGTTGATGTATGCCGATGAGTTCAAGGCTTCCGAGGGCGTCGTCGACCCCATTGCTCAGCGCAACATCTTCTCGACCAACCCCACCACCGAGGGCACGAACTATGCTCGTAACTTCTTCTGCGAGGCTATCTGCACCTTTGTGTTCATCAGCGCTATCCTCGCTGCCGCTAGCCGCGCCGGCGAGAACGTTCTGATGCTCGCAATTTGCGTCGGCCTGATCGTTTGGGCCGTTGGCATGGGCATGGGCGGCATCACCGGCTTCGCCATGAACCAGGCTCGTGACCTTGGTCCTCGCATGGCCTATCAGGTACTGCCGATCAAGAACAAGGCTGACAACAACTGGAAGTACGGCCTGCTCGTTCCTGGCATCGCTCCGTTTGTCGGTGCTATCTTGGCTGCACTGTTTGTGCATGGTTTCTTGGGCATGTTCTAGTCCAAGGCTACATAGGTTGTCCGCCGTCCGCATGGGGTAACTTCCCAGCGCGTCCTCGGACATGCAAAAAGGCTCGCTGCGCACTTCGTGCGGCGAGCCTTTTTGCGTCCTGCGGAATGCGATGGGAAGTTACCCCATGCGATCAGCTGCGGGATTTTAGTCGCGTTGGAACAAGCAACCCAACGTATATATTTGAATTGGGATGGGAGGGGCTTGTTGCTGTTGGGGGCGTTGAAGTGCGAGCGACACTTTGGGATGCGTGGCGCCCTGGGTTGGGGCGATGCTTTGGGATGAGCTTCTTACTTAGTTTAAGAGGGGTTTTATGGCTGATAGGTAGTCTTTGGCTACGTCCTCTTTTGGGGCTTGGAAGTTGTGCCAGGCCCACCATTGGACCATTCCTACGAAGCTTGAGGCTATGTGGTGGAGGAGGAAGCTGCGGTCCATGGTGGCGGCGGGGCCGTTTGGGTCGGTAGGGACGGTTTCGGCTGCGCGCGACATGATGGTCTTGCGGAGACAGTCGGCGAAGACGCGTGAGCCGGCGCCGGCTACGAGGGCTCGTACGCCCTGGCGGCACTCCCAGAGGTTGTTGAGGATATGCTCGACCTGCACGCGTGGGTCGTCGAGCGGTGTGCCATCGTCGTCGAGGGCGTGGGTGCAGATGTCGCTCACGAGCTCAGCGAGCAGATCATCTTTGCTCTTGAAGAGGCCGTAGAACGTGGCCCGACCCACATGGGCGCGAGCGATGATGTCGCCGACGGTGATCTTGCCGTAGTCCTCTTCGCGCAGCAGCTCGGAGAACGCCGCAACGATGGCGGCGCGGCTTTTTGTCTTGCGGGCATCCATGGCTATGCGTCCGCGTGAACGAGCAGGCAGCGAAGCGTGCCGGAGCAGCCCTCGTAGGGGCGCTTACCGGCGCCGTAGCCGACGGCCTCGATGCGGTAGCGGGCCGGCAGGTGCTCGGACGTGCGCAGTGCAGCGACGACGGCAGCGCCCGTGGGCGTCACGAGCTCGCCGGCGACCGGTGCGGGCGTGAGGGCGATATTGCCCGCCTGGCACAGGTTGACGACAGCGGGGACGGGAATGGGCATGAGGCCGTGGGCGCAACGGATGGTTCCGTGGCCCTCGGAGAGCGACTCGACCACGATGTTCTCGATGCCCAGGTTGTCGAGGCAGATGGCGACGGAGCAGACGTCGACGATGGAGTCGACGGCGCCCACCTCGTGGAACATGACGGTCTCGGGCGTTTTGCCGTGGGCCTTGGCCTCGGCGGCGGCGAGCGCGGTAAAGATGGCGAGCGCGCGACGCTTGGCGCCATCGCTTAACTGCGAGCCATCGATGATGGCGGTGACGTCTGCTAAAGAACGGTGGTGATGGTGGTGGGCGTGATGATGACCCTCGTGGTCGTGGTCGTGGTCGTGGTCGTGGTCGTGGTCGTGCTCGTGTTCGTGCTCGTGTTCGTGCTCGTGTTCGTGCTCACCATGATCATGATGGTGGTGTCCATGCTCATGCACGTGCTCGACAGCAGCCTCGTTGCCGTAGAGCCAGGCCATATCATGATCGTGGTTCTCGAGCTCCTCTGCAAGCTGGACGTCGAAATCGCAGGCGTCGATGCCATGCTTGTTTACGCGTGTGACGGCGATCGTAAAGCCGTCGACCGGCAGCGTGGCGAGCTGCTCGCGCAGGTGCTCCTCGCTGGCGCCTAGGTCGAGCAGGGCCGCGACGGTCATATCGCCGCTGATGCCCGAGGTACCGTCGATGATAAGCGTGTGCTGATGGTTGGACATGGAATGCTCCTTAACGGGCGCAGGGCGTGCCAGCGCTCAGATGATTGATAAGACTTGCCTGGTAGGCGGCGCCAAAGCCGTTGTCGATGTTGACGACCGAAACGCCGCTGGCGCAGGAGTTGAGCATGGCGAGCAGTGCGGCCACGCCGCCAAAGCTCGCGCCATAGCCCACGCTGGTGGGGACGGCGATGACCGGGCAGCTCACCAGACCGCCGATAACGCTCGCCAGGGCGCCCTCCATGCCGGCGATGGCGATGACCACCTGCGCCTGAGCAAGTTCCTCGGCATGCGCGAGCAGGCGGTGCAGGCCGGCGACACCTACGTCGTAGAGGCGGTCGACCTCGTTGCCATAGAATTCGGCCGTCAACGCGGCTTCTTCGGCGACGGGTAAGTCGCTCGTGCCGGCGCAGGCGACAACGATGCGTCCGTTGCCGGTGGGGGAGGGCTTGCCGCCCACGAGGGCGAGCTGTGCGTCCGGGACATATCCCAGGTCGATGCCGTTGCCAAGAAGCTCAGCGGTGCGCGCGGCTTTTTCGGCATCCAGGCGCGTGACCAGGATGCGCTCCTGGCCGGCATCGCGCAGTGCTTCGATAATGGCGGCAATCTGATCGGCGGTTTTACCGGCCCCGTAGACAACCTCGCCGGCTCCCTGGCGCACCCCGCGCGAAAGATCGAGCTGCGCAAAGCCCAAATCGGCGGTCGGAGCCGTCTGGATGCGCGTGAGGGCGTCGGCAGGGGTGACTGCTCCGCCGGCAACATCGCTCAGCAATTGCTCAAGATCTCGCTTATCCATATATGTTCCCTTCGACGGCGCAAAGTCTAGCACTCAAAGGGTATATTTCCGAACACTAAGACAAAATTGTTCGGAAACTATAGGACAGACTGATTCAATTGTTAGACGGATCGACTAGTCGCGCAGGATGATGTCCATGGCGAGCATCAGGTTGCGCTCGTCGATGGTAAACGGGGCGGCCTCGCGCGTCTTGGGCTTGGCACAAAACGCGATGCCCGTGCCTGCGGCCTGGATCATGGGGATGTCGTTGGCGCCGTCGCCGATCGCGACCGTATGGGCTATGTCGACGCCGCACTCAACTGCCCAGTCCAACAGCTGGATAAGCTTGGACTCCTTGGTCACGATGTCTGCCGCCAGCTTACCCGTGATCTTGCCGTCCACGACCTCCAGGCGGTTAGCCAGGCAAAAGTCGATGCCCGCGGCGGCCACGATCTTATCGGCGACCTCGTGAAAGCCGCCGCTTACCACGCCGACCTTCCAGCCCTTGCTGTGCGCCGAGCGCACAAGCTCCAGCGCGCCGGGGGTAAACGTCACGCGCTCAAAGGTGCGCTCGAACACGCTCTCGTCCAAGCCGGCAAGCAGCCCCACGCGCTCCTCGAGCGCCTGCTTAAAGTCGAGCTCGCCGCGCATGGCGCGCTCAGTGATCTGTGCCACCTGCTCGCCTACGCCGGCCTCCTCGCCCAACAGGTCGATGACCTCCTGGTTGATGAGCGTGGAGTCGATATCCATAACGATGAGGCGTGCGGTCATGACGGGCCTTTCCGAGTGCAGTTGTATTGGGGCACATTGTCGCACGTGACGAGCGCGGGCGGGTGCCGCGGCGCGTCAATTGTTTCGTCTCCGTCAAGTCTTTGGGCAGGAGCTACTTTTCCACGGCACATCGACACAGGTGCGATAAGATAGAACGCCATGTCTGGCTGCGCGGTTTACGCAGGCCGGGCAAATCTGTACGACGCCGCCCGGAACGACACGGGGCGGCACAGATCCATAAAGGAGGATCACTGGTATGAGCCAGACCCGTCCCATCGACGAGCATTCCATGCACACCCGTACCTGCGGCGAGCTTCGCCGCGAGAACGTGGGCGAAGAGGTCACCCTCACCGGTTGGGTGAGCCGTCGCCGCGACCACGGCGGCCTTATCTTCTGCGACCTTCGCGACCGCGAGGGCATCACGCAGCTCACCTTCGACCCCGAGCACTCCGACGGCGACGCCTTTAAGATCGCCGAGACTATGCGTCCCGAGTGGCCCATCAAGATCCATGGCGTCGTGCGCGCCCGTGGCGAGGAGACCACCAACACCAAGCTCGCGACCGGCGAGATCGAGGTCCTGACCGATCATGCCGAGGTGCTCAACACTTCCGTCACCCCGCCGTTCCAGATCGAGGACGGCATCGAGACCAGCGAGGACACCCGCCTGCGCTATCGCTATCTGGACCTCCGTCGTCCCGAGATGATGGCCAACCTCAAGCTGCGCTCCGACTTTACCTTTGCCATTCGCGAGGCGCTGCACAACCGTGAGTTCATGGAGGTCGAGACGCCCTCCCTGTTTAAGTCCACGCCCGAGGGCGCCCGCGACTTCATCGTCCCCAGCCGCATCCAGCCGGGCAACTTCTACGCCCTGCCGCAGTCCCCGCAGCTCCTGAAGCAGCTGCTCATGGTCGGTGGCGTCGAGCGCTACTATCAGGTCGCCAAGTGCTTCCGCGACGAGGACTTGCGTGCCGACCGCCAGCCCGAGTTCACCCAGGTCGATATCGAGATGTCCTTCGTGGACCAGAACGACGTTATGAGCGCACTCGAAGAGGTCCTGGCCGACGCCTTCGGCCGCATGGGTGTCGAGATGCCCACGCCGCTGCGTCGCATGGACTATTGGGAGGCCATGGACACCTATGGCTCCGACAAGCCCGATACTCGCTACGGCATGCACCTGGTCGACCTGACCGACATCTTTGCCAACTCCAAGTTCAAGGTCTTTGCGACTGCTGCAAACGAGGAGGGCTCTGTCGTCAAGGCCATCAACGCCAAGGGCGCCGGTGCCTGGGCACGTGCCAAGATCGATAAGCTCGCCGGCGTGGCCTCCACGTTTGGCGCCAAGGGCCTGGCCTGGATCGCTTTCCGCGAGGATGGCTCCATCAACAGCCCCATCGTCAAGTTCTTCTCGGACGAGGAGATGGCGGCTCTGCGTGAGCGCATGAACGTCGAGCCCGGCGACCTTGTGATGTTCGCCGCCGGTCCGCGCCTGCTCTCTGACGAGATCCTGGGCGGCATGCGTTCCCACATGGCTAACGCGCTCGAGATCAAGCGCGAGGGCCACGACTTCCTGTGGGTCGTCAACTTCCCGCTGTTCCACTGGGACGAGGATCGCAAAGCCTATGCTGCCGAGCACCAGCCCTTTACCCTGCCGACCGAGACCGACATCGCCAAGATCGAGGCCGATCCGCTGGCAGCCGGTTCCTGCACCTACGACTTTGTCATGGACGGCTTTGAGGCCGGCGGCGGCGGTATGCGTATCCACAACGCCGAGATGCAGATGTCCATGCTCAAGCTCCTGGGCTTTACCGAGGAGCGCGCCGAGTCGCAGTTTGGCTTCCTCATGGAGGCCCTCAAGTTTGGTGCACCCCCGATGGGCGGTTTTGCTCTGGGCCTGGACCGCGTGTGCATGCTGCTCACCGGCTCCGACTCCATTCGCGACGTCATGGCGTTCCCTAAGACGGCCAGCGGCTCCGACCTTATGTCGGGCGCTCCGAGTGCTGTTTCCGGCGCCCAGCTCAAGGACGTCAGCCTGCGCTTGATGTAGGCGAGTGGCTGCATATTGCCTGTAACGAGGGAAGGACGCGTTCCTTCCCTCGTTTTTTGTGGGACGGGGGTGCGCCGGTAACGTACAATAACTACCACGTGGCTGGGTTTGCCGGCCGAATGTGCGATGCCGCGGGAGGGGACATGGTCGAGTTTACAAAGACGATTAAAGATCCGTTGGGACTACATGCCCGCCCGGTTGCGCTGCTCTACGACATCATTGCCAAGCATCGTAGCGACGTATCGGTCAGCATCGGCGATCGTCACACGGATGGCCGCGATGTGATGGGGCTCATGGCTCTCTACGGCGAATGTGGCGAGGACATCATCTTTCGCGTTTCGGGCGTGGATGAGGCCTCCTGCGTCACATCGATCAGAAACCTCTCGCTTTAACCGCAATAATGTGGCAAAGGGGCAGCTCCCTTTGTTGCATAAATTGGTATGACAAGGCACCGCAAAGAGATGGTCTTTGCGGTGCCTCTTTTGTTTCGTATAGGAAACTTTTTCGAAAACTGAATGAGGACCCTTTCCAAAAAGTTAACCACGTGTTAGTTTACTAAAGCGAACATAGACGTGGTTAACTTTTACCGCGTCGATGTTGAGGACGAACCGACGTTAGGAGCTCACTCATGTCTTGCGGACCGCAGATGCCGGCTATGCCGCTTTCGATGGTAAAGGCGGGCGAAACCGTGCGCGTGTCTCGTGTAAAGGGCAATGAGGACATGAAGCACCACCTCAAGGACCTCGGCTTTGTCGAGGGCAGCGAGATCCACGTGGTGAGCTCGAGTGGCGCCAACATCATCGTCACGGTGCTGGGCGCACGCTTTGGCATCGATTCCAAGGTTGCCATGCACATCATGACCGTCGGTTAGTCCGCAGCATTCTGTAAAAACTGAAAGGGGGACAAATAAATGAAGACGTTGGGTGACGTTAAGGTGGGCGAGAGCTCTACCATCGTCAAGCTTCACGGTGAGGGCGCGCTGCGCCGCCACCTCATGGACCTGGGGCTCATCAAGGGCACGTCGTTTAAGGTCGTGAAGGTCGCGCCGCTCGGAGATCCGGTCGAGATCAACGTGCGCGGCTACGAGCTTTCCATTCGCAAGGAGGAGGCTGCCGTCGTCGAGGTCCAGTAAGGACTCGCGGCGCATATTTCTGCAGATAAAGTTAGGTTTTTCTAACTTAATCCAGCATCTTTGAAGCACATTATCCAGCCCGCGCGGAGAAAGCAGCGCGGGCACACAAGGAAGAAGGATTGAATGGCGGATTCTCAGATCCATGTCGCGCTGGCGGGTAACCCCAACTGCGGCAAGACCACGCTTTTCAACCTGATCACCGGCGCCAACGGCTACGTTGGCAACTGGCCGGGCGTCACGGTTGAGAAAAAGGAAGCCAAGCTCCTGAGCGACAAGAGCGTCACGATTACGGACCTCCCCGGCATCTACTCGCTTTCCCCCTACAGCCCCGAGGAGCAGTGCTCGCGCGACTACCTCATGAGCGGCGAGCCCGATGTCGTTGTCCAGGTGGTCGATGCCACCAACCTCGAGCGCAACCTGTACCTGGCGCTTCAGGTTATCGAGACCGGCCTGCCCGTGGTCGTTGCCCTCAACATGGCCGACCTGGTCGAGAAGAACGGCGACAAGATTGACACGGACAAGCTTTCCAAGAAGCTCGGTTGTCCGGTCATGATGATCTCGGCCCTTAAGAACAAGGGCATCAAGGAGCTGTTCGAGCAGGTCAAGAAGTCCGCTGCTTCCAAGGGCCAGGTGCCGGAGCACAAGTTCGACTCTTCCATCGAGGACGTTCTGGACCACATCGAGAACAATCTGCCGGCGAGCGTTCCCGCCAACAAGCGTCGCTACTACGCCGTCAAGCTGTTCGAGCGCGACGCGGACGCCTGCAAGCTCATCAACCTCACCAAGGAGAAGGCCGCTCGCGTGGAGCAGCTGGTCGCTCAGTGCGAGCAGGACTGCGACGACGACGCTGAGTCCATCATCACCGGCGAGCGTTATGGCGTGATCGCCCACATCATCGACGAGTGCCTTACCAAGGCTCCGGCCAAGATGAGCACCTCCGAGAAGATCGACCGCGTGGTTACCAACCGTATCCTGGGCCTGCCGATCTTCGTCGTCATCATGTTCTGCGTGTACTACATCGCCGTTTCCACCCTAGGCGGCACGGTGACCGACTTCACCAACGACCAGCTCTTCGGCACCGACGGTTGGTACGTGCTCGGTCAGGGCCGCGATGCCTACGACGCAGCTGTTGAGGCTGCGGGCGACAACGCCGACTCGGTCGACCCGGCGCAGTATGGGCCCTATGTCCCGGGTATCACCACCATGGTGCACGACGCCCTTGTGGCGGGCGGCACCGAGGACGGCGGCCTGGTCGATTCACTGGTCTGCGACGGCATCGTCGGCGGCCTGGGCGCCATCTTCGGCTTCGTCCCGCAGATGTTCCTGCTCTTTGTGATGCTGTCCTTCCTGGAGGACTGCGGCTACATGGCCCGCGTCGCCTTTATCATGGACCGCGTGTTCCGCCGCTTCGGCCTGTCCGGTAAGTCCTTTATCCCCATGCTCGTGTCCTCGGGCTGCGGCGTCCCCGGCGTCATGGCCACCAAGACCATCGAGAACGAGAAGGACCGTCGCATGACGGTCATGACGACCACGTTCATTCCCTGTGGCGCCAAGCTGCCGATCATCGCCCTGCTCATGGGTTCCATCATCGGCGATTCTTCCACCACCGCCGCGTGGATCAGCCCGCTGTTCTACTTCTTGGGCGTCTTTGCCGTCATCGCCTCGGGCCTCATGCTTAAGAAGACCAAGCTCTTCGCCGGCCGCCCGACGCCGTTCGTTATGGAGCTTCCTGCCTACCACTTCCCGGCGATCCGCTCTTGGGCGCTGCACGTGTGGGAGCGCTGCTGGGCCTTTATCAAGAAGGCCGGTACGGTCATCTTCGCGTCCACCGTTGTGGTGTGGTTCCTGTCCAACTTTGGTAGCTACAACGGCACGTTTGGCTTCCTGCCTGCTATGGAGGGCATCCCCGAGGAGTTCATGGACTACTCCGTGCTTGCCATGCTGGGCAACCTGGTCGCCTGGATCTTCGCCCCGCTCGGCTTTAGCACCTGGCAGGCAACTGCGCTGACCGTCTCGGGCCTTGTCGCTAAGGAGAACGTCGTCGCCACCGCCGGTTCGCTGCTGTCCGTCGCCGACGCCGGCGAGACCGACCCGAGCCTGTGGACCGCGTTTGCCGGCATGTTCCCGACTATGGGCGCTTGCGTTGCCTTTGGCGCGTTCAACCTGCTGTGCGCTCCATGCTTTGCCGCCATGGGCACCATCCGCAACCAGATGGACTCCGGCAAGTGGACCGCGATCGCCATCGGCTACGAGTGCGCCTTCGCATGGGTTATCGGCCTGTTCATCAACCAGTTCTACAACCTGCTCGTTCTGGGCCAGTTTGGTATCTGGACGGTTGTGGCTATCGTGCTGCTGGTTGCGATGCTCTTCCAGATCTTCCGTCCCATGCCCAAGCACGCTTGGACCGACGAGGATGAGACCAACACTGCTTCCGCCGCAGTTTCCGCTTAAGTCCGAATAAGGATCGGCCCCTTTTCACGAGCCCGGGTGTCCCAGCGACACTCGGGCTTTTTGGTGAGGGAGATGTGGCGTTTCCGCAGATAAAACCGATCAAAATATACCTGTCCCTTTTTGGCAGGTGGAGAATGGGGTAAAGTAAGTGTTGGTTAACTAGAGGAGGCTTGCTATGGCACCTATCGATATTGTTGTACTGGCTGTTATCGGTATTGCGTTTGTCGCCGTGTGCGTGCGCATCTACCGCAAGGGCACCTGCGCCGACTGCGCTCAGGGTGGCGTTTGCACGGGGCATTGCTCCAACAAAAAGACGTGCGCCGCACTTAAGGGCGTGGACAAAATTGCCGAAGACTTGGGCCGCGGTATCAAATAAAGGTCCAGGCACCCAAGCGCCTCGCGAGCATCCGTTCGCGGGGCGCTTTGCACATTTGGGGGAGAGCGCGGCGAGTTGAAGAGTGATTTTGGGGTATCGTTACCTGTACTGTTAATTGGCAACTTATCTATAACGGAGTAACCCCATGAGCGCTCGCGTAACCATGAAGGACATAGCCGCCGAGCTTGGCGTTTCCATCAATACCGTGCACAAGGCCCTGACGGGTAAGGCCGGCGTGAGCGAATCCGTGCGCTCCAAGGTGAATGCTAAGGCCGAGGCCATGGGTTACCATCGCAATACGAGTGCCTCGAGCCTGCGACGCAAGGATATCAACCTGGTGTTTTGCCTGCCCCGCGCATCGCGCGAGGGGGCGTACTTTTTCCGTTACCTTTGGGAAGGCTGCAACCGCTTTGAGCGGGAGGTCATCGATCAGGGCATTACGGTTGAGCGCTTAGAATTTGGCGTGGGCGGCTACGCCGATGCGCTCGAGCAGATTGATGAGCGTCTGCAGGTAGGCGAGAAGATTGACGGCCTGCTTGCCTATGTTCCGGGCGATGACCGCGCAACCGAGCTTTTGAGGCAGATTGCCGAGGCGGGTGTGGCGATTGAGCTCGTCGACGGCGACCGACCGCACCTCGATCGCCTGGGCGCCAGTCTGGCGGACTATTCCGCGGCGGGCAGTCTTATGGCAGAGCAGGCGGCAAATCTGGTCCACGCTTCTGGGGCTGACGCCCGCGTGCTCCTGTTGGCGGGCGACCCCTATACCGATTCACACTACCTGACCGCCCGCGCCTTTCATAATTACCTGCGCGAACACGATATTCCATGGCAAGTTGAGGACCTTGCCGGCGCCCATGCGCAAGTCAAACAGCTCGAGCGCGAGCTTGAGCAGCGCTTGAGTGCGCCGGATGCTCCCGAGCTCATCTGTAGCGTTTTTGCCGTTGGTTCCGAGGTGGTCGCCGACGCGCTTGTTTCAAGCGGCAAGGCCGGCAAGGTCATGGTAATCGGCAACGACCTGTTCCCCGAGAGCGCCTTGGCCTTGCGCCGTGGCATCTTTACTAATATTGTCTATAAGGACCCGGTGAGCTTGGCCTACCGTGGCGCTAAGACCTTGGGCGAGTATCTGCTGTGGGGTAAAACTCCGGCGGAGCCCGTGCAGAAGGGTGCTGTGGAGATGGTGTTTGCCAGCAACGTCGACCGCTACTGCGAGCTTGCGGGAATTTAGCCGTTTAGTCAGGTACCCCCTCTTGCGACGTGCATTTTTTGGAGTATTCAGCAATGGCGTGTCCCGAAAGAGGCTAGGACGACTGTTTCAAGTGCCCCCGATGGCGTAATTCGCCATCGGGGGCACTTATTTATGCCGATTGGGCGCAATATGAGCATCAGATAGGGCTCCGAAGACGGTGCGCGGTGCGCTCCGATGCTGAATACTCCCAAAAATGCACGGCGGAACATGACCCACCTGGCCAAAGCGCTCAAGTTCGGTATTCGGGGACGCCTGCCAATTCGCAATACATACAAGTCACGGCTCCAGTAACCGTTGAACGGGCAAAATCGACCGTTCACCCCATGGTGGTTAGGTGAACGTTCACCTTTTAAGTCGCAATGAATTAGTATAGTGAACGTTCACCTAGAGGATAACGAGCGCATCGTGCGCCCGCTCCGCCAACAAAGGGGTTGTTTGATGAAAAACTTCATGGACGATCAGGATTTCCTGCTGAGCACCAAAACCGGCGAGGAGCTGTTCCACAACTTTGCCGAGGGTATGCCCATCGTTGACTACCACTGCCACATTTCTCCCAAGGAGATCTGGGACGACAAGCGTTTTGAGAACATCACCGAGGTTTGGCTGGGCGGCGACCACTACAAGTGGCGCCTAATGCGTGCCAACGGCGTCGACGAGCGCTTCATTACCGGCGATGCCCCTGCTCGCGAGAAGTTCCAGAAGTGGGCCGAGACCCTGGGCCGCTGCGTGGGCAACCCCGTCTTTGAGTGGAGCCACCTGGAGCTTAAGCGTTACTTTGGCTACGAGGGCGTCCTGAACGGCAAAACCGCTCAGGAGGTCTGGGACCTTGCCAACGCCAAGCTCGCTGAGGCCAGCTTTACCTGCCGCAACCTGATCAAGCAGTCCAACGTCCGCATGATCTGCACTACCGACGACCCCGCCGACAGCTTTGAGTGGCACAAGAAGATTGCCGCCGACGACAGTTTTGACGTTCAGGTCGTTCCCGCCATGCGCCCCGATGCCGCCCTGCGCATCGAGCGTGGCCAGGAGTTCGCCGACTACTGCAAGCATCTCTCCGAGGTTGCTGGCGTTGAGATCAGCGACTTCGAGGGCATGAAGGCTGCCATCTCCAAGCGCTACGACGTTGCCCACGAGCTGGGCTGCCGCGCTTCCGACCACGCGCTCGACTACGTTATGTACGTTCCGGCTACCGCCGACGAGATCGAGGCCATCTTTGCCAAGGGCCTTGCCGCCGAGCCGCTTACCGAGGACGAGGTCCTCAAGTACAAGACGGCCTTTATGCAGTTCGTCGCCGGCGAGTATGTCCGCCTTGGCTGGGCCATGCAGCTGCACTTTGGCTGCAAGCGTGACAACAACCGCGCTATGTTCGCCAAGCTCGGTCCCGACACCGGCTACGACTGCATCTCCAACTACACGCCGTCCGACCAGCTGGCCGATTTCCTCAACTCCATCCAGGAGTCCACGGGTCTGCCCAAGACCATCCTGTACAGCCTGAACCCCATCGACAACACCATGATCGATACCGTGATGGGCTGCTTCCAGGAGGCTCCGACCGCCGGCAAGATCCAGAACGGCTCTGCCTGGTGGTTCAACGACAACGAGGTCGGTATGCGCGAGCAGCTCACGGCTCTGGCTAACGAGGGCGTGCTGGGCAACTTTGTGGGCATGCTTACCGATTCCCGCTCCTTCCTGTCCTACCCGCGTCACGAGTACTTCCGTCGCGTGCTGTGCGGCGTGATCGGCGAGTGGGTCGAGCAGGGCAAGTATCCGGCCGACATGGAGCTGCTGGGAGCCATCGTGCGCGACATCAGCTACAACAATGCAGTCCGCTACTTTGGCTTTGACCTGGATACCGTCGAGGCCTAAACCCGCATCGAATCACACCGAACTCGGGAGCGCCGTTGCCACACGCGGCGCCCCCGTTTTGCCTGCACGCTAACAGCAATCTAAGGAGAGACATCGATGGAGAACATCAGCTACGAGACGCTCGAGAAGATCGGCTACAAGGGCTACCTGCTGCCCAAGGACGCGCCCGAGAAGGTTCTGCAGTTTGGCGAGGGCAATTTCCTGCGCGCCTTTGTCGACCGCTTCTTTGACATGGGCAACGAGGCAACCGGCTGGAACGGCAAGGTTGTCATGGTCCAGCCCATCAGCGGTGCCTTTGGCTTTGCCGACGGCATTAACGCTCAGGATGACCTGTACACCGTGCTGGTGCGCGGCAAGGAGAGCGGCAACACGGTCGACGAGTCCCGTGTGATCAGCGCCTGCAGCCGCTGCCTCAATCCGTATCGCGAGGACGACTACCGCGCCATGATGGAGGTCGCCGTCTCCGACGATTTGGAGATTATCGTCTCCAACACCACCGAGGCCGGTATCGCCTACGATCCGTCCTGCAAGGCCGACGACATGCCGCCCGCGAGCTTCCCCGCCAAGCTTGTCCAGGTCCTTCACACTCGCTGGGCTGCCGGTAAGCCGGGCGTCATCGTGCTCGCCTGCGAACTCATCGATCACAACGGCGAGGAGCTGCTGCGCATCATGAACCAGTACGTGAGCGACTGGGGCTGGGAGGATGAGTTCTCGCAGTGGATGGCCAACGACTGCACCGTCTGCACCACGCTCGTCGACACTATCGTCCCCGGCCGCATCCGCGACCCCAAGGAGGCCGCTGCCGTGGCCGAGCGCCTGGGCTACGAGGATCCCTTCCTGGCCGTGCGCGAGCCCTTCCAGATGTGGGGTATCCAGGGCGATGAGTCGCTTGCCGAGAAGCTGCCCTTCGTGAAGGCCGGCCTGCCGGGCGTCTTTGTGACCCCCGACGTCACCCCGTACAAGAAGCGCAAGGTCCGCATCCTCAACGGTGCCCATACCGCCTTTGTCCCGGGTTCCTGGGTTGCCGGCTTTGACATCGTGCGCGATTGCATGCACGACGAGATCGTTCGTGGCTTCATGAACACGATGCTCTACGACGAGGTCATCCCGACGCTTGCCGCCGATCTGGATGTCGAGGACTGCAAGGCCTTTGCCGCCGCCGTCGAGAACCGCTTCGACAACCCGTTTATCGATCACGCGCTGCTCTCCATTTGCCTCAACTCCACGGCCAAGTGGCGCGCTCGCGATCTGCCCACGCTCAAGGACTATGTTGCCGAGACCGGCAGCCTGCCCAAGTGCCTGGCCACGAGCCTCGCTACGCTCATTGCCTTCTATACGCAGGAGCTTGTGTCCCGCGAGGGCGATGGCCTGCACCTGCGCCGTGCCGACGGCACCGAGTATACCGCTCAGGACGACGCCTTCGTGCTCGATTTCTACGCCGCCCACGCCGGTGCAGACGATGCCGAGCTGGTGCACGACGTGCTCAGCAACGAGCAGATGTGGGGCGAGGACCTTACGCAGATCACCGGTCTTGAGGAGTTTGTCGTCAACGCGCTTGCCGTCGTGCGCGCCGAGGGCGCCAAGCAGGCATTTGCCAACGCCCAGGCCTAAATCCTTCTGTGCGCCCGCCGGGCAACTGGCGGGCGCCCGCTGACTTCTGCTCAACCTGTAGGGTTAGGACTCTTTGTAATGAATACTATCCAGATCAATCCGGCCGACAACGTGATCGTTGCGCTGTCGCCGCTTGCCAAGGGCACCGCCGTCGCGGTTCCCGGGGTGGGCGAGGTCGTGGCCGCGGAGGATATTCCGCAGGGCCACAAGATGGCCGTGCGCGCCATTGCGGCGGGGGAGGACGTCGTCAAGTACGGTCTTCCTATCGGCCACGTGACGGGCGACATCCAGCCCGGTCAGTGGCTTCATACGCATAACGTCAAGACTAACCTTTCGGGCGAGGTCGAGTACGCTTACAACCCGACGCATCCGGTCGTTGAGCCGGTTGAGCCCGAGACCTTTATGGGCTTCCGCCGCGCCGACGGCCGCGCCGCGACGCGCAACGAGCTGTGGATCATCCCCACGGTCGGCTGCGTCAACGAGGTCGCGCGTGCCATGTGCGAGCAGGCTCAGGATCTGGTCGAGGGTTCGCTGGAGGGCGTTTACTACTTCCCGCATCCCTTTGGCTGCTCGCAGACCGGTGCCGACCATGCCCAGACGCGTCGTCTGTTGGTGGCGCTCTCGCGTCACGCAAACGCTGCGGGTGTGCTGTTCCTGTCCCTCGGTTGCGAAAACTGCACGCACCAGCAGGTACTCGACGAACTCGGTGACTTCGATCACGAGCGCGTTCGCTTCCTCACCTGCCAGGATGTAGCCGACGAGCAGGTCGAGGGCCACAAGATTCTGTCTGAGCTGGCCGACCTGGCCAAGCAGGCCAAGCGTGAGCCCATTCCGGCCTCCGAGCTGGTCATTGGCCTTAAGTGCGGTGGCTCTGACGGTCTTTCGGGCATTACCGCCAACCCCACGATCGGTCGCGTGAGCGATATGGTCGTCGCCCGCGGCGGCACGTCGGTGCTCACCGAGGTGCCCGAGATGTTTGGCGCGGAGAGCATTCTGCTCGATCGTTGCGAGAGCCAGGACGTCTTCAATGCCGCCTCCGACATGCTCAACGGCTTTAAGGACTACTTTATCAGCCACGGCGAGGTCGTCTATGAGAACCCGAGCCCCGGCAACAAGGACGGCGGCATTACCACGCTCGAGGACAAGAGCTGTGGCTGCGTGCAAAAGGGTGGGTCTGCCCCCATCGTCGACGTGCTGCCGTATGCCGGCCGGGCAACTAAACATGGTCTGAACATGCTGTGCGGTCCGGGCAACGACATGGTATCCACCACGGCCCTGACGGCTGCTGGCTGTCACGTGATTCTATTCTCGACCGGCCGCGGCACGCCGTTTGGCGCACCGGCGCCTACGCTCAAGGTGTTCACCAACCAGCGTCTGTGCGACCACAAGGCCAACTGGATGGACTTTAACGCCGGCGTGGTGGCTACGGGCGAGCGCACGCTCGATGAGGCTGCCGGCGACCTGTACCAGATGGTGCTGGACACGGCGAGCGGCAAGCTTACGAGCGCCGAGCGTCGCGGCTGCCACGAGATCAGCATCTGGAAGGACGGCGTCTGCCTGTAGCGGCAAATGGATTCGCATAGGCCACTGTTGACCATGGCCCCGTCGGGAGTGTTCCCGGCGGGGCCATGTTTGTTCTGTCTGTTCGGGCGTGTCTTTCTGAGGGTACGGGAGCGGCGAAAACAATAAACGTTCACCTAATCGACCTCAAATTTAAACCCACTCAATACCCATGTAATCGTGATTTTTTTCAAGTCAGATGTCCGTTTAACGGCAAAAAACGACCGTTCAAGGATAATATACAAGTGAACGTTCACCTATCATAAGCAATCGCGCATAATCTAGCTAAACGTTCACCCTACGAGTGGACGACATGCAGACAGACATCGGTATGGACTCCAATGTCTTGTTACAAGACAATCGAGAAAAGAGAGGGAGCTCGATGACTAACAAGATCGGTAAAAAGCGCAAGATCACATTCTGGACGCGCTTGGGCTTTGGTATGGGCGGCATGCTCAACTCCGGTGCCCTGAGCTTTACGCACAGCTACATGGTGCTGTTCCTGTCCACGGAGTGTGGTCTGTCCGCAGGCGAGGCTGCGCTGATCAGCTCGTTCGCCATCTATCTCAACGCCATTCTGTGCCCGCTCATGGGCTTTGTGGCCGATAACTTCTACGCTACCAAGATCGGCCGCATCTTTGGCCGCCGCCGTTTCTGGATCTTGCTGGCTATCCCGATGATGGTCGCCGAGCCGCTCATCTTTGTGGCTACGCCGTTTGGTTTCCCGTACTACTTTGTGTTGTACCTGATCTACAACGTCGCGTACACGTTCTGCACCGCCAACCTGTCGCCGCTTACCATCGAGATGACCGATGACTTCAAGGAGCGTACGTACCTCACCGGCTACAAGCACCTCTTTGGTAACGCCGCCGGCTTCCTGATGGCAGCACTCGTCGGCTTTGGCTTTGGCACCTTCGGCGAGACCAACCCGTTCAGCTACTTCATTATTGCTACGATTAACGCTTCGGTCATGGCAATCTCGCTGCTCTGCGTGTACCTGTCTACGTGGGAGCACACCCCCGAGGAGGTCGCTCAGGAGAAGATCGAGAGCGTCGGCGAGGGTATCAAGAAGTTTTTCATCGACGTTATCTCTACCTTCCGCAACAAGTCCTTCCGCAAGGTCCTGTATGCGCAGGTCTCCACGAAGCTCGCCGCTGCCTGCTGGTCTGCGTGCCTGTCCTTCTTCATCGTCTACTGTCTGCAGATTCCTAAGTCCTACGAGTCCGTGATGGAGATGCCCGGCAAGGTCGTCGCTATCGTCTGCACCGCCATCTGGGTCGCCCTCATGGCCAAGAAGGGCTTCCACAAGTCTTGGTACCTGGCAAACGTCGGTTGCGCCGCGTGCATCATCGCCTACAACTACTTCGCCTTTGGTCAGATCAACGGCACCTCCACGGTCGCCATCGCCATGATCGCCTACCCCATCATCTTCGCCATCTGGAAGTTCTTCTACGTTGGCTTCCAGTATCTGCCCGATGTTCTGCTCAACTACATCCCCGATGTCGATGAGCTCATCACCCTGCGTCGCCGCGAGGGCATCTACAGCTCCGCTCAGCAGCTCTGCCAGCAGATTGCCCAGGCTGTTGCCGTCAACGTATGGGCTATCGTCCTTGCTGCCTCCGGCTTCATTCAGACCGCCGGCAACAGCGACGCCGTGACCCAGCCCGCCACCGTGCCTCTGTACATTTGCGGCTACATGCTCATCGGCTGCGCCGGCTTCTTCCTGCTCGCGGCTGTCCTTGCCCGCGGCATCAAGATCGACAAGGAGCAGTGCGACATCCTTTGCGACGAGATCCACCGTGTCAAGGAGGGTGGCAAGATGGCCGACGTCAAGCCCGAGGTCAAGGCGCTTTGCGAGGAGCTCTCCGGCTTTAAGTACGAGGACTGCTTCGCCCACAACAATGTTGGCTTCCAGGACGGCAGCGTAATTCCCGCCGAGTAGGGCCAACGCATTGTCCAAACCAAAGGGCCGTGCCACCGGAGATCCACCGGCGGGTGCGGCCCTTTTTTAAAAACGAGTAGTATGAACTTCTGATTACATTTGAGGGAGAGACCCATGGAGACGAACGTTATCTGGCGCAACGCCCGCGCGGCCGTTATCGAGCTCGACGATGGCGGCTACTTTACCTGTGCCGATACGTGGGAAATCTTTGTCAACGATGAGCCCGCCGGTACCACGAATACGGTCGAGACCTATGTTGACGGCCTGGTTCCCGGCAGGCGCAACCTGATCCGCTTTGTCTGCGGCGAGCGCGAGTTGAGCGTAGGCGTCACCACGCCGGCGGAGCCCTTTACCATCAACGTTCGCGACTGCGGAGCCAAGGGCGATGCCGAGCACGATGACACCACCAACATTCAGGCTGCCATCATGGCCTGCCCCAAGGGCGGGCGCGTGCTGATCCCCGCCGGCAACTACCGCATCAAGTCCCTCTTCCTTAAGAGCAATATCAACATCGAGCTTGCCGAGGGCGCGGTGCTGCTGGCCCGTCACGACCGCGCGGCGCTTGCCTACATTCCGGGCACGGTCACGGGCGACGAGGGCGCCGGGTATGCCGGCACCGACATGCTGCCCCTGGGCCGCTGGGAAGGCGAGAGCTTTTCGGCCTACTGTTCGACCTTTACGGGCCTGAGCGTGCACGACGTGTGCATCTATGGCCGCGGCGCCATCGACGGCCAGACCGATTTTGCCGAGGACAACTGGTGGAACAAGGACTTTAAGAACATCTTCCGTCCCGAGGAGGGCCGCGAGGTCGCCCGCCCACGCATGATTTTCCTGTCCGAGTGCGAAAACGTGAGCCTTGCCGGCTTTACCGTACGCAACAGCCCGGCGTGGAATATCCATCCCATCCTGTGCGAGCACGTCGATGCCCTGTGCCTGTCAATCGAAGGTCCCAAGAACTCCCACAACACCGACGGCTTCGATCCCGAGAGCTGCGGTTTTGTCCGCGTCCTTGGCTGCCAGTTCTCGGTGGGCGATGACTGCATCGCCATCAAGAGCGGCAAACTGGGCATCGAGCCCGAGCTTCGTCCCGCTACGCACGATATGCTCGTCTCGCACTGCTACATGCACGATGGCCACGGCGCCGTGGTGCTGGGATCCGAGGCTGCCGGCGGCATCAAGGACCTTACCGTGAGCAAGTGCCTCTTTGAGCGCACCGACCGTGGCCTGCGCGTCAAGACCCGCCGCGGCCGCGGCAAGGACGCCGTCAACGAGGGCATCACCTTCGAGCACATTCGCATGGACAAGGTGCTCACGCCCTTCGTGGTCAACTCGTTCTACTTCTGCGATAAGGACGGCAAGACCGACTATGTCCAGAGCCGCGACGCGCTGCCCGTCGACGACCGTACGCCCGGCTTTGGCGCCACGACGTTTTGCGATATCGAGGCCACCAACTGCCATGCGGCCGCGGCCTATATCACGGGCCTTCCCGAGAGCAAGGTGACGCGCCTGACGTTCCAGGATATCCATGTGACCTTTGCCGCCGCTGCCGAGCCCTTTGTGCCGGCCATGGCCTGCGGCGTGGAGCCCATGGTGCGCCAGGGCATCATCGCGCAGAACGTGAAAGTCCTCGACCTGCAGAACGTGCGCATCGAGGGTCAGGATGGCGACGAGCTGCAGTTGCAAAACGTCGACAAGGTTATCCGCGCGTAGGGTAGTGCTCTTGCACAAGTGAATACGGTATGTTGAGGCGTGCGACGGTCGGGTCTGCCCGGCTGTCGCACGCAATCTATAGGTGTCGGTATTGCATGGTGGGTGTTCTGTGACAGAAAGCGTAATGACAGATGAGTGGTAAAGAACAGCTCTTTGAGGTGTCGCTCGAACGCGAAGGCGCGTATCGCAGTATTTCGGCGGCGCTCGAGGCGGCGGAGCGGTGTGTACCCGATGCGACCGTGCCGGTGCGCGTGCTGGTGGCGCCGGGCGAGTACCGCGAACAGGTCGAAATTCGTCGTCCGCATGTGACGCTCGAGGGCGAGACCGCCGACAGCGTGCGTATCGTGGGCGGCCTGGGCGCCAAGATGCCTTCGGAAGACGGTAGCGGCCAGGATGGAAGACTCGGCACCTTCCGTACGTATACGGTGCTGGTCGATGCCGACGACGTGACGCTTGCGGGCCTAACGATCGAAAACGATGCCGGTGACGGTCGCGAGGTCGGCCAGGCGATTGCCCTGTATGCCGACGGCGACCGCCTAGTGGTCGATACCTGCCGCATCCTGGGCCATCAGGACACGCTCTTTTTGGGGCCGCTGCCGCCGCACGAGGCCAAGCCGGGCGGCTTTATAGGCCCCAAGCAGTTCGCCCCGCGCCGGGTGGGGCGGCAGTATTTTCGACGTTGCCGGATCGAGGGCGATGTCGACTTTATCTTTGGCGGCGCGCATGCCTACTTTGAGGGGTGTGAGATTCGCTCGCTCAACCGCGATATGGATGTCAACGGGTATGTAACGGCAGCCTCCACGCCTCAGGGCGAGCCGTACGGATTTGTGTTTCATGGCTGTTCGTTTACAGCCGATGAGGGCATTGCCCCCGGATCGGTCTATCTGGGTCGTCCATGGCGCGAGTGGGCCCAGACCGTTTTGCTCGAATGCTGGCTGGGCCCCCATATTTCACTCGAGGGTTGGTGGGATTGGAATAAGCCAGCGGCACATGACGGCACCCTGTATGCCGGCGGTGCCCTGTTTGGCCCGGCGGGTGATACTGCCGCTTGGGTGCCGTGGGCGCATTGCCTGACCGGTCAGGATTCCGAACGCTATGCGCGTGACCGAGTGCTTGCCGGCACGGATGGTTGGGATCCCGAGGGCGGCGACGGTGATGCGGTAGAGACGGCCGGGCTATCTGCCAATGGCCGCACCGTGCACATCGAGACGTACTACGAGGACGAGCCTGCGCTGCGCGCCCGACTGAAGCGCGAAGGGCGCTCGGCCGCATTTACGGGCAAGACTCCCACAGACTTTGAGGTATGGAAGGCTGCGACCAGGACTCGTCTGTACGATATTTTGGGTCTTTCGCTTATGGACCGCGCCCCGATTGAGATTCGTGAACTCAATCGCGTGCGGGTTGCCGGCAGCATCGTGCGTACTCATGCGGTGTTGCAGGTTGAGCACGATGTGTGGATGCCGTTTTACCTGTTGGAGCCGTCCCGCCCCAAGCTTGACGAGCGGGGACTCAAGCGCTGTTATATCTGCCCACATGGTCACCAGGGGGCGGGTGCTGCAAGCATAGCCGGCGTTGTGGGCGTGCCGGCGGTCGACGATGCCGTGCGTAAGTTCAATTACGACTACGGTCTGCGTTTGGCGCGCATGGGTTACGTGACCGTCTGCCCCGATGCGCGTGGTTGGGGATACCGTCGTGACTGGAAGGGTCAGGGCGACGACGAGAACAGCTACCTGCGCGGTACGTGTCTGAATCAAGCACGTATGGCCGAGCCGCTGGGTCTTACGGTCGCGGGCCTCAACGCCTGGGACAACATGCGCTTGATTGATTACTTGGAGACGCGCGGTGACATTGCCATGGACGACCTGGGCTGCTTTGGTTTTTCGGGCGGCGGTTACATGACGTTGTACCTGGCCGCGCTCGACCCGCGCGTGCGCAAGGCGTTTGTCTCGGGCTATCTGTATGGCGTTGATGACTCGCTGCTGCATCTCAATGGAAACTGCAGCTGCAATTACACCCCTGGACTCTGGCGTCTGCTCGACATGGGGGACATCGCCTCGCTTATCGCACCGCGCCCGCTCTTGGTTCAAAGCTGTGAGAAAGACCATCTCAACGGCGCCCGCGGGCTTGCGAACGTAGACGAGCAGCTCGATATCGTTCGCGACGCCTACGCGCTGCTGGGCAAGGACGAAAACCTTCTGCACGAGGTGTGTCCGGGTGGACACCATCTTGGCGTGGCGCATCTTGCCGAGGATATCGAATGGCTCGATTCGCAAGTTGCAGAATGCGCCCACGCATAGCCCCTCGGCATGTTGCGAATGAACGGTATGTACCTGTATGACCGCCGGTGTGCGGGTGAGGAGAAGAATATGGAACCGAAAAACTTGAGCGAATCGACCATCTGCTGCTTTGGCGATTCGACCACCTGGGGCGATAACGGATGCGGCGGGGGAGGCAACGACATCTCTTGGACCTCGCACCTGGGTGCGCTGCTGGGCGGCGCTACGATCGAGAACTTTGGTATTAAGGGTTCGCGTATTGCCGTCAAGGCCGACCGTAGCGATTCGTTTGTCGAGCGCTTGGACGGCATCGATCACACGGCAGATATCTGCATCGTTTTTGGCGGCGTTAACGACTTTAGCCGTAACGTGCCGCTGGGAGAGCTGGGCAGCACGGACGTGCACGAGTTCTACGGTGCGCTCGACTACCTGATCCGCACCATCACGGCGCGCTCGCCTCAGGCAAAGCTGGTGTTTATGACGCCGTGCAAGACGAGCGGCAAACACGAGAAGGATATTCCGGCAAGCAACGAGGCCAACCATCTGGGCCTGACGCAAGACGCCTATGTGCGCGCGATGCTGGAGGTCTGCGATCGCTACTCGGTGCCGGTGATCGACCTGTATGCGCAAAGCGGCATCAGCCCGTTTTTGCCGGAGCACCGCGAGCTCTACATGCCGGACGGTCTGCATTACAGCCCTGCCGGCTATGAGCGCCTGGCGCATCGCATCGCTGCGGGCCTCACCGCCGTTTGCCGTTAAAAGGCTGCCGTTCACGGGGATTATAGGGTTAACGTTCACCCTATAATCCCCGTTCGCGTTACACTAGGTTAACGTTCACCCATCAATAACGTCAGAGGGGACAGCAATGGGTTGCAATCAGATTCTGGACCGTTATATCGAGCAGTTGATCGAGACCTCTACGCCTCAGGCGCCGGCCTGGAATATCGAAAAGCTTCGCGCCGGCAAGGAAAACACCTGGAACTATATCGATGGCTGCATGATCAAGGCACTCATCGAGCTGTACGAGATCACCGGCGAGCAGCGTTACCTGACCTTCGCCGACGACTATATCGACTTCTTTGTCCAGGATGACGGCACCATCAAGCATTACGATCCCCAGGAGTACAACCTCGACAACGTCAACGCGGGCAAAACCCTCTACAAACTCTATGACCTGGTGGGCAAGCCCAAGTACCGTGCCGCCATGGATACCATCTATCGTCAGCTCGAAACCCAGCCGCGTACCAAAGAGGGTGTGTTTTGGCACAAGGCCGTCTACCCCAACCAGATCTGGCTCGACGGCATGTACATGGCGCAGCCGTTCTACATGCAGTACGAGCTGAGCTTCCACAACCGCCGTGCCTGCTCGGATAGCTTCCATATGTTCCAAGTGGTGCACGATTTGATGCGCAACCCCCTCAACGGCCTGTACTATCACGCCTACGACGCGAGCCGCAAGCAGTTCTGGTGCGATCCCGTCACCGGCCTTTCGGCCAACTTCTGGCTGCGCGCCGAGGGCTGGTTCGCCATGGCGCTCATCGATACCTGGGAGCTCATGCCGCCCTCGATGTCGGCCGAGAAGGACGAGATCCGCAAGATGTTCCACGACCTGATCGACGCCATGCTGCCGTATCAGGACGAGAAGACCGGCATGTGGCACCAGGTCATCAACCTGCCCAATATCGCCCCCAACTATCTGGAGGAGTCGGGCAGCGCCATCTTTGCCAACGCCATCATGAAGGGCGTGCGCCTGGGCGTGCTGGGCGAGCGCTACTACCAGTACGGCCGCCGTGCGTTTGACGGCATCTGCGACACGTGCCTGTCCGAGCGCGACGGACAGCTGGCGCTCGACAACATCTGCCTGGTGGCGGGTCTTGGCAACACCGCGCACCGCGAGGGCACGTTTGGCTACTACATGAGCGAGCCCGTCGTCAAAAACGACGCGAAGGGCGTGGCGCCGCTGGTGCTCGCCTATATCGAGACCATGCATCATGACAAGTTGGCCGGTAAGCGCGATCCGCTCGCCCCTTCGGGCGTGTGCTCCATCGATGACCCGTTTGGCGGCTACACCCCGGGCATCAATGCTCATAAGGGGCGTGAATAGCGTGGGGGCCATTACTCCGGGCGTGCGTTTACACGACCTTCCGCAGGGGACCGTCGAGGAACGCATCCGCATGGCAGGAGAGCTGGGCTTTTCGTGCATTCAGCTGCCGAGCAAGGTGCTCTACGCATCAATGGGAATCGATCGATGCGGTCTGACCCGCGAGCTCGCCGACCATTTGCGTGCGGTGCTCGATGAGGCGGGCGTTTCGGTCGCCGTGCTCGGCTGTTATAAGAATCTGGCGACGCCCGATCGACAACAGCTCACGGATAACTTTGCCGAGTACGAGGCGTGCTTGAACTTTGCTCAGATGCTCGGCGGCTGTCCGGTTGGCACCGAGACCGGTCGTCCCAATGCGCAGAACCGCGTTGCTGACGACCGTATGGCCGACGAGGCACTCGATGCGTTTATGGATGGACTCGCGCGCGTCTGCGAGTGCGCCGAGGCCGTGGGTGGGCAAATACTGATCGAGCCCGGCTGGAACGAGACGGTCAACACGCCAGATCGCTGCCGTGAGGTGCTGGAGCGCGTCCCGAGCCCGGCGCTCGGCGTGATCTACGACCCGGTGTCGCTGCTGCATCCCACGATCGTCGGTGAGGCTTCCGAGCAGGTGTCGCGCATGTTGCACCTGTGCGGCAGCAAGATTCGCGTGCTGCATGCCAAGGACTACGAGATCGTAGACAACGAGGACCAGGATGGCTGGTGTGATGGCTCGGGCTCTCGTTTGGTATGCCACGGCGTCTGTACGTGCGGAAACTTTGATTTTGAGGCTATTGCCGCTTGGGCCGCGGCCGCGCGACCGGGCATTATGACCGTTATCGAGAACAGCACACCGTCCACGGTCGAGCGTTCGCGCGACGAGCTGCTGCGCATGGGGCACAGCGTGATGTGCGAGCACGTGATTCTGTAACGAAGCAGGTTGGCGAAAGAGATTGTCGTAGAGGTCCAGGAGAGGAACCGATGGCTATTCATATTGTTGAGGAAGCGAACCGTTGCCTTGGGTGCAAGAAGGCGTTCTGCCAGCTTAAGGGCTGCCCGGTGCAGACGCCTATTCCGCAGGTCATCGACCTGTTTAAGCAGCGCCGTCTGGAAGAGGCGGGTGAGCTGCTGTTCCAGAACAATCCCATGAGTGCGGTCTGCTCCATGGTCTGTAACCATTCGGGCCAGTGCGAGGGCGCATGCATTCAGGGCCGCAAGGGCGCACCGGTGCATTTTTCGAGTATCGAGAACTATATCTCGACGGCATATTTGGACCGCAAGGAGTGGAAGCCCGCGCCCTCATGCGGCAAGCAGGTTGCCGTGGTCGGTTCCGGTCCCGCCGGCATTACCGTGGCCATTAAGATGGCCCAGCTGGGCTGTGCCGTCACAGTGTTTGAACAGCGCCCCGAGATCGGCGGCGTGCTGGAGTACGGTATCCCCGAGTTTCGCTTGCCCCGCGCACTCGTGCAAAAGTACCGTCACGTGATGTGCTCACTTGGCGTACGCGTCCGTCCCTCGACCACCATCGGTGGCGCGCTGCATATCGACGACCTGCTGCGCGACGGCTACGATGCGGTCTTTGTCGGTACCGGTACCTGGCGCGCCCGCAAGCTGGGTATTCCCGGCGAGTCGCGTGGCAACGTACTGTTTGGTATCGATTACCTGGTTGATCCCACGAGCGTGGCGATCGGTCAGAACGTGGCGGTTATCGGCGCCGGCAACGTGGCCATGGATGTTGCCCGTACGGCCCTGCGCTCGGGCGCTCGCAAGGTTACCGTGTATGCCCGATCGCGCCATATCTCGGCCATCGATGACGAGGTGGAGCTGACCGAGCTTGACGGTGCCGAGATCGTGCGCGGCAAGGCGATTTGCGCCATCGACGATAACGGTCCGGTGTTCGAGACGGCTATCTTTGACGAGGACGACAACGTGGTGGGCTACGAGGAAGAACTTGACCATGTGCCCGCCGACACGGTTGTGATTGCGGCCTCGCAGGTGCCCAAGGACAAACTGGTGCTTACGACGGGCGGTCTGGAGACCGACCATCGCGGTCTTCTTTCGGTCGATGAGTACGGCATGACCACCGTGCCCGGCGTCTTTGCCGCCGGCGATGTCGTCAACGGCCCGCTCACCGTGGTCCATGCCGTAGCAGGCGCCAAGCTCGCCGTCGAAGGCATGACCAGCTATCTGGGCCTCTAACCCATCCCACCCATCAGTTGCGGTGAAATACGGACTGTTTTGGCTGTCAAAGGCCTTATCTACTCCGTATTCCACCACAACTTTTTTGTGAGGGTCGGGATTGAAGGTGAGGAATGCGAGCGAGTGCGGATACGGCAGTTGCTGGTACGATAAGTACGTTAGCAACTGCCGCCGAGCGGCTCAAACGAAAGGAACCCTGTATGGAGTCCTCCGCCTATCCGATGCTCTTTAGCCCGATCAAGGTCGGTACGACCGAGGTCAAGAACCGTGTCTTTATGCCGCCGGTATCTACCAACCTGGCCGATCATGGCTATGTGACCGACGACTTGGTCGATCATTACCGTGCCCGCGCCAAGGGCGGCGTGGGCCTCATCATTACCGAGGTCGTGACGGTCGAGCCTACCTATACCTATCTGCCGGGCGACATGTGCTGCTACGACGACACGTTTATCCCCGGCTGGGAAAAGCTCGCCGCGGCCGTCCACGAGTATGGCTGTAAGATCATGCCGCAGCTCTTCCACCCCGCCTACATGGCCTTTAACATTCCGGGCACGCCGCGCCTGATCGCTCCGTCCTTTGTGGGGCCGTCCTATGCCCGCGAGGCGCCGCGCCCCATCACGGTCGACGAGATCCACGAGCTCACGCATCAGTTTGGCGACGCTGCCGTTCGTATGCAGAAGGCTGGCGTCGATGGCGTCGAGGTCCATGCGGCGCACGCCCATGGCATGCTCGGCGGCTTTTTGACCCCGCTATATAACAAGCGTACCGACGAGTACGGTGGCTCGCTCGACGCCCGCATGCGCTTTTTGCTCGAGGTCATCGCCGAGATTCGCGAGCGCTGCGGCAAGGACTTTATCATCGACGTCCGTATCTCGGGCGACGAGTACACCGATGGCGGTCTGACCCTCAACGACATGATTTACGTCTCGCGTCGCCTGGAGAAGGCTGGCGTCGACATGATCCACGTGTCGGGCGGCACTACCATCAAGCGCGGCTCCGCCATTCCCGCCGCCGGCACCCAGCAGGCCTCGCACGCCGCCTGCTCGCGCGAGATCAAAAAGCACGTCAACATTCCCGTTGCCACGGTCGGCCGCATCAACGAGGCATGGATTGCCGAGGAACTGATCGAGGACGGCGCCGCCGACATCTGCATGATGGGCCGTGCCAATCTGTGCGATGCCGAGTTCTGCAATAAGGCCGCTGCCGGCAACGCCGACGACATCCGCCCCTGCATCGGCTGTTTGCGCTGCCTGAACGGCATTATGTTTGGCAAGCGCATCTCCTGCACCGTCAACCCGGACGTGGAGCGCGACGAGGCCGGCTACGAGCCTGCCGCCGAGGCCAAGAACGTACTGGTTGTGGGCGCTGGTCCTGCGGGCATGGAGGCAGCCTACATTGCCGCCAAGCGCGGCCATAACGTGGTGCTCGTGGACAAGCAGGACGAGCCGGGCGGCGAGATGCGCATCGCAGCCGTTCCGCCGGCAAAGCAGGAACTCACCCGCGTGATCAAGTATCAGTACCGTCGCCTGGCCGAGGCCGGCGTGAGGTGCGTATTTGGCACCGAGCTTACTGCCGAGGACATTCAACGTGACTACGCGGGCTACGAGGTTGTCCTGGCCTACGGCGCCGAACCCATCGCGCCGGCCTTTATGCAGAGCTTTAAGCAGGTCATGACGGCCGACGACCTGCTGGGCGGCAAGGCTTTCCCGGGTAAGAAGATCGTCATTGTGGGCGGCGGCACCGTTGGCTGCGAGACGGCCGATTACCTGGCCCCGTTGGTCAACGATCTGTCGCCGGCAAATCGCGATGTCACCGTCATCGAGATGACCAAGACGCTCGCCGCCAACGAGGGCGGCGCCGGCCGCGCGGTGCTCATCACGCGCATGCTCTCCAAGGGCGTTCACGTGCTGACTGAGGCCAAGGTGACCGAGATTACCGAGGACGCCATCAGTTACGAAAAGGACGGCGAAGTCCACACCATCGCCGACGCCGATACGCTGGTGCTTGCCATGGGCTATCGTCCCAATACCAAGCTGGCCGACGACCTGGCTGCAGCCGGCGTTGCCGCCCACGTGCTGGGCGACGCCAACAAGTGCGGCAACATCCGCGACGCCATCGGCGATGGCTACAAGGTTGCCTGCGAGCTGTAGGCTCTTGGCAAATAGAGGAGCGGCCGCCTTGCAGTGGCTCAAGCGATAGCCAATCAAAAAAGGCGCCGCGACACATGGATTGTCGCGGCGCCTTTTGCTTGGCGGTTTGTTGGGGGTCGGTGCGCCCCGTGGGCCTTATTACAGGCCCAAGATCTCCTTGACCTTGGCGATGATGGCCTCGTCGGTGGCGTTGGCAAAGAAGTACTCCTGGAAGTGCTCGCCGGCAAGTGCGCCCTTCACCAGGTCCTGATCGATCTCGCCCAGGACGTCGACGAGCGGACGCATGGTCACAGCGCGCACGCCATCGAGGATCTTCTTGTTGCGCTGCTCGGGCTCAACGCGCTCGGCGGGGTAGCCGTTACCCGAACCAAAGCCAAAGAGCTTCTCGAAGGTGTACTCGAGGTTGAGCTCCTGGCCCCAGCCGTTCTTGAGCGCGAAGGGCATAGCGACGGCGTTGCCATCGTTGACCTGGGCAAAGGTGTAGGCATCCAGCGGGTCGGCAACATGGCCGCACAGCACGCCAGGGAAGGAGTTGCAGGCGAGCATAGCGCCCTCGCCGGTGCCGCAACCGGTCACGACGTAGTCGGCGGCACCGGAGTTGAGCAGCACGGCGGCAAGGATGCCGTTCTGCACGTAGGTGAGGGGCTTGGAGTCGGCGTCGGCATACATGCCATAGTTAAAGACGGTGTGGCCCATAGGCTCGACAACCTTCTTAAGGGCAGCCTCGATCATAGGGTTTTTGGAGTTCTGAGAATTCTCGTTGATCAGAGCGATCTTCATTTGAGTTAACCTTTCAGCTAGTTTTTTAGAATTAGATATGTTTTGCGCGCCATCTTCGAGTAGAAGGCCGTTGTGCGGGCGGTCGGCAGTTAAGTCTGTCGCGAGTTCCGCACGCAAAGGAAAGCACTTAATGTGCTTTCCGTCTTGCGCAGGACTGTCCGAGCAGCAGACTTAACTGCCGACCGCCTCGCCCAGTTTCCTTATTGCGGCTGCTTGCCGATGTAAGCCAGAATGCCGCCGTCCACGTACAGAATGTGCCCGTTGACGAAGTTCGATGCGTCGGAAGCCAGGAACACGGCGGGGCCCTTCAGGTCCTCGGGCGTGCCCCAACGGGCTGCCGGCGTCTTGGCGATGATGAACTGGTCAAACGGGTGGCGACTGCCATCGGGCTGCGTCTCGCGCAGCGGCGCGGTCTGCGGGGTAGCGATGTAGCCCGGCCCAATGCCGTTGCACTGGATATTGGCCTCGCCAAACTCGGAGCAGATGTTCTTGGTGAGCATCTTGAGTCCGCCCTTGGCGGCGGCATAGCCGGCGATGGTCTCGCGGCCCAGCTCGCTCATCATGGAGCAGATATTGATGATCTTGCCGTGACCCTTGGAGATCATGCCGGGCAGGCAGGCCTTGGACACGATAAACGGGGCATTGAGGTCGATATCGACGACACGGCGGAAGTCCTCGGCACTCATGTCGAGCATCGGCGTGCGCTGGATGACGCCGGCGTTGTTGACCAGGATGTCGGGCGTGGTGCCAAAATCGGCCTCGATCTTGGCGATGAGCTCGGCGACGACGACCTCGTCGGTGACGTCGGCAACATAGCCGTGAGCATCAAAGCCCAGCTCGCGGTAGTGCTTCTCGGCCTCGGCGACCTTGTCGGCGTGACGGGCGTTAAAGGCAATCTTGGCGCCTGCCTCTCCGAGCGCCTCGGCAATGGCCATGCCGATGCCATAGGTGGCGCCGGTCACGAGCGCGACCTTACCGTCCAGGCGGAAGCTGTCCATAAGATCAGACATAGCAATCCTTCCAAAAGAAACGTTCATCTATATAAGTCTTGCTTTTCGTACAAGCTCAGTATATGTGAAGTAGGGTAATAAACCCTCCCATTCTCCGAAAAATAGGTGAACGTTCACTTTTAAAAGGTAAACGGTGAACTCGCCCTGCTGTGCGGACGGCACGATTGTCCTGATCGAGGAGGGCAAGCTCGAGAGACAAGTGAGCATGGGCTGCCCGTTGGCCCCGCGTGTAGTGCTACTTTTCAAATGCGGCGCGCACAAAGTGCCGGGTGAACAACTTGCTGGCGATGCCGGCGACGTTGCCTAAGATCAGCGCCGAGATAGCGGTGGTCACGTCTGGTCACGTCAAAGCCACCTAAGTTGTGCATGGGTGTCAGCGGCCCTTATTTCACCGCAACTGTGGGGATGGGGGATGCGATAGTATAGCGTGGTGATATTCAAAAAAACGTGGGCTTCATCCGAGGGCTTTATGGAACAACACCAGCATTATCAGAGCCTGCAAGATCAGGCATACAACGCATTGCGCTCCAAGATCATCTATGCCGAGCTCAAGCCCGGCACGCGCCTTTCGGCGATTGGTCTGGAAAAGGAGACGGGAATCGGGCGCACGCCCATTCGCGAGTCCTTTGTGCGCCTGCGCGAGCAAGAGCTGGTGGAAACGCGTCCCAAAAGCGGCACCTACGTCTCTAAGATCAGCATGGAACGCGCCGAGAACGCCTGTTTCTTGCGCGAGAAACTCGAGAGAAGCGTGCTCATTAAATGCTGCTCTGCCGCCACGCCCGAGCAAAAGCATCGGCTCGAGCAGATTCTTGCCGAGTCCGAGTCACTCGATCATCGTGAAACGCGTCGTTTCTTTGACCTGGATAACCTGTTTCATGAGACATGTTTTGTGATTGCCGGTCGCCACATGTTGTGGGATTGGATGAAGAGCATCAACACGCATTTCGAGCGATACAACTGGTTGCGTATGGTGTCGCAGGATCTGGATTGGGAGCCGATTCGTCGACAGCATCGCCGGATTCTCGAGGCCATTAAGAGGGGCGATACCGACGCGGCGAGCTATCTGGCAGAGACGCATTTGCATCTAATGCCCGAGGAGCAGGGTCCGGTTATCGCCTTACATCCCGACTATTTTGAGCTGTCCAAAGACTCGGCCATCTAACTCGCCCCCTACATTAGTTGCGGTGAAATAGGGATTGTTTTGCGGCTTTGGCGGCGTAAGCAGTCCGTATTTCACCGCAAGTGCGGGGGTGCAATCGGGGCATGAAAAAGCTGCGGCGCCGCTTGGAGGAAAAGACTGGAAGCAAGGGTCCATTCCTCCAGACGGTGCCGCAGCTGTTTTGGTGGACTGGATTATGTTGAGTCGGTTGATTGACCGGGAAAGCAAAGCGGCTCGGGGGCGTGTCGCTTCCGTCACGTTCTATCAGCATACAAGACGGTTTTTGGTTCTTGTTCGTGACGGAAACGGCGCGCTTCCGAGCCGCTTTAAGAGAAAGGGGGCGAGGTCTAGGGCACGCCCCCTTTCACGATAGAGAGCTAAACCTAGCCGCGGACCTTCTTGACGACGTCCATGGCCTCGCGGGCAATCTGCTCGACCTTGGAGAAATCGCCATCGGCGAACAGGGCGGGCTTGACCATCCAGGTGCCACCGCAGGCGATGATGGCGGAGGAGCTCAGGTACTCCTCGACATTGGCAGTGCTCACGCCGCCGGTGGGCATAAAGCGATGGCCGACAAACGGAGCGGCGAGGGCCTTGATGGTGTTCAGGCCACCATACTGAGCCGCGGGGAAGAACTTGGTGACCTTGAGGCCCAGGTTCTCGGCGGCGGTAACCTCGGAGGGGGTCACGGTGCCGGGAAGGACGGGCAGGTCGATGTCGATGCAGTGCTTCACGACGTCCTCGTTGTAACCCGGCGAGACGATGAACTTGGCACCGGCGGCGCGGGCCTGCTCAACCTGTTCGACAGTCAGGACGGTGCCAGCGCCGACGCACATCTCGGGCTCGGCCTCGGCCATGGCGGCGATGCACTCGGCGGCGCAGGCGGTGCGGAAGGTGACCTCGGCGGACTTCATGCCAGCTGCCATAAGGGCGTGGGCGAGCGGAGCGGCGTCTTCGACCTTGTCGAGCACGACGACCGGCACGATGCCCAGGGACTCAAGCGTGGTATAGAACTGATCGAACATGATGTTCCTTTCGATGTGTGGCGCGCATAGGCGCATGATTGCCAAATGTGCTGGTCGGGAGCCGATTTTGGATTGGTTATCGGAGGCACTGCTTGGGGTCCAAGCAATTCCAAAACCGGCTTCGCAACCAGTCGTGTAGGGAATGCCAGACAAAACCGGAATGGGACTGGTGGCTTTGCCCGACCGGAGAAATCGGGGAGCGGGCCGCAGGGGTATGGGTATGGAAAGCTGCGGCCCGCGGAATGGGGACGGCTTAGCGCGCGACGCGAGTGCCACCGTCGGCGGCGAATGCCACGGCTGCGATCTCGTCTGCGGTCACCAGGTTGGAATCGCCCTTGATGGTGAGCTTGAGGATCGAGGCCGCGATGGCGTAGTTGACGGCGTCCTGCGGGGCAAAGTCGTTGATGAGGGCATGGACGAGGCCGGCGTTAAAAGCGTCGCCGGCGGCAACGCCCTCGAGCACGTGCACGTCGTGAGCAGGGGAGAACCAGTGCTCGCCGCTCTCGGCGTCATAGAACATGCCCATCCAGATGGAGCGCTCGACGCAGGAGATGTTGCGGACGACCGAGGCGACCTTCTTGCAACCGTACTCGGCGCAGATCTGACGGGCCATCTCGACGTAGGTGTCGCGCTCCTCGATGCCGTGGGCAAGGGAGCCGGAGACGCAGGTCATGCCGAGGCCGGCAGGCGCGTCCTCGTCGTTGGCAATGCAGATGTCAACGAGCGGCAAGAGTTCCTTCATGGTGGTCTGCGACTTCTCGGGCGACCACATCTTGCCGCGATAGTTCACGTCGCACACGGTGGTGATGCCTTTTGCGCGGCAGGCGGTGAGGGCATCCTTGCAGGCGGCGGCCATCTCGTCGGAGACGGCGGGCGTCACGCCGGAGAAGTAGAAGACATCGACACCCTTGAGGATCTCATCCCAGTCAAAGACGTCGCGCTTGGCCATGTTGATGGCAGAGTACT
The DNA here is from genome assembly GCF_002736145.1 of Collinsella aerofaciens. NCBI lineage: Bacteria > Bacillati > Actinomycetota > Coriobacteriia > Coriobacteriales > Coriobacteriaceae > Collinsella > Collinsella aerofaciens. The sequence goes on from NZ_CP024160.1 coordinate 2,179,010, forward strand.
TGCGGTCGTAAACGCAGCCGTTGCCGCGCTGCGAGGCGCCGACCTCAAACACATAGGAGCCGAGACGGTCGCCCTGGCGCACGACGCGTGTGGTATCGACGTCGTAGACCTTCAGCGAACGCAGGGCGCACTCGCCCAGACGGTTGGCCGGGACAACGGAGACGTAAGCGGCCTTGTCGCCCTGATAGGCCAGGGAAAGCGCGGTGTTGGCCTCGGCACCGCCGTAGCGGACGTCAAACTCGGTCGCCTGCTCAATGCGCAGATGGTCTTTGGGCGAGAGCCTCATCATGATCTCGCCGAAGGTAAGAACCGTTTTACCCATGGTCGCGCAGCTCCTTCTTACTCGTGCGTATACCTTTGATATGGCGTTGGCACGGAGGTGCCAAGACGGTAGGGTGCATCTTTGCACCTCCGTGCCAACGCTTGCCGAAATCGGTTTACGAAATCGGTTTCGTTTCGAGTTGTAGTATACTCACCTACAGCGTTTTGCAAGCGAGATTTTTAAAAAAATGCCTAAAATGGCCCAGACTGCCGACAATTGGGAAACGGGGTGCGCTATGGCGCAGATGAGAATCAAGGACATTGCCGCCGAGGCGGGCGTGAGCCCGGCCACGGTCTCGCGCTATCTCAACAACCGCCCCGGGCAAATGACCGAGGAAACCCGTGCTCGCATCGCGGCGGTTATCGAGCGCACCGGCTATCGCCCACGTGCTGCCGCGCGCAATCTGCGCAGCTCACGCACCAACCTCATCGGCGTGATTCTGGCCGACATCGCCAACCCGTTCTCCAGTGCCATGCTCGAAGGACTTTCCGCCAGTGCCGCCGCGCGCGGCTGCTCGCTTATGACGGCCATTAGTGGCAACGACCCCGCCAAGGAGGCAGAGTCGCTCACCAGACTTATCGATGCCGGTGTGGACGGCCTGGTCGTCAATACCTGCGGAGGCAACGACAAGGCGATCGCCGCGGCCGCGGGGCGCCTGCCCGTTGTGCTGCTCGACCGCGATGTTGCCGACGGTGGCATCGATCTGGTGACCTCCAACAACCGTGAGCTGGTTGCCGGCCTGGTAGACGCCTTGGCTGTCGCGGGCAGCGAGCGCCTGTGCCTGCTCACCGAGGCAAGCGATGACAGCCCCGTGCGTCGCGAGCGCGCCGAGTCCTTTGCCGACGAGCTTTCGCGCCGCGGTCTTGCGGGCGAGGTCGTCACCCTGGCCGACGGTGGCGCCACGGGTGTCAGTCGCCTGGACGAGACCATCCGCGGCTATGCGGGTAAAAAGCTCGGCCTCATTGCCGTCAACGGCCTGGTCTTCCTGCGCCTGACCGAGGCGCTGGCACAGTTGGGACCTTCGTTGCCGGCGGGTCTCAAGATCGCAACGTTTGACGACTATCCCTGGAACCACGTGCTCTTTGGCGGTGTGACCACGGCCGCGCAGGACACCCTCACCATTGCCGAGCGCGTGGTCGAGCGCCTGTCCGAGCGTATCGACGTTGTTACCACTACGGTGGGCGATGCCGCAAAGCTCGCCCCCAAGCGCATCGAGATCCCCGGCCACATCGAACACCGCGCTTCGACCTCGCGCTAGTCTGTGTGATAATATATAGACAATATCATACAGGAGGTATCCATGGCTGCGTCTGTGTTGAGTGTGCGAGTGGACTCGTCAATTAAAGATTCATTTGCCGAGCTGTGCGAAGAACTTGGCATGACTTCGTCTGTTGCGGTCAATATGTTTATGAGACAGATGCTGCGCGAGCGCTCACTGCCGTTTGTTCCTTCACTCGGTAAAAGCTCTGCGAGCGAAAGCGTCGCGGCGGGCATTTTGGATACTGCCCAGATTGAGTCCGCCGTCCGCGAGGCAGCCAGCTCGATTCCCGCCATCAAAACCGTGATTCTTTTTGGTTCGTATGCCCGTGGCGAAGCGCGTGCCGATAGCGATATCGACTTACGTCTCGAAGTTGATCGCGAGCAGGGCTTTGGTCTTTTCGCGTTGTCGGCGTTTGGTGAGGCGGTGCGCAAAGAAACCGGGAGGCAGGTCGACCTCGTTTCGAGTGACGATCTTGATGACGATCTTGCCGCGGTAATCGAGCGCGAAGGAGTGATCATTTATGATCGCGCGTAAGTCAGACGGCCTCCGCGCCCAAGAGGTCTTGGAGGCCATCGCTGAAACGAACGAGCGCATCAAGGCTTTTGATATCACCGAGGACCAGTTTCTGCATGCGAATGACGTGCGGACGAGGGCGTTGGCGGACTCCCTTTTGATGTGCGCGCTTAGGGTGACGGAAGAAGCGGGCAAGTTGTCGGAACGCTCGCAGCGGCTTCATCCCGAAATTGAGTGGCGTGGAATTATCGGCATGAGAAATTACCTCGCGCATGATTACGGCAATGTCGACCGATCGGTTGTTTGGGATGCAGTGACGATGGAGTTTCCGGCGCCGGAACGAGCCTGTAGGCAAATTGTCTCCGAATCCGAGCGATAGTTACTTGTCATACCCGCCTGTTCGCACACGTTTTTTGAGCGCTTGATACGCTTTAACCCTGCGGAAACATTTTTCTGCGATAGTATCTGCGATATAGACCAGTCGAAACCCGCCCGAAAGAAAGGGGAGCGACATGAACCAGCAGAACATCGATTACGTACTCCGCTCTGTAGAGCAGCGTGACATCCGCTTTGTGCGTCTGTGGTTTGTCGACATTCTCGGCCGCCTCAAGAACTTTGCCATTAGCCCCGAGGACCTCGAGGTCGCTTTTGAGGAGGGTATTGGCTTTGACGGCTCCGCCATCGAGGGCTTTGCCACGCCCGAGGAAGCCGACATGCTGGCGTTCCCCGATGCTTCGACCTTCCAGATCCTGCCGTGGCGCCCGAGCCACAACGGCGTCGCCCGCGTGTTCTGCGACGTGTGCACTCCCGATCGCAAGCCGTTTGCCGGCGACCCGCGCGATGCCCTGCGCCGCATGTTCCGCAAGGCCGAGAAGGCCGGCTATCTGCTCAACGTGGGTGCCGAGCTGGAGTATTACTACTTCCCCGACGAGCACACCCCCGAGCCGCTCGACAACGTGGGCTACTTCGATCTTTCGGTGAGCGATGCCGCTCGCGACCTGCGCCGTAACACGGTCCTCACGCTCGAGAAGATGTCCGTGCCCGTGGAGTACACCTTCCACGCCGCCGGCCGCTCGCAGCACGGTATGAGCCTGCGCCATGCCGAGGCCCTGAGCATGTCCGACGCCATCACCACGGCCAAGCTCATCATTAAGCAGCAGGCTTACGAGAGCGGTTGCCATGCCTCCTTTATGCCCAAGCCGCTGGCGGGCGAGGACGGCAGCGCTATGTTCCTGTGCCAGTCGCTGTTCGACCATGACGGCAACAACGTCTTTTGGGGCGAGGACGACGAGAAGTACCACCTCTCCGATATCGCCAAGCACTACATGGCCGGCATCTTGGCGCACGCGCGCGAGATCAGCGCCATCACCAACCCCACGGTCAACTCGTACAAGCGCATCACCACGGGTGGCGACTCCGTGCCGCAGTACGCCACGTGGGGCCTGCGCAACCGCGCGAGTATGGTCCGCATTCCGGTCTACAAGCCCGGCAAGCAGCTGTCCACGCGCATCGAGCTGCGCAGTCCCGATCCCATGGCCAATCCGTACCTGGTCAACGCCGTCACGCTGGCGGCTGGTCTCGACGGTATCGAGCGCAAGCTGGAGCTCCCGCCCGAGGCCACGGCCGAGACGCTCAAGCTTACCGACCGTCAGATGGTCGAGGCCGGCTACACGCCGCTGCCGCGCTCGCTCAAAGAGGCGCTCGACGTGTTTGAGGACTCGCAGTTTATGAAGGATGCCCTCGGCGAGCACATCCACAGCTTCTTCCTCAAAAAGAAGCGCGACGAGTGGCATAAGTTTGAGTCTACGATCACCGAGTGGGAGATCAAGCACTACCTGGCGAACTCCTAATCGCGCTGGCTTGTTCCAGTACGATTGAGCTCATTTCTTTGGAGGCCGATATGTCCGAAAAGAGTGCCCTGTTCATGGCGCGCACGACGCGCTTCCACGAGTTTGCCCGCAGCTTGACGACCACCCTGGGTGTCGAGGTGAGTCTGGCCACTCCCGATTCGCCGACTGCGGCGCACGACTTTGACCTGCTGATCCTCGATTCCGATGGCATCCGCAGCGACCGCATCGATCAGATTGCCAAGTGGCTTGACGACCGCGGCGGCGTTCCCATGCTGGTGATCGTTGACGACGAGGCGCTCGGCACCTTGCGCCTGCCCAATCACGCGCATGCCGACTTTGTGTGCCCCACGGCGACGCCCAACGAGCTCAAGGCTCGCGCGCAGCGCCTGATGGGCGAGGAGGAGACCGTCACCGCCGACGATGTGCTCAACATCGATAACCTCGAGATCAACTTGGCTACCTACCAGGTGACGCTCGATAACGAGCCCATCGACCTGACGCTGATGGAGTACTCGCTGCTGAGCTTTTTGGCGACGCACCCCAACCGTGCCTACAGCCGCGAAGTGCTGCTGCACCGCGTGTGGGGCTTTGAGTACTGCGGCGGCACGCGCACCGTCGACGTGCACATTCGACGCATCCGCTCCAAGGTGGGCCCGCAGATCGCGGCACACATCACCACCGTCCGCGGCGTGGGCTATCTGTTTAAGGACTAGATTTCCACCACAAAGGGGACAGGCACCTTTGTGGTGGTTTTGACGCAGGTGCGGGTTCCTTTCGAGTTTGCAGCAGAACTTAAGCCTTCCTAAAAGATTGCGTTCTCGTACACGTACGCCCGCATATTGGGGTACAACTCAACGTGAACAATGATGGCCCGCCACATGTTTGGCGGGCCTTTGGTTATTTGACGAAAGGATCGCAGCTATGAGCGAGTACGATTCCCAGCGTCCCCAGGATGCGGGCAACGCCGGCGAGACCCAACAGCAGCCGCGTGTGCAGGTGGAGTCGACGCCTGCCGATGGCAACAACATTCCTTACGTGCAGGCCTACGACACACAGACCGGCCAGCCGCTGGGCGGTCAGCAGGTTGTAAACAAGCACACGGTGGTCAAGACCAAGACCAAAAAGCTGCCGATCTTCATTACGGCACTCGCCGGCTGTGCCTGCGGCGCCCTGCTGGTCATTGCGCTCATTATGAGCGGCACGCTCAACATTGGCGGCGGCAAGAATGCCGTGACGGCGGGTGCTTCGGGTTCGTCGACGCAAAAGATCACGATCGACTCCGAGGACACCACACTTGCCGAGGCCGTTTCTGCCAAGGCCCTGCCCTCCGTGGTTTCCATTACCGCCACTTCGAGCGGCGGCCAGAATGGCTCGCTTTCGCAGTCTGCCGACGAGTCGGACAACTCGGGCAGCGTCGGTTCGGGCGTGGTGCTCGATACCGAGGGCCACATCCTCACCAACAACCACGTGGTCGATGGCTATGACCAGTACGTGGTGACCATGGACGACGGCACCACCTACGAGGCCGAGTTCGTGGGCAACGATGCCTCGAGCGACCTGGCCGTCATCAAGCTCAAGGACGCCGACGCCTCCAAGCTCACGCCGATCGAGATCGGTGACTCCTCCAAGCTCAACGTGGGCGAGTGGGTCATGGCGATTGGTTCGCCGTTTGGCAACGAGCAGTCTGTCTCTACCGGTATCGTCTCGGCGCTCTACCGCTCCACGGCCATGAGCTCTACCAGCGGTAACACCATCTATGCCAACATGATCCAGACCGATGCCGCCATCAACCCGGGCAACTCCGGCGGCGCGCTCGTTAACGACAACGGCGAGCTTGTGGGTATCAACTCGCTTATCGAGAGCTACTCGGGCTCCAGCTCGGGCGTGGGCTTTGCCATTCCGGTTAACTACGCCAAGAACATTGCCGACCAGATCATCGACGGCAAGACGCCGGTGCATCCGTACATGGGCGCTACGCTTTCGAGCGTCAATGCGCTCAACGCCCGCACCAACAAGCTGAGCACCGATAGCGGCGCGTACGTGGCAAGCGTCGTCGAGGACGGTCCCGCCGCCAAGGCCGGCATTCAGGAGGGCGACGTCATCACCAAGCTGGGCGACGATGAGATTTCGAGCGCCGATGGCCTGATCATCGCGCTGCGCAGCCACGAGGTGGGCGAGAAGGTCGAGATCACGCTCATGCGCGGCAAGGACGAGAAGAAGGTCACGGTCGAGCTGGGCTCCGACGAGGAACTGCAGAACCAGCAGCAGAACGACAGCGCAACCGACACTGGCAACGGCGGTATTACCGATGAGCAGCTGCGCCAGTATCTGGAGGAGCTGCTGGGCCAGCAAGGTCAGGGTCAGGGCAACGGTCAGGGTTTCTAACGAGCCGTTTCGCACATGCCGAAGCCAGAGGGGCTGTCCTGCCAACGCGGGGCAGCCCCTCTTTTCTTATTGATCCGTTGGGGACGGAGGAAAACGGATCATTTAGAAATGGAAAGGGTATGGTTTGATCGTGCGATCCACCCCAGTCTGGCGGCTGCCGATTCGGTGCGGTTCGAAAGGGTTATTCGGCGCCATGGTGACCGGTGGTACTCTTGTATCCGTTTGAAATCGAGCGAAGGAGTGCCGCTATGGAGCAATCGAGCCTGTTTGGTGACGGCGTGGACATCGATACCGAAACGCCCGCGAGCGCGGATGCCGCTGCACCGGCCGACGCCCATGCCCAGGCCGCCGCGCGCGCGGCTGAGTTGCGCCACGAGCTCGATTACCACGCCTATCGCTACTACATGCTCGACGCGCCCGAGATCACGGACGCCGCCTTTGACAAAATGCTCGTTGAGCTGCAGGAGATCGAGGCGGCCTATCCCGACCTGGTGACGCCCGACAGCTATACCCAGCGCGTGGGCGGATACGTGAGCGAGCAGTTTACGCCGGTCACGCACATGGCACGCATGTATTCCATGGACGATGCCATGGACCTGGACGAACTCGACGCGTGGCTCCAGCGCACCGAGGACGCGCTCGGTGCCGGTAGCGTCACCTATACCTGCGAGCTTAAGATCGACGGTCTGGGCGTGGCGCTTACCTACCAAAACGGCACCTTTGTGCGCGCCGCCACGCGCGGTGACGGCACCACGGGCGAGGACGTGTCGCTCAACGTCCGTACCATCAAGGACGTGCCCATGCATCTGTCCGAGGCGGCGCTCGCCCACATGGGTGCCGAGCGCGAGCGTACCATCGAGGTTCGTGGCGAGGTCTACATGCCCAAGGGCAGCTTTGTGCGCCTGAACGACGGGGCCGATGCCGAGGGCCGCGACCCCTTTGCCAACCCGCGCAACGCCGCCGCCGGCAGCCTGCGCCAAAAGGATCCCAAGGTCACGGCGCGCCGCGACCTGGCTACCTTTATCTACGCCATCGCCGATACCGACCCGCTGCATGTTCACAGCCAGCGCGAGTTCCTCGATTGGCTGCGTAGCGCCGGTTTTAGTGTCAACCCCAACGTGGCTCGTTGCGCCACGCCGGCCGAGGTCCACGAGTTCTGCGCCCAGGCCCTCGAGCATCGCGGTGACCTGGATTACGACATCGATGGCGTGGTCGTAAAGGTCGACAGCTTCCAGCAGCAGCTCGACCTAGGTTTTACCGCACGTGCGCCGCGCTGGGCCATCGCCTTTAAGTTCCCGCCCGAGGAAAAACAGACTGTCCTGCGCGAGATCCGCATCCAGGTGGGCCGCACCGGCGTGCTCACGCCGGTGGCCGAGTTCGACCCGGTGACGGTCGCCGGCTCCACCATCGCGCGCGCCACGCTGCACAACATCGACGAGATCCGTCGCAAAAACGTGCGCGAGGGCGACACTATCATCGTGCACAAGGCAGGCGACGTGATCCCCGAGGTCGTGGGCCCGGTACTCGACAAGCGCCCGGCTGATTCGGTCGACTGGCACATGCCCGAGGTTTGCCCCGTGTGCGGCAGCCCCGTGGTTCACGAGGATGGCGAGGTGGCCTACCGCTGCGTGTCCATCGACTGCCCCGCACAGCTCAAGGAGCGCCTGCTCCACTGGGTGAGCCGCGGCTGCATGGACGTGGACGGCCTGGGCGACGAAATCGTCGACAAGATGATCGCCGCCGGCCTAATCCACGATGTCGCGGACTTCTACCAGCTCACGGTCGACGACATCGCCGGACTGGACACGGGCCGCGTGTACGCCAGCTCTAACAGCAAAAAGGGCGTCAAGAAGGGCGACCCCATCCCGGTGGGTCTCAAGACGGCCGAAAAAATCATCGCCGAGCTCAACAAGTCCAAGAGCCAGCCGCTCGGTCGTGTGCTGTTTGCCCTGGGCATCCGCCACGTGGGCAAGAGTGTGGGCGAGGTCATTGCCGAGCGATTCCTGTCGATTGACAAGCTCATCTTGGCGAGCGAAGAGGGCATCGCCGAGTGCGAGGGCATCGGTCCCAAGATTGCGGCGAGCGTCAAGCAGTTCCTGGCCGTGCCCGAGAACCTTGCCGTGCTGGAGCGCCTGCGCCAAGCGGGTCTTTCGCTCGAGGTCGACTTGGGCGCCGCGCACGCGCAAGCTGCAGCTGATGCCGGCGTAGCGGGCGAGCTCGCCGATGCACAACCGCTCGCGGGCCTGACCTTCGTGCTCACCGGCACGCTCGTCAACCGCACCCGCGACGAGGCGGGCGCGGCGCTCAAGGTGCTTGGCGCCAAGGTTTCGGGCAGTGTGTCAAAGAAGACGAGCTATCTGGTTGCCGGCCCCAAAGCGGGCTCCAAGCTCACCAAGGCCGAGCAGCTGGGTGTACCTGTGCTGGACGAGGACGCGCTCGAGCAGATCCTGGCGACTGGTCAGGTGCCAGAGGCGTAAGGCATCGATAGCCAAATTGAAGAACCGCCCGGAAGCACGATGCCTTCCGGGCGGTTCTTACTTTGCTGGGGCAACCGGCACCGTGATCTGCGTTACGTAGGTTGCCGGATCATCGCTGATGATGTCATCGATAAGGGCGATCTCGCGCGAAGGCCCGGCGGGCGCCAGGTTGTGCTCGCGCATATAGCCGAGCAGCTGTTTATAGCGCGGGCCCGCTTGCCCGTGCGTGCCGCGGAAGCTTATGGTCAGGCAGCGCGCGGCAGGCCGCGTCTCAACATCGCCCAAGTACTCATCGGTGTCATCGAGCAGCAGAAAGACCTCGTCGTAGCCGTCAAAGTCGCCGGCGGCCAGACGTTCGGGCGCGATACCCACACCCAGATTGCCCAGATAGGCAAAGGTTTCGTGCTGCCCCTGCTGAAGCTGGCGGATATGCCATCCCAGCGAATAGGCGTCGGTGGGATTGACGCGCTCGTGCAGCGCGGCGCAGCGAAGTTCGGGTTCCTCGATTTCGCTAATGGTGTCGAGATCAGCATTCAAAGCGCCACGAAGCAAGGCAAGTCGCTGGTCAATCTTGCGCGACATGCGCTCCAACTCACGCCGCTTGTGCTCAATTAACTCCTGTTGCTTGGTCAGTTGCCGTTGCATCAAATCCATATCGCGCGTAGTGACAAACTCGCGAATCTGCGCCAGCGGCAAGTCGAGAACGCGCAGGTTGCCGATGGTGTTGAGGGTGGAGAGCTGTCGCGATCCGTAGTAGCGGTACCCACTCGCCGGATCGACATATGCCGGCTCTAACAGCCCCATCTGCTCGTAATGACGCAGTGTGCCCACGCTCAAATTGAGCAGGCGCGCCACCTCGCTAATGCGGAGCAGGCCCTCGGTGTGTTCGCTTGGCATGTCGGTCACAGGACCGCTCCTTTCGGTAAAACAGGGGAGAGGCGCTAGGCCTGCGTCGCCCCGCTACGCCACCAGCTTGTCAAAAGCCCCGCGGCGGTTGAGCACGGTAAACGCGATAACACAGATGACTGCCGACAAAATCGATCCGCACGGCGAAGCGATGCCCATGGGAAACAGCGTGTTGGAATAGGCATTCGACAGCAGCCATGCTCCGGGCACGCGAATGAGCGCCACGGCCAGCACGTTGTGCGCAAAGCCGATGTAGCTCTTGCCATACGCAGCGAAAAAGCCGCTAAAGCAAATGTGGATGCCGGCAAAAATCGCGTCGAAAATGTAGCTGCGCATATAGCCGGTGCCGGCGGCGACTACTGCAGCGTCCTTGGCAAAAAAACCGATAAACGCCGGCGCTACCAGCCACATCAGCACCGTGATCAGGCAGCCATACACCACCGAGATCGTCATAGCGTCCTTGAGCACCTGACGTGCGCGGTCGCCCTTGCCCGCGCCGGCGTTTTGCGCCGTGAGCGCGCTGACGGTGGCACCCATGGAGCTCGGCACAATGAACAAAAAGCTGATCATCTTCTCGACCAGGCCCACGGCGGCGGCGTCGACCAGGCCGCGATGGTTGGCGATGACGGTGATAAACATAAACGCCACCTGGATGCAGCCGTCCTGCACGGCCACGGGCACGCCGATCTTAAGAATGCTGCCGAGCACCTCGGGCTGGGGGCGCAGGTCGCTGCGCTTAACGTGGATGTTCGTGCGACGGCTCTTGAGCCACACGAGCGCGAGGGCAACGCTGGCCGTCTGCGCGGTCACCGTGCCGAGCGCCGCACCCACGGGGCCGAGCCCCATGTGGCCGATAAACAGGAAGTCGAGCGCGATGTTGATGATGCACGCCACGCCAATCACGTACATGGGCGAGCGCGAATCACCCAGCCCGCGAAAGATGGCCGAAAGAATGTTGTACGCGGCGATAAAGGGAATGCCGACAAAGCAGATGCGCAGGTAGGCGGCGGTGCCTTCGACCGCCTCGGCCGGCGTGCCAATGAGCGCCACGATCTGCGGGCACAGCGCGAGCAGGACAGCGGCCAGCACTACCGAGACACCCATAAAGAGCGTGATGGTGTTGCCGATGGCGGTCTCGGCGCGGTCAAACCGGCGCGAGCCCACGGCGTGGCCGACGATAACCGTCGTTCCCATGGCCAGACCCACGAGCGTCACGGTAATGATATAGAGCGTCTGCGCGCCGTTGCCCACGGCGGTGATGCCGGCGGCGCCGCTAAACTGCCCCATCATGTACAGGTCGGCCATGCCGTAGAGCATCTGCAAAAAGTACGAGAGCATATAAGGCAGGGCAAAGACCGCGATGGTCTTAAGGACATTGCCGCGTGTGAGGTCGTGTTCCATGGGCGGGGCTTTCTGGCTTGGTTCGTTTTGCTACCAGTGTAGTGAAAACCCTACAACGATTATAGAGTCAAGGTTTGTGTTGGCAGTGGGACGAAAAAAGTCACGCTCGCGTTCATTTCCAATTGAATACGGACGTGCACCCTGTGAGCATGGCGCCTGTACTAGCCTTGCAAAAATCGATTTCGGAACACTTGACACCACCACACGGCGCGCCATAATACGTGGGTTTGCGAACAACGTTTGATGGGGGATGAACCTGCGTGCGCAATCTCAAGATTCTGTTTTCCTATCTGGGGGCATACCGCCGCGATGCCATACTCGGCGTGCTCTTTGTGACGGCCGAGACGGCGCTCGAGCTGTTTATCCCGGTCATCATGGCAAATATCATCGACGTGGGCGTGCCCGCGGGCGACATCAACTACATGCTGTTGCAGGGCGCGTATATGTTGGTGTGCGCCGCATGTTCGCTGGTACTTGGCTTGGGCTATGCGCGCACGTCCGCCCGCGTTGCCTCGGGGCTGGGCGCTAACCTGCGCGAGGCCGAGTATCGAAAGATCCAGACGCTCGCCTTTGGCAATCTGGATAACTACGACGCCAGCTCGCTCGTCACGCGCATGACCACCGATATCACTGTTATTCAAAACGCCATCGGCAACGGCTTTCGCCCCATGGTGCGCGGGCCGGTAAATCTGGTCATGGGTCTCGTCTACGCTTTTGCGCTCTCGCGCGAGCTCGCGGCGGTCTTTGCCGTCATTCTGCCGATGCTCGCCATCGTGCTCGGTATCATTACCGTGCGCGTGAGCCCGCTCTACCGCCAGCTCCAGACCTCGATGGACCACCTCAACGGCGTGGTGCAAGAGGACCTTACCGCCGTGCGCGCCGTGAAGGCTTACGTGCGCGCCGAGCACGAGTGCGACAAGTTCGACACCGTCAATACCGAGCTCGCTGGCACGGCGACCAAGACCTTTGGCACCGCCGTGCTCAACCTGCCGGTGTTCCAACTCTCGATGTACGTGGCTGCGCTCTCGATCTTGTGGATTGGCGGCCGCATGATCATCGAAGGCCGCTTGGGCGTGGGCTCGCTCACGGGCTTTATGAGCTACGTGCTGCTGATTATGAACTCGCTCATGATGATTTCCAACGTGTTTTTGCTGCTCACGCGCGCTCTCACGAGTGTGGGCCGTATCGCAGAGGTGCTCGATGAGGAGCCCTTTATCGCCAACCCTGCGGGAGACCTCGCGATTGCGGCACCAGCGGACGGCAGTATCGAGTTTCGCGACGTGTCGTTTAAATACCGCGCGGATGCAGCCGAGGATGTGCTCGAGCATATCGACCTTCGCATCGAGAGTGGCTCGACGGTGGGCATCCTCGGCGGCACGGGCTCGGGCAAGAGCTCGCTTGTGCAGCTGATTGCGCGCCTGTACGACGCCACCGAAGGCGCCGTGCTTGTGGGCGGACACGACGTGCGCGACTACGACCTCGCGACCCTACGTGATGCCGTGGGCATTGTGTTGCAAAAGAATGTGCTGTTCACGGGCACCGTGCGCGAGAACCTGCAGTGGGGTAATCCGCAGGCGTCGGACGATGAGCTCTTCGCGGCTTGCCGCGCGGCGTGCGTGGACGAGTTCCTTGATCGCATCGGCGGGCTGGACGGAGAGCTGGGCCAAGGCGGCGCCGGTGTTTCGGGTGGCCAGAAGCAACGCCTGTGCATCGCGCGCACGCTGCTCAAGCATCCGCGTGTGCTCATTTTTGATGACTCCACCAGCGCGGTCGATATGGCGACCGACGCTAAGATTCGCGAGCACATCGCTCGGATTCCCGATACGACCGTGCTCATCATCGCCCAGCGCATCGCGAGCGTCATGGATGCCGATCGCATTGTGGTGTTGGACGACGGTCGTGTCCACGGCGTGGGCACGCACGAGGAACTGCTGGCGGACGACAACATCTACCAGGAGATTTACGCCTCGCAGATGGAGTTCGCGGGGAACGCGGACACCGGCGACGATGGCTGCGCGAATGATCCGTTTTCCTCCGTCCCCAGCGGATTGCCCTTGGAAGGGGGTGAGCGCCATGCCTAAGACCGCAGCCCAAGCACGCCCGGCCGACCTCAAGCGCACGGTGCGCCGCTTGCTCTCCTACATGGGCCACGCCAAGTTCTCGCTGCTCGCGGTGGGCGTGCTCGCCTCCGTCGCCGCCATCGCGAGCCTCGCCGGCACCTACATGGTGCGCCCCATCGTCAACGGTTTGGCCACGGGCGGGGAGGAACTGCTCGCCAAGCAGGTCATCCTAACGGCGATCATCTACGCCGCGGGCGTGCTCTCGGCCCTAGGCTACTCACAGATCATGGTGCGCGCGGCCCAACGCGTGGTGTCCGATATTCGCCGCGACCTGTTCGCGCACATCCAGACGCTGCCGCTCAGTTATTTTGACAGCACGCGCTCGGGCGACATCATGAGCTTTTTCACCAACGACGTCGACACCGTCTCCGAGGCGCTCAACAACAGCTTTGCCAACGTGATTCAGGCCGCCATTCAGGTTGTGGGCACTACGGCCATGCTCATCATCCTTAACTGGCAGCTCACGATTATCACGCTCGTGTGCGATGCGGCCATTGTGCTGTATGCGCGCTACTCGGGCGCGCGCTCTAAGCGCTTCTTTGCCGCCCAGCAGGCATCGCTTGGCGACCTGGACGGATATATCGAAGAGATGGTCTCGGGCCAAAAGGTCATCAAGGTCTTTAACCGCGAGGCAGCGAATGTCGCCGGCTTCACCTGCCGCAACGACGAGCTCCGCCGCACCGGCACCGCCGCCGTGAGCTATGCCAACTCCATGGTGCCCATGACCGTCGTGATTGGCTACGTCAACTATGCCATCGTCGCCGTGGCGGGCGGCATGCTCTGCATCAAAGGGCTCGCCGACGTAGGTGCGCTCGCGAGCTATCTGGTCTTTGTACGCCAGGCGGCCATGCCCATCAACCAGTTTACGCAGCTGGGCAACTTCTTGCTCAACGCGTTGGCCGGCGCCGAGCGCCTGTTTGCCGCCATGGATCTTAAGCCCGAGGTTGACGAGGGCTGCGTGGAGCTGGTGCAGACGGGCGATGCCGCGTGGGCGTGGAAGATTCCCGAGGGCCAGGGCGTGGGCGCGTACGGGCATCTGCATGACGTGGCAGCTGTTGATGAGTCGGGCCGCGCGGTGGCCGCCGACGGTACCGAGCTCACGTGCGGCTTGGTTCCGCTTGCCGGCGACGTGCGCTTCCATGCCGTGGACTTTTCCTATGTGCCGGGCACCCGTGTGCTCACGGACCTCAACCTGTTTGCCAAGCCGGGGCAAAAGATCGCGTTTGTGGGCTCGACGGGCGCCGGAAAGACGACCATCACCAACCTTATCAACCGCTTCTACGAGGTCGATGGCGGCGAGATCACGTACGACGGCATCGACGTCAAGCACATTGCCAAGGCCAGCCTGCGCGGGTCGCTCGGCATTGTGCTGCAGGACACGCACCTGTTTAGCGGCACCATTGCGCAGAACATCCGCTTTGGCAAGCTCGACGCGACCGACGAGGAGGTGCGCGCCGCTGCCGAGGCCGCCTGCGCCGACTCGTTTATCCGCCGCCTGCCTAGAGGCTACGATACGCCGGTCACGGCCGATGGCGCCAACCTGTCACAGGGCCAACGCCAGCTGCTCGCCATCGCGCGCGTGGCCGTTGCCGATCCGCCGGTGCTCATTCTGGACGAGGCTACGAGCTCCATCGACACGCGCACCGAAAAGCTCATCGAGCGCGGTATGGACCGCATCATGCGCGGACGCACCACGTTTATGATCGCGCACCGCCTGTCCACCGTCCGCGACGCCGACGCCATCATGGTCCTCGAACACGGCCGCATCATCGAGCGCGGCACGCACGAAGAGCTGCTCGCCCAGCACGGCGAGTACTGGCAGCTGGCGCATGGCTTAAAAGAGTTGGATTAACCCGTTCGAGTACGATGCTTTGACCCCTTCGTGCTCTTCACCTCGCTTCAAACCATCACAACATTCGACGTTTTTCGCCAAAATCGGGAAAAGCATCGAATGTTGTGATGGTTTTTCTACCACTCGATCGGGTGGAATCGCTTTCTTGCGCACGAAGGTGTGCGGACCCGTGGGCAGGGGAATAAGGTTGGTTATCCGACTCCATTGGAGGGCTCATGGACCTGCCGATCGTCCTGTCCCATAAGACTGCCTGGCTGTACCACAACGTGGCGCGCCCGTCCGAGCCGCTCTCGCGAGCAAGCAGCCTATACAATGAGGACTCGCTTGCTAACGAGGCGGAGCCGACTGCGGACCTGCCCAAATTGGGACTCGATGCCAAGGGGCTGAGGGCTTCAACGGCAGTTGGGATCGTTACCGACTATCTGGTTTCGCTTGGTATTCCACGAGAAGAGCTCGATCATATCGACACGCTCGTCAACTTCGATTTTGAGCGCTCGACGCCGGCTGGATTTAGGTGCCACGTTTTTGGGGCGCCGGTACCTCCAAGCCATCTTATCGAGGTGGCAGAGGGCCTTCTGGTGGTTGATGAGGCCATGTGCTTTGTCCAAGCGGGTTCGTGGATGAGCGAACCCGATCAGCTGGAATATGGCTACGAAATCTGTGCCCGTTACCATTTGAATCATCTGTCGACAGACGATTATATTGAGATAGGGCAGAGGTATACCGTTGCCGACTTGATTGCCTATTGCAATGAGAACCGATCTCGTCAGGGTGCTATACGCGCGGCCGCCGTGCTCAAGCGCGTGCATGATGGCGCGCGGTCGCCCATGGAGACGGCCACCGCAATCATGGTCGCAGCAAAACGTTCCCAGGGAGGGCTGGGATACGTTAAGGTTGAGCTCAACCATCGGGTCGATGTTCCCAACGAGTTCAAGTATCTCGCAAAGGCCGGGTATTTCGAGATCGACGTATATGTGCCTGCAAGCGGTACGGGGATTGAATACAACGGCTCGGACCATCTTGATAAACAGCGCAGCGCGTCGGATGCGGAGCGTATGACCGTGCTGAGCGCGCTGGGCTTTAGGATGATCGTCCTCACCGGGACTCAGTTTGCCCACCAGCTGCAATTGCATCGGGCGATGAACGCCATCGCGCTCGCTATGGGTCTCAAGTGCGACCGAAGCGAAGCGTTCCAGAAACGGCAGAACGACCTGCGAGAATTCGTGATTCGGCACTGGGACGGCGGCCTTTAGGGGCGCTTTGGTCCTTATGCGGGGTGCCGTGGGCAGGCAAACCATCACAACATTCGACGTTTTTTGCCAAAATCGGGAAAAGCATCGAATGTTGTGATGGTCTGTGCTGAGGATGGGCTTGGGAAGCCGGTCTTGCTCGAAGCGACCTGTCCTGTCGTACGGGTGTCGGCATGATTCTCTCGTGGGGTATTATGTTTTCCGAAGAATAAAACGCCGCGTGAGGGGAGGGCTGCGTGGACGGGCACGTGCAACATGACGGCTTTGGCCGCGATATCAACTACCTGCGCATTGCCGTTACCGACAAGTGCAATTTCCGCTGCATTTACTGCATGCCGGCCGATGGCGTGGCGCCCCGTGCACACGACGAGCTACTCAGTGCCGAGGAAATCGCCCGCTTTGTGCGCCTGGTAGCGGGGGAGGGCATTCGCCGCGTGCGCCTGACGGGCGGCGAGCCGCTGGTCAGCCGCCGTATCATTCCGCTTATTCGCGACATCCGCGCGATTCCGCAGATCGAGGACATCTCGCTTACCACCAACGGCGCCCTGCTACCCAAGCTGGCGCCGCAGCTCAAAGACGCGGGGCTTAACCGCGTCAACATTTCGCTCGACACACTCGACCCTGCGCTGTTTGGAAAGATCACGCGCCTGGGTCGACTCGAGCAGACCATGGCTGGTATCGACGCGGCGCTGGCTTGGGGCTTTGAGCCCGTTAAGGTCAACTGCGTTGTTGTGCGCCGGCTCAACCAGGATGTGGCGGCCCTCGCGCGGCTCACGCTCGACCGCCCCATCCACCTGCGCTTTATCGAATATATGCCCATCGGTGACGAGCGCACGAGCTCGCATTGCACTGTGGACCCGCATGCGCCCGCGCTCAATCCCGAGCTGTGGGACGCGAGCGATACCGTGCCGAGTGATGAGCTGCGGGTGCGCATCAATGCCAGGGCCGCGGCGGCGGGACTGGGCGAGCTCGAACCGCTCGACATCAACGACGCTCCTGCCGGCGCGGGTCCTGCGCGCTATTGGCACTTTCCGGGTGCGGCGGGAACGGTCGGCTTCATCAGCGCCATGTCCAACCATTTTTGTGCGAATTGCAACCGTCTGCGCCTGACGGCCGATGGAAACGTGCGTCCGTGCCTGTTCAGCGATGCCGAGTATTCGGTGCGCGAGGTGCTGCGCCGTGGTGATGATATGCAGGTACTTTCGATTTGGCGCGATGCCGTCGCCCACAAACCGCAGGAACACGCGATAATTGAGGGCACGCAACGATTTATGTCCCAAATCGGAGGATGATCATATGGCCAAGAGCAGGTACGCCGATGCCACCAAGGCCGCTCGCAGGGCCGCGATGTCTGCCCATAAAGTCACGGCTGCGGCCAGCGATGCCGTTGCAGGCGCGCAGCCGACTGCCAGCGCTGTCGCCGAGCCCGCCCGTGACGCCCGCCGCGACGAGCTGACACACGTGGACGCCAAGGGCGAGGTGCGCATGGTCGACGTGTCCGACAAGGCCGAGACCCATCGCGTTGCCATCGCCGAGGGCACCATCCTCATGCATCCCGAGACGCAGACCATGGTGCTGCAGGACCGCGCCAAAAAGGGCGACGTGCTTGCCTGCGCGCGCGTGGCGGGCATTATGGCCATCAAACGCACGAGCGACATCATCCCCATGTGTCATCCGTTGCTCATTACCAAGAGTAAGTGCGACATTGCGCCCATCGCCCCGGCGGGGACGCCGGCCGATGACGTGCCCGAGGGCTGGGCGCCGGCGCGTGCGGACGGGCGGGTTGGCTTTCACGTACTGGTTACGGCCGGCGTGACGGGCAAGACGGGTATCGAGATGGAGGCTCTGACCGGCGCGAGCGCTGCGTGCCTGACCATTTATGACATGTGCAAGGCCGTCGATCGCGGCATGGAGATCGTCGACGTGCGCCTGTTGCACAAGGAGGGCGGCCGCTCGGGCGTGTGGGATCGTGCAGAGCGTCAGGCCGCTGCTGTTGAGTCCGTGGCCGCTGACGGTGCCGCACCCGCAAGCGCGCCTGTCGCCGTCGCGTCCGCAGCTCCGGCCCCGGCCGTCCCCGCGATTGCGTTTATCGGCTACCAAAATTCGGGCAAGACCACGCTCGTCGAGAAGGTTATCGCCGAGCTCACCCGTCGCGGCCTGCGCGTGGGTTCGCTCAAGCATCATGGGCATCACGGCTTTGATATCGATGTACCCGCTAAGGACACCTGGCGCCATCACCAAGCCGGATCCAAGCACGTGGGTCTCATCTGCGCCACGCGCTGGGCGGAGTACGCCGACACGCGCGAGGAGGACGAGATGCCCGCGCGCGAGCTGCTCTCGCGCTACAACGATGTCGACGTGGTGATCATCGAGGGCTACAAGACTGAGGGCTTCGACAACATTGTCGTCGCGCGCTCCGGTGTCGACCGTCTGCGCGGCAAGAGCTCGCTCGACCTGGTCGACGGTCACACGCTGGCCCTTGCCTGCAACGAGGCTCTGGCACGCCAGGCCTTCGACGCCGGCTTTGCGACCCGAGCCATCAACATCAACGACGCCCGAGCCATCTGCGATCTGATTCAGGACCATCTGGCCTAAAACCTGCCAAAAAGGGACAGGTTTATTTTGGAAGGTTTTATCTGGGCAAACGCCATTTCCACCACAAAGGGGACAGGCACCTTTGTGGTGGTTTTGATCAAAGAGCCTTTGACTTAAACCTACCTCGAGGTTTAATAATCGCTGACAAACGATTGCGATTACGGAGGTCTCATGCCAAAACTGTACTTTATGCGTCACGGTCAAACGCTCTTTAACCTGCTTCGTCGCAAGCAGGGTTGGTGTGACTCGCCGCTTACCGAGCTGGGGATCGAGCAGGCTAAAACTGTCGGCGCGACCCTGAGAGGGCGTGGCCTTACGTTTGACCATGCGTACAGCTCCACGTCCGAGCGTGCGTGCGACACGCTTGAGCTTGCGTTTCCCGGCCAGCCTTACGAGCGCGTCAAGGGCCTTAAGGAGTGGAACTTTGGCAAGTTTGAGGGTGCGAGCGAGGATTTGAATCCGCGTCTGCCGTACGGCGATTTTTACAAGCAGTATGACGGCGAGGGCGAAGACGAGTTTCGCGAGCGCATGATGGCGACCATCACTGAGCTCATGCAGCGCCCCGGACATGAGAGCGTGTTATGCGTGGGCCATGGCGCCGCAGCGGCTCAGGTCATGCGCGGCGTGGGCGTGGAGCCGCTCCAGATGAAGCACCGCATCGGCAACTGCTGCGTGCTCGAACTCGACTTTAATCCCGCCACCAGCACATTCGCTCTCGCAGATTTGTACAACCCCTACGGCACCCCGCGCGAGTAACATCGGGGCATCAGCCAAAACCACCACAAAGGGGCCAGGTACCTTTGTGGCGGTTTTTGGCCTTGCCCTCGGCATTTGTCCAGATAAAACCTGCCAAATTAAACCTGTCCCTTTTTGGTAGGTACCGTTTACGGGCGATTTCCTACCGTTCGGCGGACTTTCGCGCCAATGGGGCTTACGCCGCATGCAAGTTTCATCCTACAATCGCCCACGTGCTCACAAGTTTGTTACTCCTCGGGAGGCATCACTTGCGCATAATAGAAGACGAGGAATATCGCCCCGTCGTCTAGCGCCGATGTCCGAGGAGTTTTTTCATGCTCATTTTAAAAAAGATCAACAATAACGTTGCTCTTGCCGCCAGCGATGACGGCCGAGAGGTTGTTGTCTTTGGCAAGGGCATCGGTTTCCACGAGATGCCCTACGAGCTTGCCGATGAGTCTCTCATCCAGCGCAAATTCTATAACGTTCCCGAGAGTCTGCAGGATATGGTCGGCACCCTTCCCGACGATGTGCTGCTCGCGGCAAGCGACATTGCCTGCTTCGCGTCGCAGCAGCTTGGCTGCAAGCTATCCGGTGGCCTGCCCTTTATCCTGGCAGATCACCTGCAGTTTGCCGTCCAGCGCGACGACGACCAGCTCAGCGCTCCCAACCCGCTCGAGCACGAGGTGGCCTTCATCTACCCGCGCGAACTCGAGATCGGCCAGGCCGCGCTCGCTATCGTGCAAAAGCACACCGGCGTCAAGCTGGGTCAGAACGAGGCCACGAGCATCGCGCTCCATATCGTTAACGCCGAGGTCGACGGCATGGGCCGCGCCAAGGACATGGACTTCATCATGAAGAGCACCCGCGTCCTCGATGAGGTAACCCATTCCGTGGAAAAGCAGCTCGGCTGCTCGCTCGACACGGCGTCGTATAGCTACATTCGCTTTCTTGCGCACCTGCGCTTTTTGGTTCGCCGCCTCTGCAAGGGCAAGTGCACGCAGACCGAGAACTCCTCGCTGTTTATGCAGGCAGCCCGCGATTTTCCCGAGGCCTACCAGTGCGCGTACGCCATCAACCGCGTGTTCGAGAAAGAGTTCAAGCAGAGCTGCTCGGACGAGGAGCTCTTGTATCTGATGATGCATATCAATCGTCTGCGATCGGCTTCGCAGACCGAATGAGTAAAGCCGCCAGCCTGGCGGCAATCGCAACAATTCTTTTTGGTTTCTAACTGCGGGCAAGGTACCGGCTCGCGGTAGGGGATATTTTTGTCGAAATTTGGAAAAGAGAGGACAGATCATGGCAGGTAAATACGACGATCTTGCTGCCCAGATCGTAGAGCTGGTTGGCGGCAAGCCCAACGTCAAATGCGTCGCACACTGCATTACCCGTGTTCGTTTTAAGCTCAAGGACGAGTCGAAGGCCAATGACGAGGCAATCTCCGAGCTGCCCAACGTCATCAAGGTCATGCACGCCAACGGCCAGTACCAGGTTGTTGTGGGCAACATCGTCGAGGACGTCTACGACGCCGTTCTCAAGGCCGGCGGTTTTAGCGACGGCGGCGCCGTCGACGCCGATGACGACGAGGCCGCTCCCAAGGGCGTTACCGATGTGGTCATCGACCTCATTTCGGGCATCTTCGCCCCCATGCTCGGCACCTTCGCCGCTGCCGGTATCATGAAGGGCCTGCTGGCGCTCGCTACCTTCCTGGTCCCGAGCTTCGCCATCGACGGCGCCTACACGCTGCTCTACACCGTCGCCGACGGCATGTTCTACTTCCTGCCCGTGGTGCTTGGCTACACCGCGGCCAAGAAGTTCAAGATGAGCGAGTTCAACGGCATGGCCATCGCCTTTGCCCTGGTGTATCCCACCATGGTTGCCCTGACCTCGGGTGAGGTTGTCGGCTCCGTCGAGCTCGGCTTTGCCGGTACCTTCTCTTGGTACACCACGTTCCTGGGCCTGCCGCTCATCATGCCTGCCTCGGGTTACACCAGCTCCGTTATCCCCATCCTTCTCATGATCTGGTTCGGCTCGACCCTCGAGCACTGGGTTAAGAAGTGGATGCCCGCTTCTATGAAGATGTTCTTCACCCCGCTGATCGTCGTCACCGTCACCGTCACCCTTGGCTACCTGGTCATTGGCCCCATCGCCACGCTCATCACCAACCTGCTCGGTGAGCTCTTCGCGCTGCTGTTTGGCCTGCCCATGATCGGTTCCATCTTGGGCTGCACCCTCGTCGGTGCCTTCTGGATGTGCCTGGTCATCTTTGGCTTCCACTGGTCGCTCGTGCCCATCGCGCTGGTCAACCTGTCCACTCTGGGCCACGACTACATCCTGGGCTCCGTTATCGCTCACTCCTTCTCGCTGGGCGCCGTGCTTTTTGCCATGTATCTCAAGAACAAGGACGAGAAGTTCCGCGGCATCGCGCTGCCGGCCATGATCTCCGCCTTCTTCTTTGGTGTCACCGAGCCCGCTATCTATGGTGTCGCCCTGCCCGATAAGAAGGCCTTCATCAACGCCAGCATCGGTTCTGCCGTGGGTGGCCTCATCATCGGCATCTCCGGCGCCGTGGTGTACATGTCCGGCGGTCTGGGCGTCTTCAACTGGCTGTCCTTCATCGATCCCTCCGGTGTTAACGGCATCAACCACATGATCTGGGCCATCGTTGCCTCGCTCGTGGGTGCCGTTGTGGGCTTCGCGATTGAGTTTGTCACCTACAAGCCCGAGGCTGCCAAGTAGCCCAAAGGACAAAGAATCGGCACCAAGCCGGCGGGAGAGCGCCCCGCCGGCTTTTTTCAAAGGGGCGAGACGGTCTGCGCATGCGCAAAAAGGGGTCCCGCCACGAAACTCACTCCAACACGTACGAAAGGAGCCAACATGGCTTTTCCCGATGGATTTCTGTGGGGCGGCGCCACTGCCGCCAATCAGTGCGAAGGCGGATACAACGAGGATGGCAAGGGCCTCGGCGTTCCCGACATCATGACCGGCGGCACGGTCTCCGAGCCGCGCCACATCACCGACGGCATTCTGCCCCAGTACCACTATCCCAGCCACGAGGCCGTGGACATGTACCATCACTACCTCGACGACATCAAGCTCTTTGGCGAGATGGGCTTTAAGTGCTACCGCATGTCCATCAACTGGAGCCGCATCTTCCCCAACGGCGACGAGGCCGAGCCCAACCAGGCCGGCATCGAGTTCTACCGCCGCGTGTTCCAGGCCTGTCAGGAGCAGGGCATCGAGCCCATGGTCACCCTCAGCCACTACGAGCTGCCCTATGGCCTGTCCAAAAACTACGGCGGCTGGAAGAACCCCAAGCTCATTGATTTCTACCTCAACTACGCCCGCACCGTCATGACCGAATACAAGGGCCTGGTGCGCTACTGGCTCACCTTCAACGAGATCAATTGCCTGCTCATGGGCGGTTTTGGCGGCGTGATGGGCGGCGGCATGGTGCCCGAGGCAACTGACACGCCCATGGTCTTTGGCAGCTGCGACTGGGACGACCCGCAGGCGCGCTTCGACGCACTGCACCATCAGTTCCTGGCGAGCGCCAAGTGCGTCACCATGGGCCATCAGATTGACCCCCAGAACAAGATCGGCTGCATGATCGCCGGCAACGCCTGCTACCCGCACACGTGCAACCCGGCCGACGTTCTGGCGGCTCAAAAGCAGCAACGCGAGATGAACTTCTACTGCGGTGACGTGCAGGTGCGCGGTGCGTATCCCTCGTGGGCGCCCAGCGTGTGGCGCCGCGAAGGCGTGCACGTGGAGGTCTCGCCCGAGGACGCCACCACGCTGGCCGCCGGCAAGGTCGACTTCTACAGCTTTAGCTACTACATGAGCGCCACGGCCACGGCCGACCCGGTGCTGTTGGAGCAGGGCAACATCTTTGGTGGTGCCGGCAATGAGTACCTCAAGAAGAGCGATTGGGGTTGGGCGATCGACCCCGAGGGTCTGCGTTACTACCTGGAGGAGGTCTACGACCGCTACCAGGTGCCGCTGATGATCGTCGAGAACGGCTTGGGCGCTGTGGACGAGGTCGAGGCGGACGGTGCAATCCACGACGGCTACCGCATCGATTACCTGCGCGAGCATATCAAACAGATGGAGATCGCCATTGAGGACGGCGTGGACCTGATGGGCTACACCATGTGGGGCTGCATCGATTTGGTGAGCGCCTCGACTGGCGAGATGAAGAAGCGCTACGGCTTTATCTACGTCGACAAGGACAACGACGGCAACGGCACGCTTGCCCGCAGCCGCAAGGACAGCTTCTTCTGGTACAAGAAGGTCATCGCCACCAACGGCGCCGACCTGGCCTAGCCAAGTCTCAAACAGCTAAACGTCGCAACCACCACAAAGGGGCCAGGCACCTTTGTGGTGGTTTTTTCTTTGGTAGATATTTGGGACATGCCTTAAAATCTACCAAGTAGTTCATGACGGGCGAAAAACGGAGAGAAGGGGCCTGATGCGTCCTTAATGTTTCATGCGGATAGATTGATTTGACAGACGGTGGCGAATGCCCGCCGTCCGCATTCGTATGAAACAAGGAGTCTCCATGCTCGTCTCTCTTTTCTCAAAACCTCAACACTCGCTGTCCGCGCAGGCTAAACGCCTGGTGGCAATGCGCTTCCTCATCTACACCGGGTTTCAGACCAGTTATTTTATCGGCGTCATCGGAACGCTCACCTATGCGGACGAGGCTTCGGTCATTGCGACATCGCTGGCCGTCCTTTTTATGAACGTATTCGTGATCTTGGGATCCTTTGCGGGCGGCGCGGTGCTCGACGCTTGGGGCCCGTGCCGCCATTTCTTGCTGAGCATCATCAGCACGCTGGTAACCGGCGCGGCGATTCTCGTTTTTGGCAGCGCGACTGGCATCGTCCTGCTCGGCGCGGTGCTCCTGGGCTTTGTGATGGGGTTCGCCCAGCCCATCGCCACATCCTATCCGGCCTACCTCACCGACGACCCCGTCGAGCTTAAAGACACCAACTCCGCCATCGCCATGTTTTCAAACGTGAGTATCATTGTTGGCCCCACACTGGGCGGCTTTGTCGCGGCGGCTGCATCGTCACGCGCGGTGTTCGTGCTCATGATGATCTTTACCGTACTGGCGCTCGTCGCCGGTTGGGGCTTTAGGCCGCAAGGAGGTCGCGTCGCCGCGCGCGAAAGTACTCCTGCGGACGGCAGCACAACGGCAAGTACTGCCAGTCAAAGCTCCGACTCCAGCAAATCCACCAGCACAACCTTCGCGACCAGCATCAAGACAGTCTTTACCAACAGCGTCCTCGCCCTACTGTTCTGCATCATCTTTCTTTCGAACTTCGGCTATGGCGCCTTTGACCCGCTGGAGTCGTTCTTCTACCGCGATGTTCTGCACGTCGGTGTCGAATGGATGGGCTGGCTCTCGTCGGCCAGCGGTGTGGGCGCGGTGCTGGGCGCCGTGGCCGCGCTCCGCTTGCCGCCGCACCTGGTCAACCTTAAGACGCTGCTTGTAGCGCTCATGTCCGTGGGTCTGGGAAGTCTGCTCTATGTGGGGACTCCGTACGTGGGCGTGGCGCTCATTGGCCAGATTGTCCTGGGCGTGGCCTGGGGCGTCGTCAACCCGCTCCACAACACGATCGTGCAAACGACGGCTCCGCTCGAGCAGCTCGGTCGCGTCAACTCGGTCATGGGCTTTGGCAACATGTTCGCCGGCGTGGCCCCGCTGGCGATTGCCCCCTGGCTGGCGGCGACGTTTGGTGTGCAGCAGACGCTCATCGGGGCGGGCATGGTCGTGACGGCTGTCCCTGCGGCGTTGCTGCTGTTTGGGCGTAAGCATTTGGATCGTGCCGCAAAGCAGTAAAAACCATCACAACATTCGATGAAAATCGCGATTTTGCCGAATAACGTCGAATGTTGTGATGGTTTGCGCCCCGGGCCATGCCATCCTGCGGGTCCGGCCGCCATAAAGGGGACAGGCGCCTTTGTGGCGGTTTTGCTTTGGCAGGCCGCGCCTGCGCCTTGGTATACCATGTACACCATTTCCGACCACATTCAGCACCGCCGCACAACCCAGAAAGGCCCACCATGGACACCACCTTCAGCCACATCAAAGCCGTGCTCTGCGATATCGACGGCACGCTGCTCACGAGCCAGCACACGGTGTCCCCGCGCACCGTGGCGGCGATTCGCGCCCTGCGCGAGCGCGGCGTGCTCTTTGGCCTGTGCACCGGGCGCGACGCCCGCGCGACCGAGGCCATGTATGAGCTCTGGGGCATCGAAGGCCTGGTGGACGTGCTCGTGGGCTGCGGTGGCGCCGAGGTCATCGACCGCGCGCACGACATCAACGAGCTGAGCTATCCGCTGCCGGGCGAGACCATCGCGCGCATCTGCAAGCACATGGCGGACCTTCCGGCAACGCCCGTCTGCCCCCGAGGCGGCGTGTTCTACGTGCCCGAGAGTAACGCGTGCGTCGAGCACTTGTCGCGCGTCGATGGCGTGCCCTACCAGGTGGTCGATTTTGCCGAGTTTTTGCGCGAGCCGCAGCCCAAGGTGATGTTTACCATGGCGCCCGAGGTGATGCCGCAGGTGATTGAGCGGGCATCGACGTTTGCCGATAACACTGTTAAGGCGGCGGCTCTGCAAACCACGCAGCGGCTCTACGAGTTCATGGATCCGCGCGTGTCCAAGACGCGCGGCCTTGTGCGTGTGGCGGAGCTCAACGGCATGGATCTCCAGGACATCTGCGTGTTTGGCGATGCCGATAACGACACCTGCATGGTGGCTGACGCCGGCGTGGGCGTGGCCATGGCAAACGGCAGCGATGCCACCCGCTCCGCCGCCGATTTTGTAACCGCCAGCAACGACGAAGACGGCATCGCGATCTTTATCGAGGAACATCTGCTGTAGCGCTGGGGGAGAACCACTGCAAAAGGGGACAGGCTCTTTTGCAGTGGCCTCAGGCGATTTGGGCGAATTAATACCCAAAATCTGTGTGAAAATTCAAATATTGTTGTCTGAACATCATGCTTCTAACCACCGATGGGTTTAAGATATTCTCATCAATTTGGTAGGATATTCATCCCGGTTAATGATCTACCGCTCACGGTCGATTTTCGACCGTTCACAGGATGTTCGCTCTTGAGCAAAATGTTGTGCAAATAAAACTAATGCCATTAAAAAATAATAGGCAACTAAATTACCAGCAGAAACAAAAAATAGATATCGAATAAACGAAGGCAAATCCGAGTAAATGTCAAGAGAATTGAGAACTCGCTACAAAAATGTCGGTTTTGTTGCTCAGATGTTTAAACAATCGTTATAATTGCATTACTAAACGAGCGCAATTACAGATTGCGCAGATACGTTTGATGGTGAAAGAGCAAGATCGCGGTCTCTTGGGGAGGAGACATCGATGAAAGCGAATTCAGAAAAAACTAAGCAGAGTAAAAAAGCGACGCGCCGTGTACTGGCAGGCGTTTTGTGCGGAGCCTCGGTTTTGAGCCTGGTGCTGTCGCTCGTCATGCCCCCGATCTCGCAGGCCATTGCCAACGATGCCCAGACAGATTCTACCGAGAAAACTGTGATGGGGGGGGGTTCCTCAAGTGAGTCTACTGATGTAGACAACACCAACAACGGGGATACCGAAAACCAGAATAGTGACGAGACTGAGGGCGACGAGACTGGCGACGATGCTCTCAGGACGGCTCCGTTGTCTGATGACACGGGAGCCGAGAGCGCTGCGCAGTCTGCGGATGCGAAGCCTTCTGATGATGAAACTAACGATGAAAGCGCAATCGCCCCTGCCAACGTCAGTGCCGATGACTATATCGAGGTAAAGGGTAATGTCGCTAACCAATTTACCAATGGCGGCAAGTTTCGACTGACGGATTCTGCCTATTCGGATACGCAGATTGCCATCACCAAAGACACCACCATCGATCTTGCGGGATGCATGCTCTATAACTACCACGGCGTCTACAACGATCGCACCCCAGACTCCTTCTTTGTGGTCCGAAGCGGAGCCAAGCTCACTATCGAGGACTCGGGTAACAAGGACTTGGGTAAAAAAACGATAGACGATCAGACTCAGGTCCCTACGTCGGCGGGCCAGTTGGCGACTATGGAGTGGGACAAGGGAAATGGCTTCAATAGCGGCACTCCTGAGAGTCTTACTTACTATGAGACCAAGAGTGTGCCCAATTCAGATTGTCTCGGCACTACGGAGACTACGTACAAGCATGTTGTTACGGGCTTCGGCGCTATCGATGCGGCATCGGACAGCGGTTCCGTAAAGTATGTGGTCGAGGTCGAAGCGGGCTGCACGCTCAATCTCGAGGGCGGCATGATTACCACGGCTGCCAATCTGGGCGACAACGGTCACGTTATTTTCTCTCGGGGCGCTGTCAATATTTCTGGCGGTTACGTTACCAACGGTAACGGCGGTGGCTGGGGCGGTGGCCTGTGCATAGCGGGCACGAATCCCAAACTCGAAATGACAGGCGGTGTGGTCGCGGGAAACAAGGCGGCTGCTGGCGGCGGCATCTTTGCTGACTTTGGAGCCACCCTGAACCTTGCGGGCGGAATTATCTCTGGCAACGCTACGTATGGAAATCCCATCAACAATGGTGAAAACACCCGCGACGGTGGCTACGGTGGCGGTGTTTATACCAAGGGTGCAAACGTTACCATTAGCGGTTCTGCCTGTATAACTAACAACCGAGTCGATGCTCGCATCACAGATATTGAACACTTTGGCAACAATGGCCTGCTCGGTGGTGGTGGCATTGCATGTACGCACGATGGCACGCTTAACTTAACGGGCGGCTTCGTTACGGCCAACTATTCCTATGAGGCTGGCGGTGGCGTCTACGCTGGTTTTTATGATAAAGATAACGACGGCGAGATCGAGAAAATCACTTTTAAAATGACTGGCGGTACGATTGCCGGCAATGTTGCCGATAACGCCGAAGGCGGCGGTCTGCGTGTCGCGGGCGGCGACAGCGCCGGCACGACGGCAACAATTAACGCCAGTGATACTGGCAGGGTTTACATTACGAACAATAAGACGAATACGGGTAGCACCAAAGGTCGTGGCGGCGACTGGGGCGGCGGTGGCGTCTTTATCCAAAAGGGCGGCAAGCTTAACATCGTAAAGACGCTGATTACTAAAAATGAGGCCGGTGGCTGGGGCGGCGGCGTTGGTGCTTGCCCTACGGGCGAGACGATCGTCTCGCACTCAAATGGTGCCGCAATCTACAGCAATACGGATTATGGCGAGCACTTCTCTGCCGGTGGTGATGGCAAGGATCAGGACAAAGATTTCGAGAATTCTGAGTACATTACCGCTGACTTCAAAAAAGAGGGTCACAAGGATTTCTTCCTCGTGCGCAAGAAGGGCAGCGAAAAGACGGTCGCAGTCGTTCTCGGCAAGATGCTCGGCAATCGTTCTGCTGGCTGGAAAGGTACCTGCGATGGCCAGAAAATCACCATCGATCCTAATGGCGGCGCTGAGGCCAAGTACATGTTCGGCTTGGAGGCCCATCCGACCGAAGATGCCATGAAAAAGGCGCAAGAGGCAGCTACGACCATCATCAGTGGTAACTGCTCCTACACCCACGGTGGCGGCATTATGACCAACGGCGACCTTGTCGTTGGCGAAGTTACTGCCTTGAACGTATATCCTGCAATCAAGGTTAAAGCTAACAAGGTCCTTCTGAAGGACGGTGCTAAGAAGGGTCTCAAAGACCATCCCTATCAGTTTAAGCTGTTGGGTGCAGCTGCCAATTCAAAGAATGAACCATACTGGAATGAGAACGGCACGCTTAACGAAAACGGATGCGAGGCTATGCCCGCGGTCAACGTCAATGAAAATAACGGAGAGATTCTCATTGACACGGGCGCGAACTACCAGTCGGGCGATTACGACCTCTACCTTGTTGAAGTTCCTATCGATGAAAAGGGAACAACGTTTGATAAGGCTATTTACAAAATACACATAAAGGTTGGTACGACACCAGCTAATACGACCAGCCTCTTGGGGATCGATATTAATCGTTATGGAGTTGATAAGAGCGCTTCCACAGTATCCGTAAAAAAGGGGAACGCGGCGTCCTTCACTAAATGTGGCTTCTATGAATGGACTGAGAATTCGGCCGATAGCACCGTCTCGACCGTAAAAATCGGTGACGAATCCAACCCTGCGTTTATAAACGAACTTGCTCCCTATCAGGCCTCAGGCACCTGGACACCTCAGGTGACCAAGAGGGTCGATGGCGGCGAGATGAAGAAGTTCGAGTTCGAGCTGTTTACTAAGGATTCGGACGGTAGGGAGAAGTCTCTTCAAACCAAATGTACTTCTGCTGAGTCGGGAAACCCTCAGATAGTAACGTTCGATCCGGTACCAATCGGCCCCCTCGGGGTTAAAGATCTTACCGGTGGCAAAGCAACGTTCACCTACTACATCCGTGAATGCGCCGCCAGCAAGGGCGATGGCACCAAGCACGAAGGCTACAAGAACGACACCAAGAGGTTCAAGGTCGTGGTGACGGCAACGGACAACCATGATGGCACGCTGAACTGCACGCCGACCTACTACGAGGTCGACGCCAGCGGAAACGCCAGCGAAACCCCGACCACCGATCCCACCTTCACCAACACCTACTCCACCTCTTTGCCCCTTTCTGGTATGTCGGGCGTCACTCTGACGTACCTTGCCGGCGCGGCGGTGCTTTGCGCTGCTGCGGCCTGGATGCACATTCGTCGCAAGGCGAATGCGAAGGGAGGCGAGCGTCGTGAATAAGAAAGTTTGCTCCTTCCCGATCTTGTTTGCGCTGCTTGCCCTCCTGATCGGCACCTGCGCGGTTGTGTTCCCCGCATCCGCGCAGGCCGCGCCGACCTCGACCGGTTCCATCACGGTGAGCGGCACCGTGGCGCGCAGCTACGACGCCTACCAGATCTTTAGCGCCAACGTCGTCGACGGCGACAGCGACGCCAAGATCGCCACCGACCTCGCCTGGGCAAGCGACGCCGTGCGCGACGCTGCGCTGCCTGTGCTGCACAGCGCCGGCATGCCCAATTCCCAGACCACCGCGCAGGAAGCTGCCGAGTGGCTCAACACCGATTCCCACCTCACGAGCGCGCTGAGCGCACAGCTCGCTCGTTCCCTCCAGAGCTCTGGCGCCGTGTCCGTGGCCCTTAACGCGGGCACGACGGCCAAGCTGCCCTGCGGCTACTGGCTCATCGTCGCCGACGACGACGCCATCGCCCAGGGCGAGGCCGGCACCGCGCCGATCATGGCCCTGGTCGGCGGCAGCGCCGTCACCGTCAAGCCCAAGGCGGCGACCCCCAAGGTCGCCAAGCACGTGCTGGAGGACGGCACCGCCGCCTGGCAGAAGGCCGCCGATGCCACGGTCGCCGACGACCTGTACTGGCGCCTCTCGGCCACGGTCCCGGCGGGGCTCACGGCCTACGACACCTATACGGTGCAGTTCGTCGACACCATGGGCGCGGGGCTCGACCCCTCCAAGGTGGTCGCGAGCGTGCGCGTGTACGTGGTGGCGGGCGCGGACGGCGGCTTCGACGCCGTCTCGGCCGGCAAGGACGGCCGCGCCGGCACCGAGCCCGCGAAGGGCTGGACCGACATCACGGCCCAGTGCGCCACCAAGGTAGCGGCCGACGGCAAGACCTTCACCGTGCGCACCGGCGACCTCATCGCCGCGCTCGGCGGGGCCGACGCCTTCGCCGCGGGCGCCCGCGTGGTCGCCGTGTACAATGCGCCGCTCAACAGCGCATGCAACCACGGCATCGCGAAGGGCAACCCCAACGAGGTCTACCTGCGCTACCCGCGCTCTCCCTTTGCCGACCAGTCCGGCGACGCCGGCTTCACCCGCACGCCGAGCGACGACGCGTGCGCCTACACCTGGGATCTCGCGCTCACCAAGCGCGGCAGCGACGGCGACAAGCCGCTTGCCGGGGCGGTCCTGAGCATCGCCGACGACCACGGTCGCACACTGGCGGCTGACGGCACGTGGGATGCGGAGGGCAAGGCCACCGTCACCACGGGCGAGGACGGCCGCGTGACCGTCTCGGGCGTGGACTCGGGCAAGCTGGAGGTCCGCGAGCTCAAGGCGCCCAAGGGCTACACCGCCTTCGAGGGCACGCGCTCCGTGACGGTCAAGGCCGAGGGCCTGGACGTCGACCAGGTGGCCGCCGCCAAGCCCAAGCTCACCATCACGGCCGAATCGCCCCTGCGCGCCGACAGCGCGGACGGGTCGACGGGCAGCCTGGAGGCGTCGCTCATCAACACGCCCACCGGCACACCCCCTAGCATTACCACCGGAGGCTTTATGCCCTCGACTGGCGATATGGCAATGTACGCCGCGGCCGCCGCAGCGGTCGCCGGAGCCGCGCTCATCGTGGTCGCGCTCCTGGTCAAGCGGGGAGGTGGCAGCCATAAAGAGTAGCTGGCAGCCCCACAGAGAGCGGGGCGAGACGTAGCGAAGTAGATGCTAAGACACAGACAGATGATGATCGATCGAATGAGAATCAAACGGAAAACGGAGGAAAAGAAGATGAGCATGAACAAGAACATCGCACGCCTGGCAGTAACCGCCGGCCTCGCAGCAGCGCTGAGCTTCGGCGGTGTGATGGCCCCGGTGACCATGGCGTTTGCTGATGGCACGCCAACGGTGGCTTCGGATGGCAATGTAAAGATTGACGAGAAGACCTATACGGATACAACCTTTAAGGGTATCCAGATTTTCAAGGCCAAGGTCACGCAGGATTTGAAAGGCGTTAACAACTGGAATGGCGCTAAGACGCTTTCCGACATTGAGTGGGCGTCAGATGCCGTTAGGGATGCTGTGATCGGGGCATTTACTGCCGATACTAGCGACGCTACAAAGCCCCTCGACAATGATGCTCAGAAGTGGGCCGACTGGCTTAAATCAAAAACCGAAGGTGATTACAAGTCAGGTACAGACAAGACTACTAAGCTCGATGCCGGAACGACTCTCGACAAGATCGCCAAGGCACTGGAGGACGCCAATATCACTGAAGGGACGGATGAGTGCAAAACGAGCACCGGTGGCACCTTCACTGGTCTGAATACCGGCTACTGGCTCTTCGTGACTAAAAACGTCAGCACTAGCACTAATCCACCCAAGCGCGACACCGATACCTTCACTTCGCCCATTTTCGTCGTTGTTGGCGGTTCTGCTGAGACCATTGCTCCCAAGAAGCAGGTCCCCACTGTGACCAAGGCCGTAATGGACGACGCAGAGGGCAGCACGTTCGGCACACCCGAGAATCCCAATAAGGCTGCGGACTCTCAGATGGACGACTATGTCGACTACCTGCTTACCGGTACCGTTGCGGGTAACATCAACACTTACAGCACCTACAAGTACATCTTCACGGATAATCTTCCCGAATCCATGACGCCCGAGTTTGAATCTGACGGCACGACGCCCGCTGTCAAGGTCAAGATTGGTGATACCGAGGTCAAGACTAGCTGCTACACCGCCAAGTACGAGAACAATACGATAACTGTCGACTTCACCAATCTCAAGAATTGCACGGGCGTGAACAATGCTGCTATTACACTGAACAGCGACTCGAAGGTGACCGTCGAGTACAAGGCAAAGCTCGACTCTACCAAGATCTTTGGTAATGACGGTAAAATCAAGAAGATCTTTAATGGATTGGTTGGTCAAGCCCAGACTAATACGGTTAAGCTGACTTATTCCAACAATCCGCATGCTGAGGGTGTCGGCACCACGGTCGAGCACCCTGCCTATGACTACACCTATGGCATCGATGTCACCAAGGTGGGCTCTGATAACGAAGCAAAGGGGCTCGAGGGCGTTGAGTTCACGCTGCAGGAGAACGGTGATACGAGCAACTTTATCAAAGCGGACGGTACCAAGACGGCTAATAGCGAGCAGGCCAAGCTGAAGACCGACGCAGACGGTAAGATAAACGTTGTCGGTCTCGATGAGGGCACCTACACCCTCACAGAGGTAACCCCGGCGCCTGGCTACAACAACTCTGCTTCCAAAGGTGTCACGTTTACCATTGCTCGCGGCACGCTTCAGCAGGATGGCACCGCGGTGACTCCCGACAAGGATTCTGCCAACGTTACTGCTGCTGATGGTGTTGTAAAGGCCGATTCTGCCGCTGTATCTATCGGTAAGCTCAGCTTCACCATCGTCGACCAGGAGGGCACCGGCCTCCCGCTGACCGGCCTTAACGGCGTGACCTTCACTTGGATCGCTGGTGGCGCGGTGCTGTGCATCGGCGTGGCGCACCTCATCCGCAGCCGTAAGCAGGCTGAGGAGTCCGAGCAGGAGTAACGCTCGCTCACCCATCCCTTTGGCAGGTGGGATGCGATGGCCATGAGACTTGCGGACACTTTTCTCGTCCATCCACGTTCTTGCTTTGCCATTCTCTTTTCGGGGCAGACTCCGCACTGGAGTCTGCCCCGTTTTTTGGGATAACACAGTCAGCCTTCATCGTCCGATGCGGCTCGTTCGTCATCGCGTTTCTTGACTCGTATGAGATTCGGTTTAAGGTCCGTAGGCGCACGCGCGGTGCGGACGGTGGAAGGCATTTGCGCCGCAACAAGCGCAAATATGAATGCCCGGGGTTAGAGGCCCGGGCATTTAACAACGTCGGAAACTGGTCGCCCGCGCTCCTAAGTACTTACGCGGGGTGCGTCGTTTCCTGTAGCAATTGTATCCCGAATCGCCCAGCCGATCCGGGATATTCTGAAAACGCAAACACGTCGGGCAAACCCGGACAATGCGGCCAGGCTCCGCTGGATGAGGAATTGTGTTTATAACTATCGAACAAATGTTTGCAATTATTGCGTTTAGCAGCTGCGGGTGCATGCACTCGCAGTAAAATACCCTTGCGACGCATCCCGTGCGCGGGCGGCCGACGACTCGATCGGAGGTCACCATATGCTGAAATTCCTTAACGCGCTCGCCGCCCTCGCGGCGGTGGGCACGTTCGTCATCGCGTTTCTTGACTCGTATGAAGTTCGGTTTAAGGTCCGTAGGCGCACGCGCGGTGCGGACGGTGGACGGCATTTGCGCCGAAAGCGCAAATAAGAATGCCCGGGGGTCGGATCCCGGGCATTTAACAAAAACTGAAAACTAGGCCGCCCGCGCTCTCGTACACTTACGCGGGGTGCGTCGTTTTCTATTGACATTGTATCCCGAATCGCCCAGCCGATTCGGGACATTTTGAAAACTCAAATGCGGGCCCATACTCGCGCTGTGCAATGCTGTCAGGCTGCGTTGTCCGGCGTGGAAGCTCGCTAATCGGCTATTATTTGTTTAGACAACCTGAGCTGTAAAGGAGTGACCGGCGATGGTGCAGGGCGCCAAACATATGAAGAGCAATAACGCCGCGGCCAACGGTGGCTCAAGCCCTCAGCCCAAACCTCAACCAAAACCCAAACGCCGCCGCAAGCGACTGCCGCGCTGGGCCGACCGGCTCATCACCATCGTCATCATCCTTATTGGCGTGGGCCTTATGACCTGGCCGTGGATCTTGGACCGGCTCGAGGCCTCGGGCGTGTTCAACCAGATCAGCACCGTGTCCAGCACCGTGGACGCGCTATCTGCCGAGGAGCGCGAGCGCATTCTGCTCCAGGCGCGCTCCTTTAACGAGCAGCTGGCGGGCGAGGCTACCGAGCTTCCCGCCGACCAGATCGAGCCCTACGCCCAGCAGCTCATCTTTGACCGCGACCCCATGATGAGCTGGGTCGAGATCCCCTCCATCGACGTGAGCATGCCCATCTACCACGGCACGAGCGAGGAAGTCCTCATGGCGGGCGTCGGCCACCTGGAGGGCACGAGCCTGCCGGTGGGCGGCACCTCGACGCATTGCGTGCTCACCGCGCATTCGGGTATGCGCAACCTGAGCATGTTCGACGACATCCACTCGTTGGAGCCCGGCGACCTGGTGCTGCTTCACACCATGAATAAGACGCTCGCCTACAAGATGGTGGACTCCGAGGTGGTGCTGCCCGAGGAGATGGAGTCGCTGACCATCGAGCCCGGCGCCGACAAAGTGACGCTCGTCACCTGCACGCCCTACGGCGTAAACGACCATCGCTTGCTGGTGCATTGCGTGCGCACCAAGTACAACAAGAAGGACGTCGACAAGCAAAAGTCGCTGGCCGGCCGCCACTGGGGCAAGCGCGAGTTCGCCGTGCTCATCGTGGTCGTAGCCATTGTGCTGTTGCTGCTGGATATCGTGATCCACGCGGTCCGCAAGCGCCGCAAGGCCAAGGCCTCGGCATAAGACATCGTTCAGAACAACCACAAAGGGGACAGGCACCTTTGTGGTGGCCCGGGCTTCCAAACCATCACAACATTCGATGAAAATCTCGATTTTGACGAAAAGCGTCGAATGTTGTGATGGTTTTCGCTGCGGGCGAGACGGTTTTCATTGCGGGCGGGATGCTTTTCGCTGCGGTCGAGACGGTTTTCGCTATGGGCGGTGCGGTTTCGCTGCAGAATCGCCAGCCCGCAGCCTGCCAGCCCGCCGTCCTCGTTACGTTTTCGCTGCATTTAGGTAAAGCGCCTGCTCCAAGCGGCGTTGCCTTGTATACTAGAGCGGTTTATCTGTTATGCGGAAGGGAGCGCCTATGGCACTCAGCGAGAAAGACGTGCGCGGCATCGCCGAGTACGCAAAGATCGCACTGACCGATGACGAGCTCACCCAGATGACGTCCTACATGAACGACGCCGTCCAGATGCTCGAGCCCGTCTTGCAATATGACTTGCCCGACGTGGAGCCCACGTTCCATCCCATCGGAAGCCTGTCCAACGTGATGGGCGACGACCTGCGCGAGCCCGAGCGCGATCTGCCACTCGACGTTGCGCTCGAAAACGCCGGCAGCGCGCGCGACCGCTACTTCCGCGTGCCGTCCATTTTGGGAGAGGGGGAGAGCGAGTAATGGCGCTAAGCTTCGATTCCCTTACCGCCGCCCAGATCGCCGCCGGCGTTGCCGCCGGCGACTTTACTGCTACCGAGGTGGCCCAGGCCTCCCTTGCTGCCATCGAGGCGCGCGAGGGCGGGGTCCAGGCATTCCTGCAGGTGGCGCCCGAGCTTGCGCTCGAGGCCGCCGCGCACGTGGATGCCGACCGTGCCGCAGGCAAGCCGCTGCCCCCGCTCGCGGGCGTGCCGCTGGCCATTAAGGACAACATGAACCTCGTGGGCACGCGCACCACCTGCGCTTCCCGCATGCTCGGGGACTACCAGAGCGTCTACACCGCCACCTGCGTCCAGCGCATGCTCGACGCCGGCTGTCTGCCCATGGGCAAGGCCAACATGGACGAGTTTGCCTTTGGCAGCTCTACCGAGAGCTCGGCGTTCCACCGCACCAACAACCCCTGGGATACCGAGCGCGTGCCCGGCGGCTCCTCGGGCGGCTCCGCTGCCGCCGTCGCCGCGGGCGAGGTCGCGCTCTCGCTGGGCTCGGACACCGGCGGCTCCATTCGCCAGCCGGCGTCGCTGTGCGGCGTGGTGGGCTTTAAGCCCACGTATGGCGCCGTGAGCCGTTACGGCGTGGTTGCCTTTGGCTCGTCGCTCGACCAGGTGGGTCCCTTTGGCCGCACGGTCGAGGATGTCGCGCTGGCCATGAACGCGCTTACCGGCGCGGGCCACGATCCGTACGACTGCACCAGCCAGGATTGCGCCGTCGACTTTACCGAGCATCTCAACGACAGCATCGAGGGCAAGCGCGTGGGCATCATCCCCGCGTTCATGGAGGCCGAGGGCCTGACGCCCGAGGTCAAGGCCGCTGTTCAGCGCGCCGCCCAGGAGCTGCAGAACCAAGGCGCCGAGCTGGTCGAGGTCGACCTGCCGCACCTGGATGCCGCCATCGCTGCCTACTACGTCATCGGCCCGGCCGAGGCGTTCTCCAACCTGGCCCGCTTCGATGGCATTCGCTACGGCTACCAGGAGGAGGGCTGCGCCAACCTGTCCGACCAGAGCTCGCTTTCGCGCGCCCACGGCTTTGGCGCCGAGGCCAAGCGCCGTCAGATGCTCGGCGCCTATCTGCTGAGCTCGGGCGTGTACGACAAGTACTACTACGCCGCACAAAAGGCCCGCACGCTTATCACGCAGGACTACGACGCCGCGTATGCCAAGGTGGACACCATCCTCATGCCCGCCTCGCCGCGCACGGCCTTTAAGTTTGGCGAGATCAGCGACCCCACGCAGATGTACCTCTCCGACCTGTACACCATTTCGCTCAACATTTGCGGCAACGGCGGTATCTCGGTGCCGCTGGGCCTGGGCGAGGATACGCAACTGCCCGTTTCTGCCCAGCTGGTTGGTCCGGCCTTTAAGGACCGTCAGCTGCTCACGTTTGCCCGCGCCCTGGAGCGCGGCTTTGCCGATGCCGCCACGGGTGCACCCGCGCTTTCCGTCGCGCCCGATTTTGCCGGGAAGGGAGGCGAGCTGTAATGAAGGAGCTTTCCGAGGTCCTGCAGGATTGGGAGGCCGTGATCGGCCTGGAGATCCATACCGAGCTCACCGCACTCGATACCAAGATGTTCTGCAACTGCAAGCTCAGCCACGATGACGAGCCCAACGCCAACGTGTGCCCGGTGTGCCTGGGCCTGCCCGGCGCGCTGCCGGTGCCCAACAAGCGCGCCATCGAGAGCATCGTCAAGGCCGGTCTCGCCACCAACTGCGAGATCCAGCGCCACTCGATGTTCTACCGCAAGCACTACTTCTATCCCGATATGGCCAAGAACTTCCAGACTACGCAGGGTCCGGTCGCCTTTGCCATGTACGGTCACCTGGACCTGGACGTGACCGGTCGCGGTGCCGCCGAGCGCCCCGACTGCGCGTTTGGCGAGGCCGAGGCTCAGAGCCTGGCGAGCGCCTCGGCCAACGCCGAGGGCCTGTCCACGTCCATGACGTCGACCATGCGCGAGGGCAACCAGCGTGCCGGCCACCTGGCCAGCTACGATGCGTCCAACCTGCAGATGCCCGAGCGTCGCGAGGACGGTTCCTACACGGTGCCCATCCGCATCCTGCGCATCCACATGGAGGAGGACGCCGCCAAGATGGTTCACGTGGGCGGCGCCGAGGGCCGCATTACCGCCGCGGCCGAGTCGCTTGTCGACTACAACCGCTGCGGTACGCCGCTCATCGAGCTTGTCACCGAGCCCGATCTGCGCACGCCCGAGGAGGCTCGCCTGTTTATGGAGAAGCTCCGTCGCATCTTTGTGACGCTGGGCATTTCCGATTGCTCCATGGAGAAGGGTTCCATGCGCTGCGACGGCAACGTGTCGCTGCGCCGCCGCGGCGAGACCAAGCTGGGCACCAAGACCGAGCTCAAGAACCTCAACTCGTTTAAGAGCCTGCATGACGGCCTTGCCTACGAGATCTGCCGCCAGGCCGAGGTGCTCGAGGAGGGCGGCATCATCTATCAGGAGACCCGCCACTGGGAGCCCAGCCGCAAGCGCACCGTGGTCATGCGTGTGAAGGAAACGGCAGACGACTATCGTCTGTTCCCCGATCCCGACCTGGCGCCGTTCGACCTGGACGACGAGTTTATCGACCGTTGCCGTGGCGAGATTCCCGAGCTGCCCGATGCCAAGTGCGCCCGTTTTGAGGCCGACTTTGGCATTAAGGCGGCCGACGCCGAGCAGATCGCTGGCGACCCGGAGTTTGCCGACTTCTTTGAGGCCGCCGCTGCCGGTATGGCCGGCAAGGAGGCCCAGACGGTTGCAAACCTGCTGGTGAACGAGATGATCGCCTACCTTAAGGGCGCAGGCGTGTCGCTCGCCGAGTCCGGCATCGCGCCGGCTCAGGTGGCAGCGCTGGCTAAGCTGCTGGCGACCGATGCCATCAGCTCCAACCAGGCGCACGAGGTCTTTGAGGCCATGGCCCAGACCGGCGACGACCCCAACAAGATCGTTGACGAGCGCGGTATGCGTCAGGTGAGCGATGCCGGCGCGCTGCAGCCGATTGTGGACGAGGTGCTGGCAAACTGTGCCGAGCAGGCGCAGCAGTATCGTGACGGCAACCAGAAGGTTATCGGCTTTTTGGTGGGCCAGTGCATGAAGGCGAGCCGCGGCAAGGGCAACCCGAAGCTCTTCAACGAGTTGCTGAGAACGTCGCTCTCGTAAGCGGGAACCCGGAAGCCCCGGCAGGGCGGGTGCTTCCTCAAAATTTCGAACAGTCCTGCGCAAGACGAAGGCCACATTAAGTGGCCTTCTTTGCGTGCGGAACTCATTTTGAGCAAGCACCCGCCCTGCCGGGGCTCCCGGGTTCTGTGACGACTCGGCCGTTCGGGTCAGGTAGGCTGAATGGAATAGAGTGAATGGGCGCGCCGTTGGCGCGCCCATTGTTTTGAAGGGAACTCATTGAGAGGCAAGGCCCTGCGCCCGGCCCCTCGGTTCCGTGACGACTCGGCCGTTCGGGTCAGGTGGGGCTGAATGAAATTTGGTGAATGAGGGTGCTGTTGGCGCCCTCATTTTTTTGTGGATGTGGCGCAGGGACGGTCCCTTGGTCGTATCGTGCCTCAAGATTTCCAAAAAGTTAACCTTTGTTGACCTTAATAGTTAGATAAACTAAACTATTTTCCAAAAGTGTGCTCGAGCAAACTTGTTTACTCGGGTGCTGAGGCACCGTGCCGCGTCCAATGCGGCAAAAGGGAGAGACATCATGAAGAAGTCCACGTTCAACACCCTGCTTGTCGGTGGCGGTTTTCTGCTTGGCACGGCCGGCATCAAGCTGCTTACCAGCGCCCCGATCAAGAATGCCTGCGTGCAGGGTATCGCGTGCGGTATGCGCATCAAGAATGGCTACCAGGACATGGTCGAGCAGGCCAAGGCCGAGGTCGACGACATGGTTGCCGAGGCGGCCTACATCACCCAGAGCGAGGCCGCTGCTGACGAGGCAGCCGAGTAGCACTCCCAGGCACAAACTATGAGATTCTCGATTATCAGCGAGATCCCCGGCAGGACCCGCCTCCAGTTGGCGGGTCCTGTGCCAGAGAGCGATCTCGATGCGCTTCTAAAGCTCAGCGGCGAAATCGATGGTGTGCGCAAGGTGCGCGTCTACGGCCGCATTGGCCAGATGGCGCTCGAATACGACGAGCGGTGTCGTGCGAGCGTGCTCGACGCCTTGGGTGCGCTCGATGCCCAGGCCATTGCCGACGCAAAGACGGGTTACGTGATGCAGCTTGAGCCACGCAGGCACAAGCTCGTTATGGATCTTGCCACGCTTGTCGGCGCTCACTATGCACGTCGCTGGTTCTTGCCCACGCCGCTGCGCGCGGTGTTTGTCGTGGTCGGTTACATGACCTTTTTGCGCGCCGCCCTCCGTGAGCTCGCGCAGCCGCGCCTGACTGTTCCCGTGCTCGACGCTTCGGCCATCGGCATTTCGTTCGTCAAGCGCGACGTTGACACCGCGGGCCAGACAATGTTCCTGCTCAACGTGGGCGAGCTGCTCGAGGACTACACCCGCGCCATGAGCGAAAACGAGCTCATCAACTCGCTGCTCGATGTGCCCGACAAGGCGCAAAAGGTCGTCGGTGACACCGAGGTAAGCGTTGCCGCGACCGAGCTCGAGCCCGGCGATCTGGTCGCCGTGCGCACTGGCATGTCCATTTGCATCGACGGTGTTGTCGAACAGGGGAGCGCTATGGTCAACCAGGCGACCCTGACCGGCGAGCCGCTGGCCGTCGAGCGCAGCGTGGGCGATGACGTGTTCGCCGGAACCGTCGTGGAGGACGGCAGCATCTTGGTGCGCGTGCGCGCCAATACGGCGCAAACCAAACTGCGCTCAATCGTCTCGCTCGTGCAGACGGCCGACTCGCTCAAGTCCGAGGGCCAGTCGCATATGGAGGACCTTGCCAACAAGATCGTCCCGTGGAACTTCCTGCTCGCGGGCCTGGTTGCGCTTGCCACTCGCAGCCTCATCAAGACCTCAGCGGCGCTGATGGTCGACTACTCGTGCGCGCTCAAGCTCACGGGTTCGGTCGCCGTCATGACCGCCATGAGCGATGCCGCCAAGATGGGCGTGATGGTCAAGGGCGCTAAGTACTTTGAGTCGTTTGCCAAGGCCGACACCATTGTGTTTGATAAGACCGGCACGCTCACCGAGGCGCAACCGCGTCTTGCCTGCGTACTCACCACCGATGGCTGGAGCGAGGACGAGGTCCTGCGCCTTTCCGCTTGCCTGGAGGAGCATTTCCCGCATCCGGTGGCGCGCGCCGTGGTCAATGCGGCACGCGAGCGCGGGCTCGAGCACCGCGAGCGCCATGCCGCCGTCGAGTACATCGTGGCGCACGGCATCGCTTCGTCCATTGAAGGGCGTCGCGCCATCATCGGTTCCGCGCACTTTGTATTTGAGGACGAGGGCGCACGGCTCGAATCCGACATCAAGGAGCGCATCGAGTCCCAGATGCAGGGCCTGTCGCCGCTGTACCTGGCGGTCGACGGCACCGTTGTGGGCGTGCTCGGTATCGAGGACCCGCTTAAGCCCGGGGTCCGCGAGGCCATCGCCGACCTGCACGCGCTGGGCGTCAAGCACGTGGTCATGCTCACGGGCGACTCCGAGCGCACGGCTGAGCGCATCGCGCGCGAGGCGGGCGTTGACGAGTTTAAGGCCGAACTGCTGCCCGAG
Organism: Collinsella aerofaciens; assembly: GCF_002736145.1. Classification (NCBI taxonomy): domain Bacteria; kingdom Bacillati; phylum Actinomycetota; class Coriobacteriia; order Coriobacteriales; family Coriobacteriaceae; genus Collinsella; species Collinsella aerofaciens. Next base: position 2,221,327 of record NZ_CP024160.1, read on the forward strand.
GACAAGTATGCCTATGTGGAGCGGATTAAGCGCGAGGGGCGCCACGTTGCCATGGTGGGCGACGGCGTCAATGATTCGCCGGCACTCGGTTTGGCCGACGTGGGCCTGGCGATGGGCGGCGGAAGCGACATCGCCAAAGAGGTCGCCGACATCATCCTGGCCGATACGGACCTCGCGGCGATCGTTCGCCTGCGCCGCATGAGCCAGGGCCTCATCGACCGTCTGACGAGTTCGTATTCCAAGGTGATGCTCACTAACTCAGCGCTCCTGGCGCTGGGCATTACCGGCGCGATTACCCCGCAAGCGTCATCGCTGCTGCATAACGGCTCGACGATTGCCTACAGCCTGGGCAACGCGAAGGCTTACCTGCGTTAGCAGACGTGTTCGCCCGCGTTATCTGGCCTGCGCCCAGACGGCATCGGTGTCGTCCGCGCGCAGGCCTTTTGCGTTTGACCATGTGCTAGCTTCTCTATATAGTGGTGCTAGCATGGCTAGCAATTGAAGGGAGCGGGATCGACGTGGGTGCTGTTGGCGGCATGGCGCAGGTGAACGTTCGCGTGGATCGCCAGGTCAAGAACCGTGCCGAGGAGGTGCTGCGGCTTTCGGGCGCCTCGCTGCCCGAGCTTATCAAAAAGGTGGTGGCTAAGGTCGCGCAGGGTGGCGGGCAGTGCGAGGAAGTGCTTGCGGCCGTCGACGACCGGCAGCAGACCGTCGCGCCCGATACGCCGTTCGCCGCGTCGTGGGCAGCGGCTGACCGGCTTTACGCGGACCTGGGCATCGCTACGTCGCCCGCATCCGACGATCGCGGTTGGGACACAATCTATTCCGAAGCCATGGACGAGCGCTATCGCCAAAAGGGGATGATCCAGTGAGTGGGGCGCCTCTCAAGATCATGGTGGACGCCAACGTATGGGTTGATTCGTTTTGCGTCGACCATGCCGAGTCGCTTGCCGCGCGTGCGTTTATTGGGCAGGCGACGGAATCGGGCGCAACGTTGCTCTTTCCGGTGCATATCGCCAAGGACGTGCTGTACGTTGTCCAACATGAGCTGAAGCGTAGCGTTCTTGCCGGCGGGGGAGCGCTCGACGAGGCTTCTGCCCGCGCGATTGGCGATGCGGCGCTGGCGTTTGTTCGGAATATGACCGAAAACGCCACGGCCGTGGGTGCAGATGCGTCGGACCTTTGGCTGGCCGACAAATACTTAGCGCTCCATCGCGATTACGAGGACAACTTGGTGCTCGCCGCGTGCAAGCGCGCGCAGGTCGATTACTTGGTGACCAACGATCGCAAACTGCTCGAACATGCTGATCTTGCAGCAAAGACACCTCGTCAAATGATGCCGATTCTTGCTTTGGCCGAACGCGGCCGCGCGGCTATCGGTTGACGCGAATTGTTTGCGGGCCTCTTGGACGACGATGCGCCAAGGGGCCCGCGTCTGCTATTTACAAAAGCTCGGCCTTGATGGCGGGACTTTCTGCGAGCTGCTCGGCTGCCTTTTCGTCGGAGCTGTCGAGTGCTGCCAGGCTGCGGTAGACCCACTCGTTGACCTGGGTGTTCTTGACGCCTGCGGTCTGCATAAGGGCGCCTACCTCGCGGATTGCTGCGAGCAGATCGGCTTTGGGACCCGCGAGCTCGACCTCGATGCCGTGGTAGGCGGTCACGCCGCGGTTCTCACTCACGTGGTCGATAAAGCCCTCGACGGTTTCAAGCTGCTGGGCGAGAGCTGCATCATCGTCAGCGTCCAGCGCGACGAGTGCGTTCGATACCGTGAGGGCGGGATGTCCGCAGGGGACAAAGCCTTCGATGACATCCATAGCTTCGGTAATGGTTGAGCCCAGGCCTGCGAGGGCATTGACAAGTTGCTGCTTGGTATCCATAACGGTCCTTTCGACGGGTCAATTTTGCTTGGCGAAAATATACGTGACGCGATCGGTAGCAAAAGTGCGAAGTGTGGCGCACATTGGGGTCTTCACAGCTCGTGCATAGAACAGCTGTCCGCTTTCAGAACGTGGTAAGATAACACTCCACAAGCGGGGCTTGCCCCGCATGTTCCTTGAAAAGTCGACGGTTATCGGGTGTTTGCAGGCCCGATACCATCCAGACTTTCCCGACATTCGGGGGCGACTGGTTTCGACACGATAGCTCTGAGAGAGGAAGCAAGCCGAGGTCTCCTCGCCTCGTTAAACAGGGGTACCGTCAAATTGAATTGACAACAACTCTTCTTTTGAGCCTATGGCTCTCGCTGCTTAGTTTATAGCGGCGCGTCAACCCGGTGATTTCCCCGACACCGGCGCGACGTCATATTAGGGGAATGCTCCTGCGCACGTAATCGGTATGGCGCAGGCTAAGACCGAACCGGTTAGGACGCCGCGAGCGTGTCGCTGCGCGCAAAGCGTCCGAGACAAAACCAGCGACTGAGCTTGGAGATGCCAATCAGGGGGCTTTCGTGGACCGGAGTTCGATTCTCCGCGCCTCCACCATAAGTAACAGGCAGGTAGATATTCGTATCTACCTGCCTTTTTATTTCATGCCCGCACCGCGGAGAATCGAACTCTGCGCAGGGCGCGAGCGTTAAACAAACGCGAAGCGTTTGTAGCGAGCGGGCGAGGACGCCGGCAGGCGGCCGAAGCCGGTGCGGATTTGCGAAGCAAATACGCGGATTTTCCGCGCAAAGCTTCAACCCTATATAGATGCGATGCCGATCGGACTGCAGCCTGCCATGCCCCGCATCAACGTCGTCCCAGGCGGAAAATCCATCCCAGAATTCCGGCTCAGACTGGGATGCGGTTTCCGGATGACGTTTCAAGCGGAAACTGCATCCCGGAATCGACGCTCGGAATGGGATTCATTTTCCGGAAGACGCCTCAAGCGGAAAGTTCATCCCGGAATCCGCGCTCAGAACGGGTCGCGCTTTCCCAACGGCGGTCCAAGCGGAAAGCACATCCCGGAATCCCGCCTCAAACTGGGACGCACTTTTCGTTTCGCCTGCCGCCTCAAAAAAACCTGCGCGCCCTCCATTCCAAAACTGGGTAGAAGAAGGCCAAAACGCAATCGCAGGAGGTCAATATGACTGCAGAAGATAAGGCAAAGAACGCCGGCAAGGTCGCGCTCGTCTTGGAGGGCGGCAGTTTTCGCGGGCAGTTTACTGCGGGCGTGCTCGACGTTCTCATGGAGGCTGGCGTCGAGATTCCGGCTGTCTACGGTGTATCGGCCGGCGCCCTCAATGGCGTGAACTACAAGTCGCACCAGATCGGCCGTGCCAACCGCATCAACCTGGCTTTCTGTAACGACAACCGCTTCATGGGCGCCGCGTCGTTTGCGGCCACGGGCTCTATCGTCGGCTACGACTTTATCTTCAACGATGTCCAGGACCGCCTGGATCCCTTTGACAACGAGACGTTCGATGCGAGCCCCATCGAGATGTACGCCGTTGCGACGGACATGCTGTTCGGAACCGCCACGTACCTGCCGGTCAAAAGCGCCGTACTTGACCTCGATGCCGTGCGCGCCTCGACGTCGCTGCCGCTGGTGACGCCGCCGGTCGAGATCGACGGGCACAAATACGTCGACGGCGGCGTTGCCGATTCGGTTCCTATTGAGCATGTGCTCGAGGAGGCGGGCTTCGACCGTGCGGTCGTCATCGTCACCCAGGACCGCTCGTATGAGAAAAAGCCCTACGAGTTTTTGCCGGCGGCGCGTGCGCGCTATGCCGACTACCCCTATCTGCTCGAGGCTATCGAGACACGCCACGACCGCTATAACCTCCAGCGCATGCACCTGTGGAAGTATGAGCGCGAGGGTCGCGCGCTGGTCATCGCTCCGCAAAAGCCGGTCGAGGTCGGCCATGTCGAGCATGATCCGGCCAAGCTTCTCGACCTGTATATCCAGGGCCGCCAGGAGGCAAAGCGCTTGCTGGGAGATATCGAGGCATTTGTCGAGCGCTAGCGCTGCAACGTCACGGCTCGTGGATGACATGTGCAGAAACTCTGGTCGGAGCCAAAATACCTGTTGACTCGTACGGCGAGCGGGGTAATATGGACGGGTTACTTGCAGAGCCCCGTGAATCTCTGTAACAACACGTACTGTACATGGAGGAGTCTAAGTGATTTCGAAATCGACTCACTACGCCAAGCAGGGCGAGGTCCAGCGCAACTGGGTTCTCGTCGACGCCGATGGTGCTGTCCTGGGCCGTCTTGCCACCCAGATCGCAATGATCCTGCGCGGTAAGAACAAGCCCCAGTTCACGCCCAACAGCGACTGCGGCGACTTCGTTGTCGTCATCAACGCCGATAAGGTCCAGCTTACCGGTAACAAGGCCGACACGAAGACCTATTATCGCCACAGCGGCTACAACGGCGGCCTCAAGGCTGAGAGCTTCCGCCAGGCTATGGAGAAGCACCCGGAGAAGGTCATCGAGCGCGCCGTTCGCGGCATGCTGCCCAAGACCACCCTCGGCCGTGCCCAGATGACCAAGCTTAAGGTCTACGCTGGTGCCGAGCATCCGCACGCTGCCCAGAACCCCACGAAGATTGAGCTGGAGGCTTAAAGATGGCTGAGAACACCGTTGTCTACCAGGGTACCGGCCGTCGTAAGAACGCCGTCGCCCGCGTCCGTCTCGTCCCCGGCACCGGCAAGGTGACCATCAATAAGCGTGACGCCGAGCAGTATTTCGGCCGTCATCAGCTCGTTGAGAACGCCCTTGCTCCCTTCAAGGTGACCGACACCGCCGGTCAGTTCGACGTTATCGCTCTGTGCGATGGCGGCGGCATCTCCGGTCAGTCCGGCGCTCTGCGCCTGGGCATCGCTCGCGCTCTTCTGAACGCTGGCGACTACCGTGCTGACCTCAAGAAGGCCGGTTTCCTTACGCGCGATGCTCGCGTGGTCGAGCGCAAGAAGTACGGCCTCAAGAAGGCCCGCCGCGCTCCCCAGTTCTCCAAGCGCTAAGGTTTTATCTCCTTTCGAGATACAATGTACAAGCGGGGCCTGCCGATTCCTCGGCGGGTCCCGCTTTTCTTTTTCGACTAGGGTGGGCGGTTGCATATCGCCTGCTAGGGAAGGAGCAATCCTATGCCCCAGAACATCTTCGGTACCGATGGCGTCCGTGGCGTCGCCAACGCCGATCTTTCGTGCGACCTCGCGTTTCGCCTGGGCCGCGCGGCGACCAAGTTCCTTGGTCCGGACATCTGCATCGGCCGTGACACGCGCCTTTCGGGCACCATGCTCGAGAGCGCTCTGACCGCCGGCATCATGGCCGAGGGCGGCCGTCCGCACTGCTGCGGTGTCATCCCCACGCCTGCCGTGGCGCTGCTCACTGTTCAAAACGAGCTCGACGGCGGCATCGTCATCTCCGCTTCGCACAATCCGCCGGAGTTCAACGGCATCAAGTTCTTTAGCCGCAAGGGCATGAAGCTTCCCGACGCGGTCGAGGAAGAGATCAGCGCCTGGGTCATGTCCGAGGAGGCCATGGCTGCCGATACGCTGCCGACCGGCGCCGGCGTGGGCCACATTATCAAGATGAAGGACGCTCGCAAGGCATACGTCGACCACGCCATCGATACGCTTGATGGCCTGAGGCTCGACGGCCTGGTTGTTGCCGTCGACTGCGGTCACGGTGCTTCCTGCCAGACTACGCCCGCCGCGCTGCAGCGCCTGGGTGCCACGGTGCACGCCATCAACACCGATTACTGCGGCACCGACATCAACGTTGAGTGCGGCTCTACGCACCTCGAGCCCCTGCGCGAGCTCGTGCTGCGCACCCATGCTGACATCGGTCTGGCCCACGACGGCGACGCCGACCGTGTGCTGTTCGTGGACAGCGAGGGCAATGAGATCGACGGTGACTACATCCTGGCTATCTGCGGTTCTGACCTCGCCGCTCGCGGCAAGCTCGCCAACTCCGAGATCGTCTCGACCGTCATGTGCAACCTGGGCTTCTCCATCGCTATGAAGGAGCAGGGCTTCGAGATGGTTCAGACCGCCGTGGGCGACCGTTACGTTCTGGAGCGCATGCTCGCGGACGGCGCCGTCATCGGCGGCGAACAGTCCGGCCACATCATCTTCCTGGAGCACAACACCACCGGTGACGGCTTGGTGACGGCTCTGCAGCTGCTGGCCGTGCTCAAGCGCACCGGTCGTACCCTCACCGATCTTGCCGGCATCATGAAGAAGTACCCGCAGGTACTCGTCAACGTGCATTCCGACAACAAGGCCGGTCTGGACGATTGCCAGCCCATTTGGGACGCCGTCGCTGCTGCCGAGAAGGAGCTTGACGGCCGCGGCCGCATTCTGGTGCGCCCGAGCGGTACCGAGCCGCTGGTCCGCGTGATGGCCGAGGCCGAGACGCACGAGCTGACCCAGCGCGTTGTTGACGACATCGTCGAGGTTGTCAAGCGCGAACTTCCCTAATGGTCAAAAACGGGTGCCAAGTGGTAAACTGTCAAGGTTATTTTGATTGATTGGAATGTCCGAGGGGGAGCATGTTCACTAAAGTCCTAAGGTCTTTTGGTATGCGTGGTCGAGTCCTTACGCTGGATGCTCCCATCTCGGGCGATGTCATTCCGCTTTCCGAGGTAAACGACCAGACATTTGCCACCGGCCTTTTGGGCCAGGGCGTTGCCATTCAGCCTACGGGTACGCGCGTGATCGCGCCGGCTGACGCGAAGGTCGAGGCTATTTTTCCCACGGGACACGCCGTTGCGCTTAACACGGTCGATGGTCTGGACGTGCTCATCCACGTTGGCTTGGACACTGTTCAGCTCGAGGGCAAGCACTTTACCGTACATGCGCAAGTGGGTGACATCGTTCATAAGGGCGATGTACTCATTGAGTTCGATCGCGAGGCAATTGCTGCCGAGGGCTACGATGTGACGGTTCCCATCTTGGTGTGCAACTCCGTTGAGTTCTCGAGCATCAAGGGCTCCGTTGGCGTGCATGTCGAAGAGATGGACCAGCTCATCGTTGCTCGCGAGCGCTAGCAAGTGCACGTGGCCATTAGCCTACAATTCAAACACGTTTACGGAGGGCGCCCTTGAAAGAGGACGCCCTCCGTGGCAAGATGGGATTTGTCCGAAGCTAAAAGGCTTCGGGTCACCGTGGACGGGCAGGGGCCTCGACGCGGCTAGACACGAGACACATACATTACGCGACCTCGCCCTGGTGGCCGCACACGTTGGTTGCGGCCGACGCGGGCCGCGGGCAAGTGCTTGTAAGGGGAGCCTTGCCTCTCTTGTACGAGAAAGGACGCGTAATGAAGATCATTAAAGCTAAAGACTACGAGGATATGAGCCGCAAGGCCGCCAATATCATCTCGGCGCAGGTTATCCTCAAGCCCGACTGTGTGCTGGGCCTTGCCACCGGCTCCACCCCGATCGGTGCCTACAAGCAGCTCGCTGCTTGGTACGAGAAGGGCGACGTCGACTTTGCCGAGGTCAGCACCTACAACCTGGACGAGTATCGCGGCCTTTCGCACGACGATCCCCAGAGCTATCACTACTTCATGCGTGAGAACTTCTTCGATCACATCAACATCGACCTGAACAACACGCATGTGCCCGACGGTTCCAATCCCGACGCCGCCGCTGCTTGCTCTGAGTACGACAAGATCGTCGCCGCCGCCGGTTACCCGGATCTGCAGCTGCTCGGCATTGGCAACAACGGTCATATCGGCTTCAACGAGCCCGATGACCACTTCTCCAAGGGCACGCACTGCGTCGACCTCACCGAGAGCACCATTCAGGCCAACAGCCGCCTGTTCGACAGCATCGACGATGTTCCCCGTCAGGCCTACACCATGGGTACCCAGACCATCATGTATGCCCGCATGATCCTGGTCGTCGCCAACGGCGAGGCCAAGGCTCAGGCCGTGCATGACATGTGCTATGGTCCGGTTACGCCCGCGTGCCCGGCTTCGATCCTGCAGCTGCACACCAACTGCGTTGTCGTTGCCGACGAGGCCGCCCTTTCGCTCTGCGAGTAGCGCGAATCCTGCAGCTCGACATAGCCTTGCCTAAGGCCTCCGCTTTGCGGGGGCCTTTTTGCTATCCCTTTCCGCCCGCTTGACCAAAATCTTGCCGCAGGCTTGGCGAATGCCGGATGCCCAACAGCTTGATTCATTCCATACCAGATTCTATGCAATAATGCCACTAAAAGGTCGTAGACGGTAGCGGGTGCTAGGCGAGTTGAATGACATAGCTGAACCTTGTTCACTTGCGTTACACTGCCGCTCAGATGGGACAAGCTGACAAGCCATTTACCTGCTTAAAGACCGATTAGTCGGGGGATTAATAACAATCGGCCCTCGCTGTACAAAAACTTGCCGCTTGCGTACCAAAAGACAACCTAAAACACAAGGTCGCTCTATTCATAGCGCGGCTTGTATGGTCTTGCGGTTACAGTGTCCATACGGTCGAGTTGAGGAGCGGGCATGGTAAACGATTTGGGCAGTATAGACGACCTCGAGCTGATGCCGCTGGGCGGAGGCTATATGGTGCGACGCGAACGCTTGATGACTGAGCTTATCGCCAAGGGCCGAAAGGCCGGCATCGTGGTTCTTTATGCGCCCGACGGGTTTGGGAAGACCTCGGTGCTGCTGCAGTACACCCATGAGGTTAAATGCGACCCGACGCGAGGCCCCGTGCGGATTATCGAGGCCGATCGCGCCATTGGGCGCGAGGTGTTTATGCAGCTCGAGGTGGTCACCGAAGAACTCAAAGACAAACCGCGCTCCCTTATCGCGATTGATAATGTGCCAAACCTCGATCAGCACGATACCGAAGACCTCATCGACAGGATTCGCGGCCTGCGCGCCATGGGGGTAGGGGTCTTTATCTCCTGCCGTCCTTCAAATCGTCAGCTGATTCATGGGCTGGGCGATTCGGTTAAGATCAATGCGCAGATGCTCAAGGTGCATGCCTATGAGTATTCGGCGTGGGCATCGGCGTTTTCGATCAGCACATCGCTCGACTTTTATCAGCTTACGCAGGGCGTGCCCGAGCTCGTTTCGGCATTGCAGACGGGTCTGTATGGCCAAGGCGACGTAGCCGGTCTGCTCGAAAACGAGATTGTCAACGTATATGGCGCGGCACTTGTCGATCTGGCTTCGCTCGACAATAATGCGCTGTTTTGCGTGGCATGTCTCATGATTTTGATGGGCGAGGGCAATATCGCAGAACTCGAGGCTTGTGGGGTGAGGCTGTCGATGGTCGACCAGTCCTACTTTGTACGCGACTACCCGATCTTTGGCTTGGATCCCGCCGAGCGGAGTTTTACGTGTCTGGGCACGGAGGATAACGGACGCTTGCGTTTGCGTAAGTTGGTGGCCGAGGTTCGCCCCGAACTTGTTCCGAGGGCAGCCCGGATTTTGCTTAAGGCGGGCCGATGCGATGCGGCGATGGGCCTGGCGGACGCCTTTTTGGACCGTGAAGCGGTCCTTGAACTTGCTGGGCAGTATGGGGTCGATCTGGCTCTGACGGGGCACGGGGCCGATATCTGCCGAGCAGCGCTGGGCACGATCGATGCCGACGATCCGGCTCCAGAGCCAACGCCTGCCGAGGCGCTTGGCGTATATCTGGCAGCGGTCAGCGTGTCCAATACAAAGCTCGCTCGCTATATGGCATCGGTCATCGAGCGCGGGGGCGAACGGGCGGCCTGCGAAATAGACCCTGTTTCATGGAAGGTGGCCCAGACACTGACGGCTGTTTGCTATGGGGACAACGGGCTTGGGCTTCCTACGAACCTGGCCGTGTCAGAAATCGAGACATCCCATACCGCACTCGATATGCTGTCTGCGCATATCGAGGTCAAGCGCCGCCTGACCGAGCGGGGAGATGACGGCGGCGTTCTACAGCAGCTCAAAACGAGCAAGGCCTACGACTGTGAGCTCGACATCGCGGGGATTGTTATACGGGCCGATAGCATGCTAGTGGAGCTCTTTGACGGGTCGTTTGCGGGAACCGACGAGCGCGACGACGAGATGACGGTGGTGCGGGAGGCGCTCGACGTACGTGGGCTTAAGGCGATGGCTATCTGGGTGCGCATGGTGTTGGCGGCACGGCGGCTCCTTTCCGGCCTGCCGGTAACCGACGACGCGGCGTTCAACGAGCTCGATCGTTTTGCCGTGCGCATGCGCGACAACCAGATTCAGCTGTTTGGCCTGTTGCTAGAAGGCTGGCAGTCGCTGGCAGAGGGACGGCCGGTTAATGCAAAGTTCCGTGCGGTCCAAGTGCTCAAACTTGCCGAGGAGTCGATTGCGTACATGCGCGATAACGCATTGCTGCTGGAGCGCGCGGCGTATCTGCGTAACACCTCGATGGTTTCGGTGCGCGAGGAAGCGGAGTTGCTCGATATAAGCCAGACGCAGGTTGGTGGCGCAGAAGCCTGGATGGTGGCGCTGCATTTGGCCTGTGCGGGCCGAGACAGCGACCTTGCGGCCTGGATGTCCATGAATCGCGCGGGGATTCTGGAACCATCGTATCGGCTCTTTGCGCGCCTTGCCATGCATTGTCTGGGCGAGCCGGCGACCAGGATTCGCAAGAAGCTTCCCGTGCGCGAGCTGTCGCGGTACTCGCTGCGCGACGATTTGGAAGGGGAGGGCGAGCGCCTGTTCCAGGCCGGCGAGGTTGAAGCCGTTGATACCATTGACCATATCGAGATTCGCATGTTTGGCGCGTTTCGCGCCGAGCGCGACGGGTTTCCCATCACGGACAAAATGTGGCGCCGCAAGAAGGCGGCGACACTTGCCGAGCGGCTTGCGCTGGGCATGGATGCACTCGTCGATCGTGAGACGCTGGCCATGGAGCTGTGGCCCCATGCCGAGTTCAATAGCGCCCGCAACAACCTGTACTCGACGATATCGCGCTTGCGGTCGGCTTTGGGACCGACGCCGGATGGCAAGTCGTGTGTGCTTATCCAAAATGAATGCATCGGACTCAACGGCGACTACGTCAAGACCGATGTACGGCTGTTTGACCAGATAAGCCGCGAGGTTTTGGGAAATCGCACGGGTGCGCGCGGGCCCCATTTAGTTGAGCTATGCCTTAAGATTGAGCAGCTTTATGCCGGACCGCTGTATGTTCCCAATGGCTGTAACCCCACCTACTTTTTGCGTATGCGACGCATTATGCAGTCAAAGTACATCGATTGCATGATTAAGGGGGCCAATGCCGCTCTAGAAGAAAACGATCTGCAGTCGGCGATTTGGCTGGCGGAGTCGGGGCTTCGACAGGAAACGGCGCGTGAGGATATGGTGCGCTGCGCCATGCGTGTCTACAGTGCGGCGGGGCGGCGGCGCGATATCGTCGAGCTGTACAGCGGGCATATGCACCATCTGAGGGAGCAGGTCAATGGCGTGCCCGAGCCCGAGACGCGGCGTCTATACGAGCGCTTGGTGGAGGGACGGCTCAATCGCGTGCTGGTCGAGCGATAAAAAACGGGCGCCCGAAGTACTTGGGCACCCGTAAGCTTGCTATGTGTTGGCTCGCCGGATCATTGGCTCTTAGACGAGCTTGATCTTCTCGATGTCCTTGCGCGAGGACTCGCGATACAGCGAGAACTTGCGGCCGATGACCTGGACGACCTCGGCGTGGCAACGCTCAGCGAGCTCTTCGGCGGCCTCGCGGGCGGAAAGACTGGAGCCATCGAGCACGGAGCACTTAACGAGTTCGTGCTTCTCCAGGTAGGCGACCGTCTGCTCGACGGTGCCCTCGTTGACATCGGACTTACCGATGATGATGGCGGGGTTGAGGTGATGGGCCATGCTGCGAAGCTGCTTGACCTGGGCTCCTGTCAGTGCCATGGGTTCTCGCTTTCTATGTATGGGGCGCCCCGCGACGGGGCCTTAATCTACGTGAGCTGTCCCACGATAGCGCAGGAACGGCACGGTGTGGAGCGCGTTTGCCCAGTTCAAAAAGAATGCGGATGCCGAGTGAGTGGGCGGTGCGGGCTGCGAACAGGCTATGAGCTGGGCGCAGAGACCGGTTCCCATGCAATAAACGCCCAGCGAACCTTACGGATATGGTCGAGCATATAGCGCCCCTGCGGCACGCCCTTGGAGCCCGGCTCACCGGCATGGGAGTTCTCGATCATGTGCTGGGCGATGTAATCGCGCAGGCGGTCGATCTTATCCTCGTTGCCATGTTCGAGCATACGGGAAAAATCCGCCACACCTGCCTCAAGGCTATCGAAGGTGTCGCGTCGAGGCGATTCAAAGTATGTAACCTGCGGCAGGGCACCCATCTGAATGAGGATATTAAAGGCATACACAAAGCCATTACTGCAGGTAACCGAGGCACCGATGGCGTTCATTAAGTGCAGATCATAGCGCGGGCTGGAGTTAGCGACCATCGTGACAGCACAACGCCGACGAGCCGTTCGATCAAGCTTGGCAAGCGCATCTTTTAGATTGGTCGTCGTAACCGACCGACTGGCAAAGGCAACATCCACCGCTTTCGCGACCGGTCCAACCAAATCCCAATCATCATCCCAAGCAAGCTCAAGCGGCGTAATGCGATCCTCGAGCCCATAGTACTCAATGCCAGCATCAAGCGTGCCCAGCATAGCAGGGGAGAAATCAGCCGCAATCACAGGATGCCCAGCCTGAGCAAGCGGAATAGCAATCGACCCAGCCCCACACCCCATATCCAGCACCGACTCACCAGGCTTTAACGCCAACAGCTTCATAAAGTCCCGAGCATAAGGGGCAGTCTCCAGCGGCCGAAAATGCCGAGCCCGCTTATCCCATTCAAAAGAATCATCAGCCCGCCGCCGATCAGCCTGCAAGCGCATCCACTCGCCATTCCAATCAGCAGAAAGCAGCTCAGAGCGAGCATCCCCATCAACCACGGGCCAACCTCCTAGCAACAAAAAAGCGACTCCTCCCAAAAGAAGAGCCGCAACAAGCATATATCAGAAAGAACCGATCCAACGCCAAACCGCCATACCAGCAAAGTAGGGCAGAAGCGAAGCGACTGCCAAAGGGATAGAACCCAATCGAGGTCCCGTTGTGCGGGAGCCCCGCCGCCGGGCGGCAGACATATAAGGTCGATCGCGAGTTCCGCACGAGCCGGAGAGCACTTAATGTGCTCTCCGTGCGAGTCAGGACTGTCCGAGCAGGCGACCTTATATATTTGCCCTCCCCGGGGCTCCTCGCCAGTCCCCCTCAGCTAGTTCTTGAGCGAGTTCAGCGGTGCCGGGAAGCGTCCACCGCGGTGGGCAAGCACGGTGCCGGCGTTGGGGTTCACCGGCATGATGGGCGCACGGCCGAACAGGCCGCCGTACTCGACGCAGTCGCCCACGCCCTTGCCGATGGCGGGAATCACGCGCACGGCCGTGGTCTTGTTGTTGATGACGCCGATGGCCATCTCGTCGGCGATGATGCCGGCGATGGTCTCGACCGGAGTGTCGCCGGGGATGGCGATCATGTCCAGGCCAACGGAGCACACGCAGGTCATGGCCTCGAGCTTCTCGAGCGAAAGCGCACCGGCCTCGACGGCGGCGATCATGCCGGCGTCCTCGGATACGGGGATGAAAGCGCCGGAGAGACCGCCCACGCTGGAACTGGCCATGACGCCGCCCTTCTTGACGGCATCGTTGAGCATGGCGAGCGCGCAGGTCGTGCCGGGGCCACCGCAGGTGCCCACGCCGATGATCTCGAGGATGCGCGCGACGGAGTCGCCAATGGCAGGCGTAGGTGCCAGCGACAGGTCGACAATGCCCTTCTCGACACCCAGGCGATGGGCGGCCTCGCGGCTCATGAGCTCGCCGGCGCGGGTTATCTTAAAGGCGGTCTGCTTAATCTTCTCGGCGACTTCCATCATCGATGCGGAATCGGGCAGCGTCTCCAGGGCTGCGGCCATAACGCCGGGGCCCGAAACGCCTACGTTGATGACGGCGTCGGCCTCGCCACCGCCGTGGACGGCGCCCGCCATAAACGGGGAGTCCTCGACCATGTTGGCAAAGCAGACAAACTTGGAAGCGCCGACGGAATCCTGGTCGGCCGTGAGTTTAGCGGCATCGATGATGGTCTGGGCGGCCATGAGCACGGCGTCCATGTTGATGCCGGCACGCAGGCTGGCGACGTTGACGCTGGAGCAGACACGGCTGGTGGTGGCAAGCGCCTGCGGGATGGACTGGATGACGCGGCGGTCGGCGTCGCCGATGCCCTTCTGGACGAGTGCGGAGAAGCCGCCCAGGTAGTCGATGCCGAGGGTCTCGGCCGCGCGGTCGAGGGCATGCGCGATGGGGGTGAGGTCCTCATCCTTGCAGCAAGCGGCGATCTGCGCCACCGGGGTGACGGAAACGCGCTTGTTGACGATGGGGATACCGTACTCGCGCTCGAGGTTCTCGGCGGTCTCGACCAGATGCTCAGCCGTGTGCGTCACGTGGTCGTAGATCTTCGTACACATGCGGTCGAGGTTCTCGTCACCGCAACCCATGAGCGAAACACCCATGGTGATGGTCCTGATGTCGAGGTTCTGCTCCTCAACCATGCCGCGGGTTTCCGCGATTTCTGCGGGCGTGATCGCCATCCTTGCGCTCCTATCTGCCAAAACGAGCATAGTCTTTTCTATTCTAACGTGCCGCACGTGCCAAGTGGCGCATGCGGCACGTTTTGGCGCTCGGTTGTTTCCGTTGTGTTACTGGCCAAAGACCTCTTCGGCGATACGAGCGCTTTCGGCGGCGTCCTTGGCGTAGTAGTCCGCGCCGATCTGCTTGGCGTATTCGGGGGTGAGTACGGCGCCGCCTACGATGATCTTGACGCCCGGCACCTCGGCATGAAGCAGCTTGATGGTCTCTTCCATGGCCACGACGGTGGTAGTCATAAGCGCCGAAAGGCCGACGAGCTTGATGTCGCGCTCCTGTACGGTCTTGAGCACCTCTTGCGGGTCGACGTCGCGGCCTAGGTCAAAGACGGTATAGCCGTAGTTGTCGAGCAGCATCTTGACGATGTTCTTACCGATGTCGTGGATATCGCCTTTAACGGTGGCCACGCAGATCTTGCCCTTGTCGGCAATCTCGCCGGCGGGCATCAGCCGCTTGATGGTGTCGAAGCCCACGCGTGCCGCCTCGGCCGAGGCCATAAGCTGCGGCAAGAAGAATTTTCCCTGGTCAAAGAGGACGCCAACCTCGTCGAGGGCGGGGATAAAGTGATTGTTGATGAGGTCCATGGCGTCGTGATCTGCCAGTAGACGCTCGGTCTCGGCAGCGATCTCGCCTTTGCGGCCCGAGACGACCATGCGACGAATCGGGTCGTCGGTGCCGGCGGTGCCAGCAGCGGGCACGGTGTCGGTCGATGCGGCCTGAGCTGCTGCCGGGTTTGCGGCGATCTTATACGGATCGATCCAGCCAGCGTAGCGCTCGATGTATCCGGTCGAGCCCTCGTCCTCAACGCTCAGCACGCGATAGCTGTAGACGGTATCCATAAAGCGCTTGGAACCCGGGTTCATGATGGGGGCGTCCAGACCTGCACCAAAGGCGGCGGCCAAAAAGACCGAGCCCAGCAGCGGCCGCGCGGGCAGACCAAAGCTGATGTTCGACACGCCGAGCGCGCATTTGACGCCCAGGCGCTCCTTGCACAGGGACATGGCGCGTAGGATCTGCTCGGCCTGGCGTTGATTGGTCGAGGCGGTCATGACCAGGCAGTCGATGAGGATACGGTCCGGGCCGATGCCGTAGCGGGCGGCCTCGGCCACGATATGCTCGGCGATGGCGAAGCGGGCCTCGGCGGTATCGGGGATGCCGCTTTCGTCGAGCGTAAGGCCGACGACGTTGGTGCCGTAGTGGGCGACCAGCGGGAAGATCTCATCCATGATCTGCTGCTTGCCATTGACCGAGTTGATGATGGGCTTGCCGGCGTAGCGGCGTACGGCGGCCTCGACGGCTGCGGGGTCGGTGGAGTCGATCTGCAGCGGCAGCAGCGTGGAACCCTGGAGCTGCTCGGTCGCTTGCTGGATGACCTTGACCTCGTCGATCTCGGGCAGGCCCACGTTGACGTCCAGGATGTCGGCGCCCTGCTCTTGCTGGCTGATGCCCTGGCTCACGACGTAGTCCAGGTCGCCGTCGCGCAGGGCCTGCTGCAGGCGCTTTTTGCCGGTGGGATTGATGCGCTCGCCGATGACGGCAATCTTGTGGCCGTCGCAGGGAAGGTCCACGACCGTTTGGGCGCTCGTGACCGACATGCTGGGCTTGCGGTGGCGCGGACTGGGCGTGTGGTTATCGATGAGCGTGCGCAGCGCTGCCATGTGCGCCGGCGTGGTGCCGCAGCAGCCGCCCACGACGCTCACGCCGTCGGCAATCATGCCGGCGACGGCCTTGGCGTATTCGGGGGCTTGGATATCAAAGACGGTGTTGCCGTCGTTGTCCACATGGGGGAGTCCCGCATTGGCCTGCACCATAACGGGCTTGTCGGTGACGGTGAGCATACGCGCGGCGAGTCCTCGGAGCTCGGCCGGGCCCTGGCTGCAGTTGATGCCCAGGACGTCGGCGCCGATGGCGTCGAGGGTGATGGCGGCAACCTCAGGGCTCGTGCCCAAGAAGGTGCGACCGTCTTCCTCAAAGGTCATGGTGGCAAAGACGGGCAGGTCGGAGTTCTCGCGGCAGGCGAGGACTGCCGCCTTGATCTCGGCCAGGTCGGTCATAGTCTCGATAATAAAGAGGTCCACGCCCGCATCGACGCCGGCGCGTACTTCCTCGGCAAAGAGGTCATAGGCCTCGTCGAAGCTGAGGGTACCCAAGGGGCGCAGCAGGGCGCCGATGGGGCCGATGTCGCCGGCGACATAGTGGGCACCGGCCGCGCGGGCGCAGGCGACGGCGGCGGCAAAGACATCTGCCACGGTAGCGGCACCGTCGAGCTTGTGGGCGTTGGCGCCAAAGGTGTTGGCGGTGATCACGTCGCAGCCGGCCTCGACGTACTGACGCTGGATGTCGGTAATGACCTGGGGCTCCTCAAAGTTGAGCAGCTCGGGCAGGGCGCCGGCCTTCATGCCGGCCGCCTGCAGCATGGTGCCCATGCCGCCGTCGAACAGCAGGTGCCCCGTGCCCTCGATGGCGGCGCGCAGGCGATCGTCCTTAATGTGCAGGTCGTCGATCGTGCGCGTTTTGTACGCGGCACCGTTGCGACGTGCGGCATCAACGGGTGCCGCCAATGCAGTGCCGTCAGAATCATGAGTGATAAGCGGAGTAAACATCGAGGGCTCCTAATGGCTGGAATAGCAGGTGGTGTGGGCGGCGCGGAAGCGACAGTGCTCGCGCATACGGCAGATATTGCAGGTGGGGCGGCTCTGGGCGTCGTGGACCTCGCCGTCGAACAGGCCGATCACCGCGGTCACGCTCTTGGTGGGCATGAGTAGGCTGGTGGGGGTGACGGTAAGTCCAATGAGGCGCGTGGCGTTGAGTGCATCCACGATCGAGCGCTGGGCAGAGAGCGGGCAGTCGCCATAGCCGGGACTGAAGCGCCAGTTGCCGGCGAGCCCGTGTGCAGCGGCCGCGGCCTTGACCTGCTGGTCCATCTGCTCGACGGCGGCTTCTACATAGGCAGAGCATGCGGCGTCGAGCACGGCGCCTTCCAGGGGTTGCTGGGCTCCGGTGGTTCGCAGACGGCGTTCGGCGTCCATGCCGAGTGTGCATGCCATGAGTGCGGCAAGGCGGGCGTCCTTAAGGTGGCGATAGATATCGCGACCTTGCAACTCAACGTTGGTGCCAACCAGACGGATGCAAGGCTCTCCCTGCTCGTCCACGCCCGTGGCATCGATGGCAAATACGCGGCGCACGCCACGGGGCTCAATGTCCAGCTCAAGGCGCTCGACCACAAGCTCAATACGTCGTGACAGCTCGGGCTCAATCTGCTGCCCGCCGTAACCCAGATATCGCAGCATCTCGGCACGGTCGACACGGGGATGGTGCGCAGCATCGACACGGTAAAGCGCCGGCGACGCAAGGTCGGCCGGCACTTCGACAGCGGTTGTATCGATGTGCGGTTTTTCCATTACCCTAGGCGCTCCATAATGGTCGCGGCGATCGCAGGACGATTCATAGTGTACAGGTGCAGACCGGCGGCACCGTGCTCCTTAAGGTCGCAAAGCTGACGGGCGGCATAATCTACGCCGGCTGCCTGCAGGCTCTCGGGGTCGTTCTCGTACTTGGCGAGAATCTTGATGACGGGGGAGGGCAGCGACGCGCCGCACATAAAGACCATGCGGCTGATCTGCGACTTGCCCATAAACGGCATGATGCCCGCGGTAATGGGCACGGTGATACCTGCCTTGTCGGCAAGCTCGCGGAAACGGTAGAAGCACTCGTTATCAAAGAAGAGCTGCGTCACAAAGAAGCTCGCGCCAGCGTCCTGTTTTTGCTTGAGGTGTTCGACCGAGAGGTTGAGATCCTCACAGGCAATGTGGCCCTCGGGGTAGGCTGCGGCGCCCACGCAAAAGCCGGCGTCGACGAGCTCGGGGATGAGGTCGCGGGCGTAGGCGTAGTCGGAGGCGGGCTTGTCGTCCTCGGTCGCGCCGGCAGGGAGATCGCCACGCAGGGCCAGGATGTTTTCCACGCCGGCGGTGCGATACTCGTCGATCTTGGCGGCGATATCGGCGTGCGAACGGCCCACGCAGGTAAGGTGTGCCACCGAGGGTGTATCGAATTCGCTCGTAATCATATGCGCGATGGGGGCGGTGGTGGCACCGTTGCCCGAGCCGCCGGCCGAGCAAGTAACCGAGACAAAGCTCGGCGAAAGCTTGCACAGATTGCCTGCCACCTTGCGAGCCGTATCGAGGGTGAGCTCGCCCTTGGGCGGGAACATCTCAAAAGAAACGGGCGTGGTGCCCTGGGATGCTGCCTGCTTAAAAACCTCATCGACGCGCATATCGTGCTCCTTTAGATACGTAATAGTGTGATGTGTTGTAAGGATTCTACAGCACCACTGTGTCACGGTGGAGTTTCACTCGCTATTCGGGGATACCAATCAAAGATGCCTTGCTATCGACATTCCCTATAGCAGAGCGGCTGATTTTGATACGGGCTATAAAGACTGGTATCTGATGCGAAATACCAGTTAATAGAGCCCCATCCCAAATTGACTACCCTTAAACCATGGGGAGAGGTCTGCAATTTATACAGTTGATTGGCTGTTGAGGGCGGCAACGCCGCCGCGATGCGGTAACCTCATTGATTGGTTTCGTGACAGCAACATAACGGTAATGTTGCGGAAACACGACGAGCCTAATCTATGACTCGTTCGTTAGTAATCAACACCGCTTCTCACGCGGTGCCGATACGAAGGGAGTTCCGTATGGCCGAACTTACTGACCGCTTCGGGACCATGGTGTTCTCTGAGGAAGTCATGAAGGACTACCTCCCCAAGGACATTTGGAAGCGCCTTGCTGCAACCCTCGAGGACGGTGAGCCGCTCGACCTGGATGTGGCCAACGCCGTTGCCCACGCCATGAAGGTCTGGGCCATCTCCAAGGGCGCGACGCACTACGCGCACTGGTTCCAGCCGCTTTCGGGCATTACTTCCGAGAAGCACGACAGCTTCCTCGAGCCCAACCACGACGGCACCGCCATTACCAAGTTTACGGGCAAGAACCTCATCCAGGGCGAGCCGGACGCCTCCAGCTTCCCCAACGGCGGCCTGCGTGCCACCTTCGAGGCCCGTGGCTACACCGCTTGGGACCCCACCAGCCCCGCCTTTATCAAGGACGACGTCCTCTGCATCCCCACGGCTTTCTGCTCCTACACGGGCGAGGCCCTGGACAAGAAGACCCCGCTGCTGCGCTCTATGACCGCGCTCTCGCGTGAGTCCAAGCGCGTTTTGGCGCTGTTTGGCAAGACCCCCAAGAAGGTCGTTCCTTCCGTGGGCGATGAGCAGGAGTACTTCCTGATCAAGAAGGACGCTTACCGCAAGCGCAGGGACCTGGTCATCACCGGTCGCACCCTCTTTGGCGCTGCTCCCTGCAAGGGCCAGGAGCTCGAGGAACACTACTTTGGCGCTATCCGCCCCACCGTCTCGTCCTATATGAAGGACCTGGACGATGAACTGTGGGCGCTTGGCATTCCTGCCAAGACCAAGCACAACGAGGTCGCTCCCTGCCAGCATGAGCTCGCCCCTGTCTACGGCGAGGTCAACGAGGCCATCGACCAGAATCTGGTCATGATGGAGAAGATGAAGCTCATCGCCTCCCGCCACGACTTGGTCTGCCTGCTGCACGAGAAGCCCTTTGAGGGCATCAACGGTTCGGGCAAGCACAACAACTGGTCGCTTGGCACCGAGTCCGAGAACCTGCTCGACCCGGGCGACACCCCGCTCGACAACCTGCAGTTCATCGTCTTCCTCACCGCGGTGATCGAGGCCGTCGATAACTATCAGGAGCTCCTGCGTGCCTCCGTTGCCTCGGCCGGCAACGATCATCGTCTGGGCGCCAACGAGGCTCCTCCGGCGATTATGTCCATCTTCCTGGGCGACCAGCTTACCGAGGTCGTCGAGAAGATTATCGATGGCAAGGCTTCCGTCCATGCCACGCGCGGCGTGCTCGACCTGGGTGCCGATACCCTGCCCAAGCTGATGCAGGACAACACCGACCGCAACCGCACCTCCCCGTTTGCCTTCACTGGCAACAAGTTCGAGTTCCGTGCCTGCGGCTCCGAGCAGAACGTCTCCGACTCCAACCTGGTGCTCGATGCCGCCGTGGCCAAGTCGCTCAAGTCCTTCGCCGACGCACTCGAGGGTACGCCCGAGGATAAGTTCCAGGACGCCGCGCTCGAGTACTGCAAGAAGGTGCTGACCGATCACCAGCGCATCCTGTTCTCCGGCGACGGTTACTCCGACGAGTGGCCCATCGAGGCCGAGAAGCGCGGCCTTGCCAACAACAAGACCACGGCCGACGCTCTTCCCGCCTTTGTTTCCGATAAGGCTATCGCGCTCTTTGAGGAGACGGGCGTCCTGACCAAGGCCGAGGCTCAGTGCCGCTACGACTGCAAGCTCGAGAAGTACAACAAGCTCATGAACATTGAGGCCACCACGATGGTTCGCGAGGCGCGTCGTACCTATCGCCCGGTCATTACCGCCTATGCCACCAAGGTCGCTAAGGGCCTTGAGGCTATCCGTGCTGCCGGTGCCGATGCTGCCATGCAGTGCGAGCAGAACACGCTCAACAAGCTCTGCAACGGCATCACCGCCATCAACGACTCCATCAAGGCGCTCGACGCCGTACATCAGAAGGCCGAGGCCCTCGATGGCCAGGAGCAGGCCAACGTGTACGCGCACGAGGTCGTTCCCGCTATGGATACGCTGCGTGCCGCCGTGGATGCCATGGAGGAGATCGTGGCCGCTGACTACTGGCCGGTCCCGACCTACGACGACATCCTGTTCTACGTGTAGAGCGTAACTGACATATCGTCACGGTATTGAGCCGGGGTCCGCATCGCGCGGCCCCTGGCTTTCTTGTTGAACAAATTTATTAGGGAAGAGTCTGCTCCGTGCCGTTTGCTAGGGTAGGGGTGTGCGCGTTGCCGTGTCGTGAAAATGGAAGATGCTCGGAATATAACGCGCCTCGACATACTCAAATTGAGTTCCGGTTGAGTCGAATGTCTGGCTGGTTACGACCGCCAGATACGAAGAAGAATCGACGTCAAGCAACCGGCAGTCCTCAGTGTCGGGCTGGGCGAGTGTTATCGTTCGTTTGCTCACGGCAATGGTGAGCCCTAGCTCATCCTCGATGTAATGGAAGAGCGACAGGGTGGCATTCTGCTCGTTTAGGCCGGGGACGGAGGAAGTTAGGAAGTAGTGGCGGTCGACAGCGACCGGTTTATCGTCGAGCATGCGGACGAGCTTCAAATGCGTAAGGTCTTCTCCTTCGGGAAATCCCGTCAACTGAGCTAGATACTTATTGGTGCTTACGTGTTCGAAATAGACGATTTTTGACGTTGGAATTGCTCCGATCGCGTGTGCCGATTCGCTGAACGAAGAAAGGTCATTTACGGTGAATGCGCCCTCTTTGCTGGCGCCTGCAAGTGACGTCTCGATTACGAGGACTCCCTTGCCTTTAATGGACTGAACTAGACCTTCATTTGCGAGAAGTGAAATGGCCTTGCGCACCGTCATTCGAGAACAGGAGAACTCTTTGGACAGATTTTGTTCGGAAGGAAGGAGCGATCCCACGGGATGCTTACCTTCGACAATCCGCTCTCGAAGGCTGCGGTAAATTTCACTGTACAGGATCCTTGCCAAAATGCTCTCCTTATAGAGGTGGTGCGGAATGCGTCAAATCGGCGCGATAGTCTGTTTCTACCAATTATAGGAAGTGAAGACGCTTAAAGTTACCGCTTACCGTCATAAATCAACCGTTCACCCGTGTGCTTAACATGTCTAGACAGATAGCAAATCACTGAGGATATAATTCAAGTCGTCAAGTACATGTCTAGACAGGAGGATTTGCAATGGCAAAACAGAGCTATGCGGTTACTATCGCGGGAGGCGGAAGCACTTATACGCCGGGCGTTGTTCTGACACTTCTCGCGAAGCGTGATGTGTTCCCCATCAATAGGATTACGCTCTATGACAACGATGCCGAGCGTCAGGGGACAATTGCCAAGGCATGTGCCATCTACATCAGGGAGAATGCCCCAGAGGTAACCTTCAGCTATACGACCGACCCTGAGGAGGCCTTCACAGGCATCGACTTTGTACTTGCCCAGATTCGCGTTGGCAAGTACGCTATGCGCGATAAGGACGAGAAGATCCCCCTGCGCTATGGCGTTCTCGGCCAAGAGACCTGCGGTCCTGGTGGCATTGCTTATGGCTTGCGCTCCATTGGCGGCGTACTCGAGATCCTTGACTACATGGAGAAATACAGTCCCAACGCATGGATGCTCAACTACTCCAACCCCGCGGCGATCGTTGCTGAGGCGACACGCCGCCTTCGCCCGGATTCAAAGATCATCAACATTTGCGACATGCCAATAGCCCTGATGGATATCATGGCTCAGATGTGTGGTCTCAAGGACCACAACGACCTCGTCGTCGGCTACTACGGCCTCAACCACTTTGGCTGGTGGACAAAGATTCACGACCGTGCAGGCAATGACCTTATGCCCACTATCAAGGCCCAAATGGCTAAAAACGGTTATGCTGGCGAGGATTCTGGCCTTGAATTCGTCGATGCGTCTTGGGACCAGACGTTCCGTAAGGCTAAGGATGTTTACGCGCTCGATCCGAATACCATTCCGAACACCTACCTCAAGTACTATCTCTTCCCGGACTATGTGGTTGAGCACACCGACCCCAACCACACCCGCACCGACGAGGTCCGTGAGGGTCGCGAGAAACGCGTTTTCGGTACCGCTCGCCAGATCATCGAAAAGGGCACGTCTGAGGGTTTCGGCCTTAAGCCAGATACCCACGCTGAGTACATTGTCGATCTCGCTCGCGCTTTGGCAGAGAACACCCGTGAACGTTTCTCGCTGATTGTTCCCAACGACGGGGCTGTGTCCAATTTTGACCCAACGGCTATGGTCGAGATCCCCTGCATCGTCGGCAGCGACGGCTACGAGAAAATTTGCCAAGGTGAGATTCCGCAATTCCAGAAAGGACTTATGGAGGAACAGGTCTCGGTCGAAAAGCTTGCAGTGTCTGCTTGGGTCGACCATTCCTATCAGGAGCTTTGGCAGGCGCTGACGCTTTCGAAGACGGTCCCCTCTGCCTCCGTTGCAAAGAAGATCCTTGACGATCTCATTGAGGCGAATAAGGAGTTCTGGCCAGAGCTTCACTAGTATCGGAAATCAATTTAGCGAATGATGGCGGGCGGCCGACCTTGGACAGGCCGCATGGGAGGAAAACCATGAGCGAAAGCAAAGAGCTTGCAAATCGCAAGCTCGGCGAGGACGTAGTTGGCCTCGTCGGCGGTAAGGAAAACATCCTGAGCATCTCGCACTGCATGACGCGTCTACGTTTCAAGCTGCGAGACGATGCGAAGGCCGATACTAAGGCAATTGAATCTCATAAAGGCGTCATTCAAGTAATCAACGCGAATGGCCAGTATCAGGTTGTTGTCGGCATCAATGTGATTGAGGATGTTTACGATGCCGCGGTTGCCGCTTCTGGTGTCGAGGGACTGGGCGAGGTTAATCTTGATGGTGAGCCCGTCAAGAAAGGAAACGTTGTTAGTGCCCTTATCGATACTATTTCGGGCGTAATCCAGCCGATTCTTGCGGTTCTGTGTGCCGCGGGCATGATCAAGGGTGTTTTGAGTATTCTCGTCGCCCTTGGATGGATTACGGCGACAGATGGCTTGTACCAGATTCTATATGCGGCTGGTGACGGCTTCTTCTACTTCCTGCCGATTATCCTTGGCTATACCGCGGCAAAGAAGTTTGGCTGTAGTGAGTTCGTTGGCATGACGCTCGGTATCGCACTTACGTATCCGGCGATGGTCAACATCACATCTGGCGATGTTTTGGGAACGGTGTTTGCCGGCACTCCCTTTGCCATGAACTACTACACGACTTTCCTCGGCATACCCGTCATCATGCCGTCTTCGGGTTATACGAGCTCTGTCATTCCGATTATCATCTCTGTTTGGTTCGCGGCAAAGCTGGAGAAGTGGTGCCGCAAGCATTTCTCTGAGTATGTAAAGTTCTTCTTTGTGCCTACGTGCGTGCTCGTTGTGATGGTCCCCGCTACCTATTTGATTATTGGCCCGATTGCCACCCTGATCACGAACCTCATGAGCCTGCTGTTTAACTCCCTCTACAGCTTGCCTGTCATCGGCGGCGCGCTCGGCGGCATCGTGCTTACTGCCATTTGGCAGCCTATGGTCATCTTCGGATTCCACTGGAGTGTCATTGCCCTCATGCTGGTGAACATTGCCTCCCAGGGCTGGGATATTGTCATGGCGCCGTACATGGTTTGTTCATACGCTCAGTCCCTTGCCGTCCTCGCTATCCTTCTGAAGACTAAGGACGTAAAGCTCAAGCAGCTTGCATGGCCGGCGTTCATCTCGGGCTTCTTCTTCGGCATCACCGAACCCTGCATCTACGGCGTGACCCTTCCGCGCAAGAAGCCTTTTATCATGAGCTGCATCGCCTCTGTGCCCGGCGGCCTAATCATCGGCGCTCTTGGCACCAAGATGTTCGCCTTCACCGGCGGCGGCTTCTGCGCCTTCCCGGGCTTCATTGACCCGTCCGGTGCAATGGGCGCGAACTACCTGATTTACGTAATCATAGCCATCGTGGTTTCCAGCGTGATTTCGTTCCTGCTTACGTATGCGACGTACAAGGAGGACGTGCCGGCGGTAGAGGCTGCAAAGTAGCCAAAGAAGTGGAGCTGCGGGACAAGTATTTCCCCGCGCGCCAGCAATTAGACGAGGTCGTCCTTGAATAAGCGTCGAGGGCGACCTCATCTTGTACTGATTTCGTTCGAGAGGCAGTGGTTGAGGGTGCCTAATATTATCTTTGACAATAAGATGGGCGAGGCGTGCCTTGCGGCGTGGAGGTCCGCGGGTGTGGAAGTCCGCTCAGTCGTGGTCCGACAAGATGGTGAAGTCGTCTTCGAGCATGCGGCTGCGCCGTTCGCCCTCGAACACGTTCACCCGCTCTATTCTGTGACTAAGTCCTTCACTTCGGTTGCTGTTGGGATGTTGGTGAATGAAGGACGGCTGTCGCTGGCCGATCGCTGGATTTCATACTTCCCGGAATATGAAGGCGAGATTGCGGATGAGCGCTTTCGCAATGTGACGGTTCGCAATTTGCTGACTATGACGATGGGGCAGGAGAGTGACCTTTCGTATATTGGCGCGGGAGACGACTGGGCACATGAGGTTCTTCATCGTGAGTTTGACTGGAAGCCGGGCGAGGTCTTTCACTACGATTCGCTGTGTTCACATTTATTGAGCATGCTCGTGCAACGCATAAGTGGAACGAAAGAATCCGATTATCTCGCTGAACGTTTGTTTACGCCGTTAGGCATTAGAAATTGGTGGTGGGAAGAGGATCAAGCCGGTCATACGACCGGAGGTTTTGGTCTTCACCTTTCGACACCGGATTTGGCTAAGTTTGGTCAATGTTTGCTGGATGGCGGCAAGTGGCGTGGGGAACAGATCATTCCCGCGGAATGGGTTGCCGAGGCGACGAAGATTCAGATGGAAACGAGCCCCTTTTATCCGTCTGAGGCGACTGAAGACAGCAATGGCTATGGATACCAGTTCTGGATGTGCCGGCGTGGCGGGTTCAGATGCTCCGGCCTTTTTGGGCAGCTGTGCTACATACGGCCCACAGATGGCCTTGTCATCGCTTGCTCGAGTTCCACGACAGGAAGTAAGGCGCTGCTTGATCCGCTGTATAAGGTATTGTTCAAAGAGTCTAGTGTTCGGGAAACGGTGGCTTCCGAACGTGACTTCGATAGTATTCCCGTGCCAGTTGGGTTGGCTTCTGGCGGACGTTTGAGCTCATTACGCCTCGAGGGCATTCATCATTGCATTTTCGGGGATTTTGAAGAGATCGATATTCGATTTTATGAGAATGAGCTGGATTTATCTCTGTTGCGCGATGGTCGTGAGTACGGCGTGAGGGCCGGCTACAAGTCTTGGGTTTGCAAATCGGGCGATGGGGCCGGCGTTGGAGACCTCTTTCCTTTCGTGACTCATGAAGCTGAGAGGGACGATGCCCCCGCATGGGATGTTCGCAAGTTGTTTGCAGCGTATGCCTGGACTTCGCCAACAAATTTACAAATCGAGACCAGGGAACTGGACTACACGCGGCGCTGTTTTATCGATGTACGGATTGGAGGTATTTATGCTGTGTGCAGGGTGCGAGTTGAGGGAATGTGCTGTTTCCCGACACCCTCGGAACTTACAGCGATTTTGAAGTTGGGATAATTTTTCAAGACGTGCGATTGATAAGAAAGCTTGTCAACATCACGGCTAATGGAGACGGAGCTGTCTCCAGGCAATGTTTTTCGATACGGACGTTTCAGATATCGTATTGCTAGGGACTAAGTCAATCACTTGTTAGGGTCGAAGCGTAAATGCGTTTCCTCGGCTCCGCACCCTGTTGGGCTCGAATGTCCGCGTGCGGCTGGCGCCGCCCGCATTCGCTGCGTCGCTTCGCTCCTTGCGTGCTGCGCTGGAAAACGCTTCGCGTTTCCTCAGCTCCGCACCCTGTCGGGTTCGAATCCCGGCATATCGGTAGCAAAAAGCCCGTCACCGCGAGGGTAACGGGCTTCTCAGTTTAAATGGTGCCCCCAGCGGGATTCGAACCCGCGATATCCACCTTGAAAGGGTGGCGTCCTTGGCCGCTAGACGATGGGGACAGCGGGAAAGAGTATAGCAGACTTTTTTGCCGGCGCGTATATCGTTGGCAAACTGGAAAACCACCACAAAGGTGCCTGTCCCCTTTGTGGTGGTGAGGTGCTAGGGGAGAAGCTTCATGGCGGCGTCGTGGGCGGCGTGCTCGTAGGTGTCGTCGAGGGGCTTGAGCGGCAGCAGGGCTGTGGCCTGCGCATCGCCGCGACGCTCGAGGGCGTGGGTGATGAGCCAGTCGGCGAGCTCGGGGTTCTTGGGCAGTGCCGGTCCGTGCAGGTACGTGCCGATGACGCCCTTGTAGATCAGTCCCTCAAAGCCATCGTCGCCGTTGTTGCCGGTGCCCGCGACGACGGACGTTCCGAGCGGCGTCGCCTCTGCGTCGAGCAGAGTGCGGCCGCCGTGGTTCTCGAATCCCACAAAGGGTTCGGGTGCCAGGTCGGTCTTGACGGCGACGTTGCCGATCAGGCGGTCGGAGCCGCGTACGGTTTCGGCGGCAATGACGCCCAGACCCTCGATGCGATCCTCGCCCATATAGTACGAACGGCCGAGCAGCTGGTAGCTGCCGCAGATGGCAAGCAGCGAACCGCCGTCTTCAACATAGGCCGCGACCTTGTCTTTTTGAGCGAGCAGTTCGTGTGCCACGGCCAGCTGATCGCGGTCGGCACCGCCGCCCATCATGACGATATCGGCATCGGTCAAATCAAGCGTTTCGCCCATACGGACCTCGTCTACACGCACGGGAATGCCACGCCAGGCGCAGCGGCGTTCGAGGGCGATGACGTTGCCGCCGTCGCCGTAGAGGTTAAGGGCATCGGGGTACAGATAGACGATGCGCAGCGGGCGCGAAAGCTCGACCGGCGCAATATCGGTGGGGACAGCGCTACCATCGGCGCACGGTGCAGTGTGGGCGGCAACCGTGGCCGCATCGGTGCCTTTGAGTCCGTCGAGCTCCTTGACCAGCGGCGGGAAGGCCGTGTAGTTGGCGACGGCGTAGAAGGTGTCATCGGCGGCCTCGTCTGCCACGGCGCCGATCGCCTGCGCGACGTCCGAGATAATCGCGGCATCGATGCCGGCGTACTTGAGGCGTACCTGCATGTCGTGCGCACGCGTGCCTCCGGCAAAGGCGACAAGACCCGGCGTGTCGGCGATGCGCTCGAAGTCGACATCGTAGATCCACGAGACATCGTGGCCGTCGGCATCGTTATCGTTTAGGAAGAAGGCGCAGAGCCTGCCACCTGCCGTTTTAATGGACTGGATCTGGCGATCGAAGCCCACGGGATTCTTGGCCAGGTTGGCCTCGACGGTGCGGCCGGCAATATCCCAGCGGCCCATGCGTCCGCCGGCGGGCACGTAGGCATTAAGCGTGGGCTGCAGATGCGCCGCGTCCACGCCCAGCTCGTGCGCCGCAAAGAAGGCAGCGGCGACGTTATAGACCATGTACAGGCCGTTGTAGCGCGTGGCGATGTGCACGGCGGGCGCGTTGGCCTCGGGTCCAAAGGCCAGGTCAAAGCCGTAGCCGTCGCAGCCGAGCTCAACGCCCGTCACGCGGCGGAGCAGCGCGGGGCGACCCCAGCCGCACGAAGGGCAATGATAGGCTCCGAGCTGTCCGTACTGTACGTAGTCGTACTCCAACGGGGCGTTGCACTGCGAGCAAAAGCGCGAGTCGCTAATGCGGTCGGACTCGGTGCCCGTGGCGCCGTCGATGCCAAAGGCGATGCTCGTGTTGGGGACGCGCGCGGCGATCGAGGCGCACAGCGGATCGTCGGCGTTGTAGATGAGCGTTGTCGTCGGAGAGAGCTCCAACGCATGGGCGATGACGTCTTGGGTATGGTCGATCTCGCCGTAGCGGTCTAGCTGGTCGCGGAACAGGTTGAGCAGCACAAAGTACGTCGGTTTGAGCTTGGGCAGAACGCGTACGGTGTAGAGCTCGTCGCACTCAAAAACGCCCACGCGCTTGCCGCTGCTGGCGTGCTTAAGGCCGCCGCGGGCCTCGAGCAGAGCACCCACCACACCAGGCTCCATATTGTTGCCGGCACGGTTACACACCACGGTAGCGCCGCTGGCAGCAACGGCGTCAGCGATGAGGTTGGAGGTGGTGGTCTTGCCATTAGTACCGGTAATCACCACGCTGCGGTCGACGAGGCCGGCGAGGTCGCTTAGCAGCTCGGGGTCGATCTTCATGGCGATGCGGCCGGGAAGCACGCCACCCTGGCGTTTGAGGACAGAGCGCAGTCCCCAGCGGGCGATATCGCTCGAGGTGCAGGCGAGAGATGAGCGGAAGTTCATGAAGTCGTTCCTAACGTGAATGACATGGTCGGGGCGATCGCGTCGCTAAAAGCCGTAGCGGCGCGCAAAATCCTGGGCAAGCTGCGAAACGTCTTCGCAGGCATTGGCCCAGGGGGCAAAGTCGGGGGTGTCCGAGATAATACCGTCCGCTTCCCAAACCGCCTGGTGCGAAAGATCCCAGGGATCGTGTGGCTCGGGCCGGCAGGGAAGGTACGGTGTCTGGTACATGGGGTTCAGTAAGAAGAACGCGCCACCCTCGCAACGGTTAGCAAACTCACGCAGCGCGCGCGTCGCCGGGCGCATCTTGTTTGTTTTGAACAGCAGAATCGTGCGGGCGAGCAGGTACCAAGGAGAGTTTTCGAGTGCGTCTGCCCCCATCTGTTCCTCGAGCTGATGCGCCAGGGCAAAAAAGCCGTCTTGGTCTTCCAAGCGGGCGAGGGCAAGCAGCACGGTGCCGGCGGCCCGAGTGGGATAGCCTTCTGCTTTAAGGACGCGGCGGGCGTAGTTGGCAGCAGCGCGGTAGCGGGCGCTCGCCATGCACAGCTGCGAGATGGCCTCGAGCGTGTGGAGCCACCCGATAAGGGCCGGCTTGCTCACAGTAAGGTCCGCTGCGGTGACACCGTCGGCCAAAACATTATTGGCCCAGTAGTGCGGGGCCTCCATATCAAACCCGGGCACGCTCTGTTGCAGGTAGTCGGCCGTGCTCGTCTCGAGCTTCATCAGGTCGCCCAGGCAGGCGTCGACGGGCGTGTCCGCCAAAATGATGGCGAGCAGCTGGGCATCGAGGACATGCGCATCGATGCGGACGATCTTGAGTAGCTCATCACGCATATCGTCGAACAGGCGGTTGCGCGTCTGCTCAAACTCCTCGTCGCTGCCCATGTCCTCGATGCGATGGAGCTCGTCGAGCAGGTGGCGATGAACACCGGCATAGGACAGCAGCGCCTGAGCATGCTCGGACTGCGCATACTTTTGGGGATTCGCACTAATGTCGTTATGGACAAGCTCGCGTGCTGCATCGGTGAGCTCGGGGTGCGACGCCAGATAGGTGCGCTCCAGGTAGGCGGGGATGTAGACGCTCGGATCCATTAGAGGTCTCCTCCCTTAAACGGCAAGCCCTGCTCGGCCGCCCGCAGGATGCGCTCGTCGATCTGGGAGCGCACGATGTCGTTGGTGGCGACCCAGGCGGCAAAGCTGGCGTTGTCGGGCGCGCCCAGGCCCTCCTGCAGTACCGGCGTCGCCTCGGACAGGGCAAGGACAAGCTCGTCGGTGGAGCCTGCGCCCACGTTGACGCGGGCATAGACGCCATCGGGAAACTCGGTTTGGAAGTAGAGCGCCTCGGCTGCGTGCGGGCACGAGCGCGCAAGGATGCGCAGGTAGTGTTCGGCGCCCTCGTAGTCCAGCTCGCGCCAGGCAGCGCTCATCAGCGCGATGAGCGTCCACGGGTCCAAGTCACGCTCCGCATCTTTGGGGCGGCGGCGCAGCGGGGTATTCGCGAGATAGGGTACGGAGTGGGCAGAGCGAAATCGCTTGAGCTCCTCGGCGGGGTATTCGAGCTTTGCCATGGCGAGCATCGCGGTGTGGCGGACACCAGCGGGGTCGTTGGGCGCAAAGTCCAAGCTGCGATTCGCGGCTTCGAGCGACATGCGGTAGCGGCCGCTAATGAGCGCGCGCGATGCCAAGGCGGCAAGCCAGCGCAGGTAGGGGCGGCGGGTCAGGTCGCCTGCGGCCTCGCGCTCGTAGGGGTCCTGCGCCGAGGCGATCTTGAGTGCCAGGTCGTGCTCCACCTCGTCGCACTTGGACACCAGATACTGCACGTATTCCTCGTTGGAGCTGGCGGTGAGGGCGGTCAGCATGCGCTGAGCGTCCCAGTTGGCCGGATCGAGCGCGGCTGCCTCGCGGAGCATGTTCTCGGCAGCTGCCTCTTCTTGCTCTGCTTGGGTATCGTCAGGGATAAAGGGAATGCGGTAGTCGACGGCCTCGACCACCTTGGCAATGAGGTGCCCGGCGCGGTCGCGGTCGTGCACGATGAGCGGTGCGGGGTTGCGGGTGAATTGTTCCATCAGACGCTCTACGGCGGCAGCGTCGGTGAGCGGGATATTGTCGCGGCGCAAGGCCTCAAGAACGAGGCGATGGCAATCCTCTTGAATGGGATCGAATGCCATGGGGCCTCCTTTGCTGCGGTTAGGGTTCAAATGTCTCTATATAAGGTTCTAGTTTACCCGCATGTGGCACACCGGGGGTGCCGCACTTGGACATGCACCTTTGCACCACGAAGACGGATGTCGCACAAATGTCGGCACCTTGGACGACCGAGTGGTATCACGGTGCCGCAAACGGTCGATTTTTGGCGGCGAACGGTGCATATTTTGGAGGGGCACCGTCCTGCCCGGGATATGTAGTCAACCTTGATAAAACGTTTGCCCAGCTTGGGAGTATGAATGCCGCACAAGGGTCTTCAGGGATAGAAAAAACGTTTCATCATTGGCGTCTTTAGGTGAATAACTGACCAACCAGAACGGTAAAATAGTGTTTGTCTGAGCGTTGAGACGTTTAGACATCGCGCATTGTCATCGCCGGCAACGCGCAAACCGGTCCTAACGGAGCCAATTGGGTGCTCCGTTATATACGCAAGTCTAAGAGGGGCTTGTTTAGGAGGCACAGTATGGGACGTTTTACCAATCCTCGCGATCTGTACTTTGGTGAGGGCGCTCGCCACGAGGTGAAGAACCTCAAGGGCAAGAAGGCCATCATCGTTTCTGGCGGCAGCTCTATGCGCCGCGGCGGGTTCCTGCAGGACGTTGAGGCCGACCTCAAAGAGGGCGGCTTCGAGGTCAAGCTGTTCGAGGGCGTCGAGTCCGACCCGTCCATCGAGACGGTCATGAAGGGCGCCGAGGCCATGCGCGAGTTCGAGCCCGACTGGATTATCGCCATCGGCGGCGGCTCGCCCATCGATGCCGCTAAGGCCATGTGGGTCTTCTACGAGTATCCCGAGGAGTCCTTCGACAACATCATCCAGCCGTTCAGCTTCCCCGAGCTGCGTCAGAAGGCTCATTTCTGCGCCATCTCCTCTACCTCCGGTACCGCTACCGAGGTCACCGCGTTCTCCGTCATTACCGACTACGCCAAGGGCATCAAGTACCCGCTGGCCGACTTCAACATCACCCCTGATGTCGCCATCGTCGACCCCGAGCTCACCTACACCATGCCCGCCAAGCTGTGCGCTCACACCGGCATGGATGCTCTGACCCACTGCATGGAGGCCTACGTTTCTACCTTCGCCTCTATGTTCACCGACGCCAACGCTCTGCACGGCATCCGCGAGATCGTCGAGTGGCTGCCCAAGTCCTATGCTGGCGACCATGAGGCCCGTCAGCACATGCACGAGGCTCAGTGCATCGCCGGCATCGCCTTCTCCTCGGGCCTGCTCGGCATCGTTCACTCCATGGCTCACAAGACCGGTGCTGCCTTCGAGAACGGCCACATCATCCACGGTGCCGCTAACGCCATGTACCTGGGCAAGGTCATCCAGTGGAACTCCAAGGATCCCCGTGCTGCCGAGCGTTACGCTTACGTGGCCAAGGAGATCCTGCACCTTCCCGGCGAGACCAACGAGGAGCTCATCGCTGCGCTCGTCCAGAAGATCCGCGACCTCAACGACCAGCTCAACATTCCGCAGTCCATCAAGGATTACGCGAATGGTGGCGTGAAGGTCGACGCCGAGAACCCGCAGATGGTTTCCGAGGAGGAGTTCCTCGCCAAGCTGCCCGAGATCGCCGCGAACGCCGAGCAGGACGCCTGCACGCCCGAGAACCCGCGTGAGACCAAGGCTGCTGACTTCGAGAAGATCCTCAAGGCCTGCTACTACGACACCGACATCGATTTCTAATCGACTCTTGTTATCGTAACGAGGGGCTCCGCACGTATCTGTACGGAGCCCCTTTCTTTTTTCTTTTAGAGAATGGGATAGTTATGGCTGCAATTTTCAATAGCCCCAGCAAGTACATCCAGGGTCCGGACGAGCTCGCCAAGCTCGGCTCCTATGTCGAGCCGCTCGGCGCTAAGGCCCTCGTCATCGTGACGCCTTCGGGCAAGAAGCGCGTCGGTGCCAAGATCGAGGGCGGCTTTGCCGAGGCTAAGGCCGAGCTGCTGTTTGAGGACTTTAACGGCGAGTGCTCCAAGGGCGAGGTTGATCGCCTGGTTGCGCTCGCTCGCGACAACGGTTGCGACATCATCGTCGGCGTCGGTGGCGGCAAGATCCTCGACACCGCGAAGGCCGTCGCCTATTACCTGGAGTCCCCGGTTATCATTTGCCCCACCATTGCTTCGACCGATGCCCCGTGTTCGGCGCTTTCGGTGCTCTACACCGACGATGGCCAGTTCGATAAATATCTCTTCCTTAAGGCAAACCCCAACATTGTCCTGATGGATACGACGGTTATTGCGGCGAGCCCGGTGCGCCTGACGGTTTCCGGTATGGGCGATGCGCTCGCAACCTACTTTGAGGCTCAGGCAACGCACGATGCCGACGGTGGCACCTGCGCTGGTGGCAAGGGCGGCATGGCCGGTCTGGCGCTCGCCAAGCTCTGCTACGAGACGCTTATGGCCGATGGCGTCAAGGCCAAGGTCGCGCTGGAGAAGGGTGCGCTCACGCCTGCAGTCGAGCATATCATCGAGGCCAATACGCTGCTTTCGGGCATTGGCTTTGAGAGCTCGGGCCTTGCTGCTGCTCATGCCATCCACAATGGCCTGACGATGCTGCCCGAGTGCCACGGCATGTATCACGGCGAGAAGGTCGCCTTTGGCACCATCGTCCAGCTGGTACTCGAGGATGCTCCGACTGAGAAACTCGAGGAAGTTTTGGGCTTCTGCATTGAGCTGGGCCTGCCGGTCACGATGAAGGAGCTTGGTGTTGCCGAGGTTACGCGCGAGCAGGCCATGGTCGTTGCCGAGGCCGCTTGCGCGCCCGAGGACACCATGTGCAACATGCCGTTTGAGGTGACGCCCGAGATGGTCGCAAACGCCATCCTGGGTGCCGACGCGCTGGGCCACTACTATCTCATGGATGAGTAAATCAAGCTAAGGAAGGGGCAAAGCCAACAGATGGCTTTGCCCCTTTTGTTATGGTGCAAAGGGGTCAGGTTACTTTGCACCAATCGTTGTTTGATGAAGGGCGGATTCTCGTATGGCGCTTCCTATGGTTTATGGCGGTCCCGGTCGGTATGTTCAGGGGCCGGGCGAACTTTCGCGTCAGGGCAGGTATTTGTCATGGTTGGGCTGCGCTGCCTATGTCTTGTTTGACCAGGGCACCGAGGATCGGCTGTGCAGGCAGATCGTCGATGGATTTCTGGATGAAGATCTAAGCGAGCCGTTCTTTAAGATTTATGACGGTCCGTGTACGGAAGAGGCCGTTGTCGAAATGGCTCAGGAAGCCCAAGCTGAGTATTGCGACATGGTGGTGGGTATCGGTGGTGGCAAGATGCTCGACATCGCCAAGGCAGTAGCGTTTTATGCCGAGCTGCCGTTGTGCGTATGCCCCACGGCGGCTTCGATGGACGGCCCGTGCAGCGCGATTTCGGTGCTGTATCACGAGGATGGGTCGTTCGACCGCTACCTGATGCTCGAGAAGAATCCGGACCTGGTCGTGGTCGATACCAACGTGGTCGCGGCGGCCCCACTGCGTATGACGGTCGCTGGTATGGGCGATGCGCTGGCAACGTACTTCGAGGCGCGTTCGTGCGCTGCGGCACGGGGCGCCAACGAGCACGGTGGCGCGCCGGGGCACTTGGCCCTGGTTGCGGCTCGTGCCTGCTACGACACACTTATGGAGTGCGGTGTCGCTGCCAAGCGCGATCTCAAAAAGGGGCGTACATCGCCGGCGGTTGAGCGCCTGATCGAGTGCAATATTCTGCTTTCGGGTGTTGGCTTCGAGAGTGGCGGCCTGGCGTTGGCACATGCCATCGCCAACGGTCTGACGATTCTGCCCGAGTGCAAGGCCATGCACGGCGAGGCCGTAGCGTTTGGTCTGGTGGTCCAGCTGCGTCTGGAGCGTGCGCCCGAGCTTGAACAGGTGCTCGAGTTTTGCCAGCGCGTTGGCCTGCCGACGACGCTCGAGGAGCTGGGCCTTGGCGAGATTTCCGATGCCGATCTGCAGGGTGTTGCAAATGCGGTCTTTAGAAACGAGCGTAACATGGCCAACGAGCAGGCCAAGGTGACCAAACAAAAGCTCGTGCAGCTCATGTGCGAGGCATAGCTTGGCACTTGATTGACCTTGTGCAATCGGGACGGCGATAGGCCATAGACTATTTGCCTCAAAGGTGCTCCGCGTGTAATTTACCCGAGGCGTGGGCCGATAGCGTATCATTATCTCTTGCTTGTTTGCACTGCTCAGGGAGGGGCCGCGCATGGCGCAGGAACACGATCTGTTTGATGACATTATCGAGATCAGCAAGGGTTTCGACTTTCTTAAAAACCCGCTTGGCGGCGTGACCGATGCACTCGATCCATCGGCGCCGCAGTGGAATCCTGCCGACTACAAGGAGCGTCCGCGCGGCAACACCATTCCGTGCCTGACCTGCAAAAACGAAAAGAGCGGCTGCACCGCGTGCATGGACGTGTGCCCGGTCAACGCTATCGAGGTCGAGGAAGACTCCATCGAGATCCTCGACTCCTGTCGCAAGTGCGGCCTGTGCGCCGCCGCCTGTCCGACCGAGGCAATCATCTCGCCGCGCCTGGCGCCCAAAAACGTCTACGACGACATTGTCTCGGCGGCTACGAGCCACGAGACCGCCTACGTCACCTGCACGCGCGCCCTTAAGCGCATGCCGCGCGAGAACGAGGTCGTCGTCGCCTGTGTGGGCGATATTACGGCAGAGACTTGGTTTTCGGTACTGGCCGACTATCCCAACGTGAGCGTCTACCTGCCACTGGGCGTGTGCGATAAATGCCGCAACACCGGCGGTGAGGATATTCTGGGCGAGGCGATTGCGAAGGCCGAGGAGTGGTCCGGCACGGGTATGGGCCTGGAGGTCGACCCCAAGAGCCTCAAATGCCATAAGCGCCGCGAGTACGAGCGCAAGGAGTACATGGATAAGATTGCCCGTACCACGGGTCTAACCGTGACTAAGCTCAATCCGGCGACGGCGGCACTGGCCTCAGTGACGCAGAAGTTGAAGGCCCACCGTCACCAGATTACGCAGCTTGAGCGCACGCTCAACACCATGTGCGGCACCACGACGACCAAGCGTCGCCGTTCGCTCACGCACGGGCGCCAGCTGGTGCTTTCGACGCTGCAAAACCATCCCGAGCTTGCCCAGAACATGCAGGTGAGCACGCCGGAGTGCGATTTTGACAAGTGCACGTCGTGTGGTGAGTGTGTCAATGTATGCCCTACGTTCGCCTGCGATTTGGTGGGAAGCGGCCGCTTTGCGTTGGAGTCCACGTATTGTTTAGGCTGCGGCGCCTGTGTCAAGGTTTGTCCCGAGCATGCGCTCAAGCTGGTTGAACACGATGCGTCCAACTTGGTTGTCGTCGACCCCGAGGCCGAGGAAAAGGCTGCCCAGAAGGCGAAGGCTCACGAAGAAGCTGAGAAGGTCAAGGCTGAAGCAAAGGCCAAGCTCGACAAGATGCTCGATCAGGTGGAGAAGCTCGCGGACTAGTCGGCGACCCCTATCTCTGCTTCATTCGTGCCGCCGCGGTGTCCGGGTTCGCCCGGATGCTGCGGCGGCGCTATACTTATGCAGTTTGAAATACTTGTACCAAAAGGAGCTGTCGTGTCCCTTTCCATCGGTATCGTGGGCCTGCCCAACGTGGGCAAGTCGACGCTGTTCACCGCGCTTACCAAAAAGACCGGCCTTGCCGCCAACTACCCGTTTGCCACGATCGACCCCAACGTGGGTATCGTCGACGTGCCCGATAGCCGCCTGCAAAAGCTCGCCGACATCGTTAACCCGGGTCGCATTGTGCCGGCGACGGTCGAGTTCGTCGACATCGCAGGTCTGGTGAAGGGCGCCAACGAGGGCGAGGGCTTGGGCAACCAGTTCCTGGCCAACATTCGCGAGACCGACGCCATCTGCGAGGTCGTGCGCTACTTTAAGGACCCCAACGTCATGCGTGAGGTGGGCCGCACGGGCGAGTTCGTCGATCCCGCCGGCGATGCCGACACCATCATGACCGAGCTCATCCTGGCCGACATGGGCACGCTTGAGAAGCAGCTGCCCAAGCTCGAGAAGGAGGCCAAGCGCGACAAGGAGCTCATGCCCAAGTTCGAGGTTGCCAAGCGCCTGCTCGCCTGGCTCAACGAGGGCAAGCGCGCTGCGTCTATGGAGATGACCGACGAGGAGCGCGCCGCTGCCAAGGGCCTGTTCCTGCTCACTATGAAGCCCATCCTGTATGTGGCCAACGTGGACGAGGATATGCTCAACGACGATCTGGCGCCCATCGATGGTGTCAAGCCACTGCCCATCTGCGCCAAGATCGAGGCCGAGCTTTCCGAGCTCGATCCCGAGGACGCCGCCGACTACCTGGAGAGCCTGGGCCTGGAGCGGCCCGGTCTGGACGTGCTCGCGCAGGCAGCCTACAAGCTGCTTGGCCTGCAGTCGTTCTTTACGGCTGGCGAGATGGAGGTCAAGGCCTGGACGGTGCGTCAGGGTGCGACCGCTCCGCAGGCTGCCGGTGTCATCCACACCGACTTTGAGCGCGGCTTTATTAAGGCCGAGGTCATTGGCTATGACGACTACATCGAGCTCGGCGGTGAGCAGGGCGCCAAGGCCGCCGGCAAGCTGCGTATTGAGGGCAAGGACTATGTCATGGCCGATGGCGACGTCGTGCACTTCCGCTTTAACGTGTAAGGACGACGCACATGTTTAAATATGGCAAAAAAGCCGGCTACATGGGTATTGCGCTGCTCGTGCTTGCGGTGATTCCGCTGGTGGTCGCAGCGTGTGTTATCCCCAACATTGGTCCCGAGGTGGCAACAAAGTTTAATGCCGCCGGCGAGGCGACGCGCTGGGGCAAGAGCTACGAGTTGCTGGCGCTGCCGGTGCTCAACCTGCTGCTGAGCGTGGCAACGTACTTTACGGCAGGACGCCAGGCTAAAAACAATGATGACTCCGCCGCTATGGCGCGCATTGTGTGCGAGCGCTACCTGCGCAACGGCTGCATTACGGGTGTGTTCCTCAACGTGATCAACGTTTACTTTATGTACTCGGCGATTACCGGAACGGGCTTTGGCCTTGGTTTCTAGCTTGTCCTTTTAGGCAACGAGCCTGCACGCATATTCAATGGCTGCTGCGAGGCCGCCGCTCGATCGTGGTTTAAAGACCATGTCGGCGGCGGCCTCGTTTTCGTATCCGGCGCCGCGAAGGGTGAGCGCGGTACCGGCTTCTAAAAGAAGGGGCAGGCCGTGTTGACTGGTTGCGATTACGGCAGCCTGATTGAGCGAGCAGCTATGCGTTTGGCATTGGATGGCAAGTTCACCTTGCGCCGGGCAAGGGGCCAGAACGGCGGCGACGCGACTTGATAGCAATGCAAATGCTGTGCGCTCATCGGGCGAAAGGCATTCGGCTTCAACGACGACGAGCTTGGGCGGTGCGCTGTTTGTGCGAAGCGTGACTCGGTACATGCGGACCGAAGAACCCGACATAGAAAACTCCTGTGTATTCGGCAAAACGTAAACTATAGTTTACGTTTATGTTCGGCTCCATTTCAAACTCGTCTGCATGGACGAACGTGCGAAACAGATTCTTGGCAGGCGGGTCGAAGAGACACGCAGGGACCTTGGTATCTCCAAGGTCGATTTTTGTGTGGCAGCAGGAATCAGCCGCCCCTATCTCGACAGAATCGAAGATGGGACGGCAAATTTCACGCTCAAGGTTCTATTTAAGATCGCGCCCGCACTCGGCATGACGGTGTCAGAGCTTCTCGAGGGCATCGAATAGGGCGTTCCCCTGCTGCTATTTGACGCTCTTTGGGCGGGTCCCCCTGGTTGCGATGTGCAAAATCGCGAGTATTCAGCACCAGTTCGGCTGTAGACGGTAGCTTGAGCGGCTGGTTTTGCCTTTTTGGTAGTAGTTAATCCACACGTTAAATAAAAATGAGGAATAAATATTTACTAGACGGCCCCTTCGTCCTAAAAGTTCGTCTAACAATTGGCCGATTCTATGCCTCTAGCGGAGAAATTGCAGAATACTCCGTTTTTTGCACGGCCCGAGGGGGACCACCTGTCGTTTGAGGCTGCGATAAGTGGAACTGCCTTAGGGATTAGGCTATCGGGATGCGGTCGTGGTTGACTTGGCTGTAGAACAGGCGCTGGATCTCGGCGGCATCGCGTGACTGGCCGAGCGCCCACATGGTCTTGGCCACGAGCGTCTCGGTGGTCATGTCGTCGCCGCGCAGAATGCCCGGATGATCGGCGTAAGCACGGCCGACCTCATAAACGCCCAGATCGAGGCCCTCTTCGGGGACCTGCGTGGTCATAACGACGGTGCGGCCCGAATCGACCCAGCGGAAAATCGCCTCCTGGAATGACTCGCCGGACTCACCAAACTCGGGGATACCGCCAATGCCAAAGGTCTCAAGGATTACAGCGTCGTAGCTATCGGCAAGGGCGTCCAGAATGCCTGGGTTCACGCCGGGCGTAAGCTTGAGTACAAATACGCGCGGGTCGATGCTGTCGTAGAAACGCACCGGGTTTTCGCCCTGATGCGTGCCGTGAAGCCCGTTGCGCACGATGCGGTCATTGCGGATATAGGCGATGGGTGGATAGTTGACGCTAATGAACGCGTTAAAGCTCATGGTGCGCTGTTTGCGGGCGCGCGTGCCGGCAATGGCTACGCCGCCAAACACGATCGAGACATCGTGCGAGTGCTCGTCGAGCGCATAGAGCAGGCTCTGGTACAGATTGAGTTTGGCGTCAGTAAAGGGATTGCCCATGGGCTTTTGCGAGCCGGTGAGTACGATGGGCTTGGGGCTGTCCTGAATCAGATAGGAAAGCGCCGCCGCGGTGTAGCTCATGGTGTCGGTGCCGTGCAGAATCACGAAGCCGTCGTGGTCGGCATAACCCTCGACGATGACGTCGCGGATACGCATCCAGTCACTGGGGCGCATATTGGTGCTGTCGATGTTCATCGGCTGTACCACGTCGAGCTCGCAGAGGCCCGAGATCTCGGGGACGCTCTGGGCGAGCTCCTCACCGGTCAGGGCGGGGGAGAGGCCGTTGCCGTCCTCGGTCGATGCGATGGTGCCGCCCGTGGCGATGAGAAGGATGCGCTTCATGCTGGTATTCCTATCGTATTTGCCGCCGCAGAGGCGGAGTCGTTCGGCAGTATTGTGGCACAGGGCGTCCAATGTTCAAACGTATTACATCATCTGTAACGTTTGGTAACACTTCACTCGCCGTCAAATAGGGCCCAGGTCGTGCGTTTGCCGTGCGCTGATGGCTGCGAGGGACGAGAAACCCCATATAACGTGTACACTATGTAAACTGTTTTCGTTTATTCGCGCGGGTGGGCACCGGCTCCCCGCCAACAAGAGGGGGAAACCATGGATCAAAAGGCTTCCGCAAAGGTCCTCGTACTCGACTTTGGTGCGCAGTACAGTCAGCTCATTGCCCGTCGCGTCCGCGACCTCAACGTGTATTCCGAGATTGTCCCCTGCGACATCTCGGCCGACGAGATTCGCGAGATGAACGCCTCTGCGCTCATCCTTTCTGGCGGCCCGGCTTCTGTGTATGCCGAGGACGCTCCGTCCATCGACCCCGCCATCTTTGACCTGGGCCTTCCCGTCCTGGGCTTTTGCTACGGCCATCAGATCACGGCCGTGACGCTCGGCGGCAAGGTTGGCCACTCCGAGGTGGGCGAGTACGGCCGCGCTACCATCACGCGTACGGCCGGCGCCAAGCTCTTTAACTCCACGCCTATGGAGCAGACCGTGTGGATGAGCCACCGCGACGCCGTGTCCGAGGTGCCCGAGGGCTTTACCGTTACCGCCAGCACCGACGTGTGCCCGGTTGCCGCTATGGAGTGCGTCGAGCGCAAGATTTTCACCACGCAGTTCCACCCCGAGGTCAAGCACTCCGAGTATGGCCAGCAGCTGCTGAGCAACTTCCTGTTTGAGATCTGCGGCCTGGAGCCCAACTGGAGCATGGACAACCTGGTCGAGACCATGACGGCCGAGTTCCGCGAGAAGGTCGGCGACGACCGCGTGATTCTGGCCCTGTCCGGTGGCGTCGACTCCTCCGTCGTGGCTGCGCTGGGCGCCCGCGCCGTGGGCAAGCAGATGACCTGCGTGTTCATCAACCACGGCCTGCTGCGCAAGGGCGAGCCCGAGCAGGTGGAGGAGGTCTTCACCAAGCAGTTCGATGTCGACTTTATCCACGTTCACGCCGAGGACCGCTATGCCGAGCTTCTGGCCGGCGTGACCGAGCCCGAGCAGAAGCGCCGCATCATCGGTACGCAGTTCTGGAAAGAGTTCTTCGCTGTGGCGCAGCAGCTCGAGACCGATGGCAAGCCGGTCAAGTACCTGGCTCAGGGCACCATCTACCCCGACATCATCGAGTCCGGCGCTCGCAAGACGGGCGGCAAGACGGCCACCATCAAGAGCCACCACAACCTGATCCCGTTCCCCGAGGGCGTGCACTTCGACCTTATCGAGCCGCTCGACCACTTCTTTAAGGACGAGGTCCGCGCACTTGGTCTGGCGTTGGGCCTGCCGGGTCACATCGTGTTCCGCCAGCCCTTCCCGGGCCCGGGTCTGGCCATCCGCATCATCGGCGCGGTCGACAAGGAGAAGCTCGAGATCCTCAAGAACGCCGACGCTATCGTGCGCGAGGAGCTCGACGCCTATAACCAGCGTCTGTTTGAGCAGACCGGTGAGCGCAACTCCGAGCACAGCTGCTGGCAGTACTTTGCGGTCCTGCCCGACATCAAGTCCGTCGGCGTTATGGGCGACGAGCGCACCTACCAGCGCCCGATCATCCTGCGCGCCGTCGAGTCCAGCGATGCCATGACCGCCGACTGGGCCAAGCTGCCCTACGACGTGCTGGCCCGCATCTCCGGCCGCATCGTGGCCGAGGTCCCCGGTGCCAACCGCGTGTGCTACGACATCACGTCCAAGCCGCCCGCGACCATCGAGTGGGAGTAGTCTGACAGGGTTCTGACCTGTATTTTTGAGTGCCGCACTGTGCTGCTGAGTTTCGTTTTGTACGAGAGTCACGGCAAAGCCGCCAGCGACGTTGGTGAGTAAATCCGATTATCGAGCCTCTGTTCCCGCGTCGGAACGGAGGCTTTTTCTTTGGCTATTTACTCCCTTTCACCTGCAATTTCGCGATTTACTCCCCGTGTTTCGAGACGGCAAGGCACGGGGCGGTATTCGGAGGAATGGGAGTAAGGATTTATCCCGAGTGAGTAGACGCGCGATTTTTGTCCCCGAGAACGAAAAGGGGCCGTTTTAGGTCCTTTGAAACTCAAATCGAACTCAATAGGCCTTTTGACGGTCTCTGTGCGGCGTTTTCCCAGGTCGTTAATGGGGAGTAAAGAATCTCACCGTCTCAAGGAAAGCGGGAGTAATCAGGGGAAATGCCGCGGGGTACCGCCGTGTGCCGCCATGTAAGCCACCGCGTCATTTACTCCCCAGGTGCGCCGAAAATGCCTTTGCATGCAATGGGGAGTAAAAACTCAACATACGCAGGCGTGAGCGGCGCTCACCGCCTAGCTTGGCGTCCTGATTCGGTTGCGCTGGTTGCGAAATGCGGGGAGCCGCTACAGCGAGGCTTTCCAGTCCTCGTATTCGTCGGCGTCGATCTCGCCGTTCTCGAGCTGCGCGCGCTTCTCTGCCCACAGCTCGATCGCCGTCGCGGCTTTGGGCGCGTGCGGAGCCTTGGGGTTCAGGGAGAGGCCCGTGCCGTCGGCGGAGGGAACGATGCCGAACGAGTCCTCGAGCCGCACGAGCAGCGACATGAGGTCGCCCGCGGTCTCGACGCCATAGTCCTTGAGGGCGTTGACGGACACGCCGAGCGCCGCGGAGATGGACTCGAGCAGCTCGGGCTTGACGGCGCGGACGCCGCTCTCGTAGTGGCGCACGGCCCCCTCGGTCAGGCCGACGGCCT
Source organism: Collinsella aerofaciens (assembly GCF_002736145.1). Classification (NCBI taxonomy): domain Bacteria; kingdom Bacillati; phylum Actinomycetota; class Coriobacteriia; order Coriobacteriales; family Coriobacteriaceae; genus Collinsella; species Collinsella aerofaciens. Next base: position 2,264,998 of record NZ_CP024160.1, read on the forward strand.
CGGCGAGTTGAGCCTGCGTCATGCCGCGCGACTTGCGGTACCGCCTTATGTTTTTGCCTACGGACATGCGCCCTCCTCCTGGAATTACGTATCAGCACATCTTATCAGCGTACGTAAATGTACGCAATTCTATTGACAGTACAGATACGTACGTTTACTCTGAATCTGTAAACCGTACGTATTCGTACGCCATTGATTGGAGGAGCCATGGACGAGAAGGTGGCGAAGACGCCGAGGCCGCACATGCTGGACGCCGACGAGGTCGCGGAGCTGCTGAGGATCAAGAAAGGCAGCGCCTACGAGGTGATCAGGAAGATAAACGCCGAGCAGGAGGCGCGCGGGCGCGTGGTTATCCGCGGACGCGTCCGGAGCGACGTCTTCGACGCCCTGTACTTCCCGGAGGTGGACTGACATGCCCGTGTACAAGGATGGCAACAACGGCACGTTCTACGTGCAGTGCTACTACCGCGACGCCCGCGGCTCGAAGCGCCACAAGACGAAGCGCGGCTTCTCCTCCGAGGTGGAGGCCGCAGTGTGGGAGAGCCAGTTCAAGAGCCTTAACGGCGGGGCCATGGACATGACGTTCTCCGAGTTCGTCGAGGTGTACGCCTCCGAGGTGAAGCCGCGCGTACGCGAGCACACGTGGATCACCAAGGAGTACATCATCAACGACAAGCTCGTGCCGTTCTTCGGAGACATGCGCATGTGCGACGTGAGGCCGATCGACCTCATCAGGTGGCAAAACGAGCTCACCGAGCACCGGGACGCCGACGGGAAGCCCTGGGCGCCGACGTACCTGCGCACGGTGAACAACCAACTGAACGCCATCTTCAACCACGCCGAGCGCTACTACGGCCTCACCGACAACCCGGTGCGCAGGGTCGACAAGATAGGCTCGAAGAAGGGCGGCGAGATGCAGTTCTGGACCAAGGACGAGTACCTGAGGTTCAGCGAGGCCATCATGGACAAGCCGCTGTCGTTCCACGCCTTCGAGCTGCTGTACTGGACGGGCATACGCTGCGGCGAGCTCCTGGCGCTCACGCCGTCCGACTTCATGCTGGATAGCTCGCGGCTGCGCATCAACAAGTCGTACCAGAGCCTCCACGGCGTGGACACCGTGACCGACCCCAAGACGCCCAAGTCCGTGCGCACGATCGTCATGCCCGCCTTCCTTCGCGACGAGATGGCGGACTTCATCGAGATGCGCGACGACGTCGCCCCCGACGAGCGCCTGTTCGCCGTGACCAAGCACTTCCTGGCCCACGAGATGGAGCGCGGGTGCAAGGCGTCTGGCGTGAAGCGCATCCGCATACACGACATACGCCACAGCCACGTGAGCCTGCTGATCGAGATGGGCTTCTCCGCGCTGGCCATCGCCGAGCGCATGGGCCACGAGGCGGTGGACATCACCTACCGCTACGCGCACCTGTTCCCCACGAAGCAGGACGAGATGGCCGCCGCGCTCGATGGAGCGAGGGGGTAAGCAAGATGCCGTGCGAGAACAGCGCCCGCAAGCGCAGCAAGACGATGGCGTTTCGCTGCACGCCCGAGGAGCACAAGCTCATATGCGAGATGGCAGCCTGGAGCGGCATGAGCAGGCAGGACTACATCATCGCCAAGCTCACCGATACCCAGGTCGAGGTGAGGCCCTCTGTAAGCGTGCAGAAGGCGTTGAAGGACTCGATGGCGGAGTTGTCCAAGGAAGTACGGCTGGCGGCCTCCTACGGCGAGCTGAGCGAGTCCCTGCAGCAGAGGATCGAGCTCGTGATGAGGTTCTTCCTGGCGCTCGGCGAGGGGGTTGAGGCACCAGTGACGGAAGCGCCACCGCAAACCTCGCATTTGGAAGAGCCGACAACATCCGTCATGGATGCGGGCTCCGACACCGCAAGCATCTTCGAGATGGGGCGCATGTAAGGTTTAACGCCAGACCTCCAACGCCTTGTCCGCAAGCCATTCGGCGCGATCGGCGATATCGCCCTCGTCCCAAGACTCCTTCTCCAGGGCGCCGGCCATGGTCGCAAGGCCGGCGGCGCAGAGGGCAAGACCGTCCTTGTATCCCTTTCCCTGCTTCTTGGTGGGCCAATCGGCATCGCGGATGGAGGCGTTGAGCGAATGCGTGATGATGGCGAGGTTGCCGAGCGTGAGGAGCTTCCTGTCCCTTCGCGTGGCAGCCTCATCGTCGAGGGCTCCCCATTTGTTGCGCCACTTCTTGGGCATCATGTGTTCGAGGGTGTACTGGTTGAACCCGAGCAGGGCCGTGCTGCTCATGCCTGGGCGAATGGCGCTTTCCAGCAGATAGAGAACGCCCTTGGACTGAAGGTTGTACAGACACGATTCCTCGAACGCCCTTCGAACCTCGTCATCGCCGGGCATGTACGTCGTCGCCTCTTCGTTTGCTTCAAGAGCCTTCCTCAGCGTCTCCGCGTCCTTCACCTCGTTCAGGATCAGCGAGGTGAACAGCCTGTTGTAGTTCTTCGTGGTCGCCTGAACCAGCGTTCGGCGGACGATGTAGCTCTCAAGCAGGGCGAAGACCTCGGATTCCTCGCCCGAAGACTCCGCGTTCTTGCGAACGTAGAGCACGTACGGGATGAGCGTCGAGTTCTTGAGGCCGAATATCAGCACGTTCAGGCGCTCGACGCCGGGAGCGGAGGGGATGTCCGCGTCGCAGTAGCCGGGGTCGAACGTGGACTCGAACACCTCGGCATACGCCTTCATGCTGTCGAGGATCTCGTCCTTGTCTCCGTTGCAGTACCTGCCGATGAAGTCCTTGTAGGACTGGAAGAGGTTGGACGTGCGCGAATAGAAGAGCTTGTCCTCGGTCGTGACGCCGCGCTTCTTGTCCTGAACCAGGATCTGGAGGAACGCGTCGAAGAACAGGTCGACGAGCGTGCGCTTGATGCGCCCGGTAACGACCTCCTGCTCCCAATACTCCCTCTTCTCCGCCGTGGGTTCGAAGACGTCCTCCCAGCACTCCTTGAACGCCTGCTCGTTCTCGCGGTTGAAGAAGTAGTTCTTAAGGAGCTCCGCCGTCGTCAGGCGCACCCCGAGCGAGTTGATGGTGTCGAATATCTGCTGCTCGTCCTCGCCCTCGGTAAGATCGATGCAGACGAACTGGACGTTCGACTTGATCGTGTTCCTGTCGACCTTCTCCGGGTCGATATTCTTGAGGAAGTAGTTGTAGGCAAGGACGATGGCCGAGGAGCCCTCGAGGGGTTCGCAGCCCGTGGCGCTGACGACCTTTTCGAAATCCTGCCGGTCGTACTTGCCGTGCCGCAAGGCGACATCGCCGGTCTCCAGGACGAAATCTCGCTCAAACAAATTGTTGGTGCCGTTTTTTGCACAGAGTGCCTTGAAGAAGATGACCATGGTCGTGAGTCGCTGCTGGCCGTCGATGACGGTGCGAACCTCGGAGACCTCGGACCAGGTGTTGCCGGAGGAGGCCTGCTTCAGGATGATGGAGCCCAGGAAATAGGGCCGCTTCGAGGCCGTGACGAACTCCATGTCGCCGAGGAAACGCTCCCATTGCTCTTCTCCCCAGACGTACGCCCTTTGGTAAAAAGGTATTTCGAGCAGGCGCGATCCGTTGAACACGCCGCTTATCGTTGCTTTTCCTGCATCCATCCTTAAAGCCCTATCTATCCTTTGCGGTTATTGCTGGCGGGGTCAATTTTATCAATACGCTGCTTGACCCTTTAATGTTCCCGGTCCTTGCCGTCTTCTCCCCAGAAGGTGCTCGAAGATGATGCGCAGGTCCTCGTCATCAAGGCAGCCGCCCTCGAGGCAGCCACGGTCGATGGTATCGATCATCGTCTGCCCCTTCTTCTTCGAGCGGTCGTAGATCACTGTGTCGAGGGATAGCTCCCTGCCGTCGCGCGTGAACATCTCGTGCATGAATTCGGCACTGTTCGCTTGACTTCAATCGCGTACCGCGTGCTCGAGCGGGCCGCTTCCCCTCGATATGGCGACATCCCAATGCTCGCAGTTAAGCAGAAGAAGTCGGTTCATGAACTCGACGCCCGAAAAACCGAGTCTCGCAAACGGCGGAAATAGAGGGTCATCTGAAAAGACCGCAGCATACTCACTGCTCAACGGCATATACGCGAGATGAAAATCGTACGAGTCGTCCTCGGGCCCGATGATGAACATAGGCATCGACGTCGTAACGAACCCTGAGCCGACGGGTGCCCTAAGGATGGAGAAGCTCTTCTCAAAAAAAGCCTTTCGAATACGGTTAACTGGCACAATATCATCGTTGGAGAAGAGCATGGTTGCGGCGGCGGCAAGCTCGACCACCGCTTGGGAATCCCCGCGCCAATCCGACCAATCGAGCAAGCCGAGCTCATAGGGTGTCAGATGAACGTTTCTGAGCAGCTCTTCGGCAGTCTCGCGTGACCATTTCTTGTCGACGCGCATACTGATAGGGTGCCGGACGATGATATTTGCTGCCAGCTCGCAAACGGCGGCTTTCCCATCAGAATACCCTTCGTCTTCGCACTGGTCTTCTTTCTGGCGTTCCAAAAAGCGATCGTAAAGCGGCGCGATGCGGCTCTCGAGCTCAGATAGCTTAACCTCGATGAGGTTCTGCGCATAGAATCTGTCTGTCGCATCGCCTGTCGCATCGGCATGCTCGACCTCATAAAGATCGCGCATGCTGCAAAGGTTCTCGCAATTCGTGCGGAAGAAGGAGCCCTTCTGTCTGCTGTAGGCATGAAGCTGCCCGGAGGAATCCGCGAAATGGCGCAGGTAGAACCGCGGCACCCAGTGCTGCTTTCGCGTCATCTTTCCGGGCAGCTTCGACATCCTAAGCCTTCACCGCCTCGTATTGGTAGGTCGTGCGCACGTTGTAATGGAAGTCGTTTCCGAGGTCCAGCGCCTCGAAGTGCTTCTTGGCGCAGCCGATCTTGATCTTCTCCGCGTCGCGCAGGGCGGGCTCGCCGTTCTTGCCGCCCTTGGTCTCGGTCACGAAGTACACGCGGCGCTCGCCGTCGGCCTCCTCGACGTACGCCCAGTCGGGGTTGTAACTGCCGAGCGGCGTGTCGATCTTGAACGCCGAGGGCAATTTCGCGAACACGAGAACCTCCTCCTGCTTGTCTAGAGCCTCGGCAAAGGAGCGCTCGACCCCCGCCGAGTCGTAGACCACGTAGTTGTACAGGCTCTTGCTCGTCATGTCCGGCTTCCACGCGTTCTGCCCAAGGTAGGCCGTGTAGTCGTCAAGCTCGAGGTCGCGCATGGTGTACCACTCGTCCTCGGGAAGGCGCACGTACTTGATGCCCTGGGCGATGAGGTCGTTCTTCACGCGGTTGATCTTGTCGCCGACCTGCGCGAGGAAGGTCGCGGGGTCGATCTCGAACTCGTCGAGGCGGCTGCAGCCCTCGAGGATCGCCTTGATGGTGCCGCGGGTGAGCCCGACGGCGTCCTGCAGCTCTGCGATCGGGTCGGGAAGGTCGTATTTCACCTTTCCCGAAACGGACACCACGGAGGTGCCCGTGCCCTCGGCGCTCACGCCCGCGTCGTCGATGCCCAGCGAGGCACGCTCGCTCGTCACCTGGGGCGGGCGCACGGCGAGCATGCCGTCGACAGCTTCGATGGCATGTTCGATGAGCTTGCCGGAGTCGACCTCGACCTGGAAGCGCGTGCGCTGGCGGATGCGGTCCCACAGGGCCTGGAACGCAGGGTCGAGCGTGACGTCCTTCTGCAGCTCGACCGAGACCTCCTTGGCCTTGTCACGGATCTGGACCCTCTGGGACTTGTGGATGATGATCGCCTCGACCTGCTCCTTGGCAGGCTCGAGCTCGGCGGGGAGCTCGACCTTGCCCTCCTCGGCGGCCGCCTTCAGCTCGGGCGTCACCGCGCCCTTGTCGTCGACCATGCCGGTCGCGACGAGGTGGTCGTAGACCTGCTTGGACTTCTCGTAGCCCAGGCGCTCCTCGACGCCATCATCGCCCTTGACCGTGACCTTCGTGAAGCTCTCCGGAGTGATGACGCCGAACTTGAAGTCCTCAGCCTCAAGCTCCTTCTGCAGGCCGTTGGCGAAGTCGTCGTAGCTCTCGTTCGCGATGACGGTGAGCACGTTCGCCTCTGGGTCGTACAGGCGCTCGCCATCCTGGTTCACGCACAGGCGCAGACCGCGGCCGATCTTCTGGCGCTTGGTCAGGTTGTCCTTTGTCTCGACGAGCGTGCAGATCTGGAACACGTTGGGGTTGTCCCAGCCCTCCTTGAGCGCGGAGTGGCTGAAGACGAAAGAGACGTCCTTGTCCGCGTCCTTGCCGTCCGGGAAGGAGATGAGCGTCTCCTTCTTCTGCATGATGAGCTCGAAGGCCCCGGCGTCGTCGGCGGTGCCGGCGGCTCCCTTGGAGTCCTTGAACTTGCCCTTCTTGTCCTTGGCGAAGTATCCCTGGTGCACGGCGTGGGGGTCGCGCACCAGCGGGGCGCCGACGGCTTCGTAGCACTCGAGCCACGTGCCCTTGCCGATCCCCGCCGCCTTTGCGATGCGACGAGGCGCCTTCGAGTTCAGGGCACCTGCGTACTCCTCCTCAAACATCAGGGCGTACAGGCCGCCGTGGACTTCGGGCTCGTAGACGCGGTATCGGTCGACGCGGTCGATGAAGAAGAGCGAGAGCACCTTCACGCCGCGCGGCCACAGCTCGAACTGGCGGGCCAGGTGGTCCTCGATGGTGCGGCGGATCTGCGCGCGCTTGACGACCTCCTCGTTGACGTCGCCCAGCGCCTCGCCGAGCTCGAGCACCTCGCCGTTCTGGAACTCTATGAACTCGTCGCCCACTGCGGCGCCGATGTTGTTGACCACCCAGCCGCTCTCGTAGTCGCTGTTCTCGCCGCTCTTCTGGTAGAGGTCGTTGCCGGTCTTCACCGTGACGGCCTTGCGCTTCTGCGTGCCGTCGGCCTGGCGCACGTCGATGGACACCTTGGCGGAGAACGGGTCGGACTTGACGGACTCGAGCCTCACGTACGCGCCGTTGAGGTTCGCCTCGGCCTTGATCGAGTCCACGCAGATGCCCTTCACCAGGTGGCGCTCGAAGGCGTCGACCGGCGTGAGGCGGTAGATCATGTTGTAGGCCTGCTTGTGCGTGGCCGAGTAGCGCAGCACGAACAGCGGGTTCAGGCTCTTGATGGCGGCCTTGGCCTGCTTGGTGTTGTCGACGCTCTGGGGCTCGTCGATGATGACGACGGGCTTGCAGGCGCTCACGAGCTCGCGAGGGCTGAAGCCGCCGGTGAGCTTCTCGCTGGGACGGTGGAAGAGGTTGCCCTCCTTCGCGGTGCCATCCTTCTCGAGGCCCTTGTTGAACGCGTCGATGTTGATGACCATGACCTGGATGGAGCTCGACGTGGCGAAGTTACCCACCGGCCCCATGTCCTTCGAGTCGTACACGAAGTAGTCGAGCGGCGTGCGGTCGTAGAGCGTCTCGAAGTGCCTGCGGGTGGTCTGGAGGCTCTTGAGGACGCCCTCGCGGATGGCCACGCTCGGCACGACGATAACGAACTTGGTGATGCCGTAGCGGCGGTTTAGCTCGTAGATGGAGCGGATGTAGACGTAGGTCTTGCCGGTGCCGGTCTCCATCTCGACGGTGAAGTCTCGCAGGCGCCCATCGGTGAGGACGTCGGTTGCCGGGAGGCAGCCCTCCTCCTGCACGGCGTGCAGGTTGTCGAGGAGCTGGCCCGGCGCCACGCGAAGCTCGTTGCCGTGGCCGACCATGAGCTCGCCGATTGCCGTCTGGCCTTTGCGGCCGGAATCGGCGGAGAATACGCTGCCAATAAATTGTTGTCCGCGGAACAGGTCGCAGGTTGCTTCGATGGCCTCCAGCTGGTGCTGCTGGTCGGATGAGAACTTGAACTCGAGCGCCGCCATGCTAGACCGTCCTCAATTCGATCTCACAGCCCATGCGCTCGCCGGCGTGCTTGAAGATCTGCACGGCGTTGAGCTTGAGGGTGTCGTCGAGGACGGAGTCGAGGATGAGAACGCGCCTGGGCTCCATGTCGGCGATGGCCTCGAGCGCCTCGATGGCGAGGCCTCGGGACATGCAGCAGACGAGCTCGTCGCAAGCGACGGACCAGATGGGATAGCCCGCGGCTTCAGACTTCTCGACGGGCAGCGTGAGCTCGAGGCCCCATTTGAGCATCATCTCGAAGACGATATCCATATCGGAGCGATCGGGCTTGACCACGTCGAAGAGGAGCTGACCGGGCTCGGGCTTCTCAATGCCGGACTCATCGAGCTCGAACACACGGAAGCCGATGTCGGGAAGCTGCTTGGGTTCCTCGCCAAGCTTGAGTTGACGGTTGGATTCCTCGAGCTCGGTTTTGATTTTGTCGCCTGCGCGGCGAATGCGTCCTTCGCCTATGTCGCAGAGAGTCTCATACCCGTCCTTGTAGGCGTCGCGTTTCGGGTCACAAGGCTCTGGAAGCTGGACAAGGATAAACTGATAGCGATCATCTTTTCCAAGCTCCTGCAGGAACATGGCATGGGCAGTCGATGCTGAGCCTGAGAAAAAATCAAGCACAATATCACCCGTGCTTAGATGCTCATGTACGGTAAGGAAGCAAGCAACCGAAAACAAGAGATAGACCGCCAGCACTACACTATTCCGAACCAAAGACCAAAAGATAAGCATTGTGGGAAAATCTAAACTTTTGGATTTTCCTACAATGCCAACTACGGCGGAATCCCTCCCACTCCTTATATCTTTCTGTATACATTGAATTTGTATTTAGTAAAATGCAGACAACACCACGGATCGGCTTTTGGTTGGACAATTCCAACCAAACACCACAGCAGACAGCAGAAAACATTCTGAACGCTAGGAAGCCGGTATGATTGTTACATATAAGGGGAAGAAAAATTTCTTTTAGGTACTTGCTTTCCTAAAACTGATGTGATACAATGATTTAATCCAGAAAAGGAGTAAAAAATATGCGGCAAGGTATTCTTAAATAAAATTTGATAATGGGCGCAAAAATGATTGCCCCTTGCAGGGGCTTAGTTTTTGTACCCAATTTAAGAATACTTTTGCCTTTTTAGTAAATATCGTGACGGACAGCGGCTCATGTAAGCCGTCATACTTCTGTTTGTCCGAAGTCATGATCCCCAGCGGTAAAAGTATTAGCCGCTGGGGATTTTTGCGCCCATTTGGGCCTTGTATGGAGGATAGACATGAACATTATCAATATCGGGATTCTTGCCCATGTAGACGCTGGAAAGACAACCTTGACGGAGAGCCTGCTATATGCCAGCGGAGCCATTTCAGAACCGGGGAGCGTCGAAAAAGGGACAACGAGGACGGACACCATGCTTTTGGAGCGGCAGCGTGGGATTACCATTCAAGCGGCAGTCACTTCCTTCCAGTGGCACAGATGTAAAGTCAACATTGTGGATACGCCCGGCCACATGGATTTTTTGGCGGAGGTGTACCGCTCTTTGGCTGTTTTAGATGGGGCTATCTTGGTGATCTCCGCTAAAGATGGTGTGCAGGCCCAGACCCGTATTCTGTTCCATGCCCTGCGGAAAATGGACATTCCCACCGTTATCTTTATCAATAAGATCGACCAGGCTGGCGTTGATTTGCAGGGCGTGTATCAGTCTGTTCGGGATAAGCTCTCCGCCGATATTATCATCAAGCAGACGGTGTCGCTGTCCCCGGAAATAGTCCTGGAGGAAAATACCGACATAGAAGCATGGGATGCGGTCATCGAAAATAACGATGAATTATTGGAAAAGTATATCGCAGGAGAACCAATCAGCCGGGAAGAACTTGCGCAGGAGGAACAGCGGCGGGTTCAAGACGCCTCCCTGTTCCCGGTCTATCATGGCAGCGCCAAAAAGGGCCTTGGCATTCAACCGTTGATGGATGCGGTGACAGGGCTGTTCCAACCGATTGGGGAACAGGGGAGCGACGCCCTATGCGGCAGCGTTTTCAAGGTGGAGTATACAGATTGTGGCCAGCGGCTCATCTATTTGCGGCTATACAGCGGAACGCTGCGCCTGCGGGATACGGTGGCTCTGGCCGGGAGAGAAAAGCTGAAAATCACAGAGATGCGTATTCCATCCAAAGGGGAAATTGTTCGGACAGACACCGCTTATCCGGGTGAAATTGTTATCCTTCCCAGCGACAGCGTGAGGTTAAACGATGTATTAGGGGACCCAACCCGGCTCCCTCGTAAAAGGTGGCGTGAGGACCCCCTCCCCATGCTGCGGACGTCGATTGCGCCGAAAACGGCAGCGCAAAGAGAACGGCTGCTGGACGCTCTTACGCAACTTGCGGATACTGACCCGCTTTTGCGCTGCGAGGTGGATTCCATCACCCATGAGATCATTCTTTCTTTTTTGGGCCGGGTGCAGTTGGAGGTTGTTTCCGCTTTGCTGTCGGAAAAATACAAGCTTGAAACAGTGGTAAAGGAACCCACCGTCATTTATATGGAGCGGCCGCTCAAAGCAGCCAGCCACACCATCCATATCGAGGTGCCGCCCAACCCGTTTTGGGCATCCATCGGACTGTCTGTTACACCACTCCCGCTTGGCTCCGGTGTACAATACGAGAGCCGGGTTTCGCTGGGATACTTGAACCAGAGTTTTCAAAACGCTGTCAGGGATGGTATCCGTTACGGGCTGGAGCAGGGCTTGTTCGGCTGGAACGTAACGGACTGTAAGATTTGCTTTGAATACGGGCTTTATTACAGTCCGGTCAGCACGCCGGCGGACTTCCGCTCATTGGCCCCGATTGTATTGGAACAGGCATTGAAGGAATCAGGGACGCAACTGCTGGAACCTCATCTCTCCTTCACCCTCTATGCGCCCCGGGAATATCTTTCCAGGGCTTATCATGATGCACCGAAATACTGTGCCACCATCGAAACGGTCCAGGTAAAAAAGGATGAAGTTGTCTTTACTGGCGAGATTCCCGCCCGCTGTATACAGGCATACCGTACTGATCTGGCCTTTTACACCAACGGGCAGAGCGTATGCCTTACAGAACTGAAAGGGTATCAGGCCGCTGTCGGCAAGCCAGTCATCCAGCCCCGCCGTCCAAACAGCCGCCTGGACAAGGTGCGCCATATGTTTCAGAAGGTAATGTAAAGATACCTACCGTCAACGCCGAGAAATTTATGGGCATTGTCCGCAAGCACCTTGCCTTTGAAGAACTGACCCCCACTCTCTTGCGGGAAATGATCGAGAAAATTGTGGTGCATGAGTGCAGCTATGATGAGAACGGCACCCGCAGGCAGGACATTGAGATTTATTACAGCTTTGTCGGCAAGATTGACTTGCCCGAATAACCGCCCGACCTATCCGACACAATGGCCAAGTGTCGGATAGGAACGGCAAAATTTTTTGCACTTCTATTGCTTCTTTATCACACATAAGCAAACGGACGTGTCGCGCAGCACCGTAGCCGTTCCGCGCAACGAAAAGCCTCACCGCCAGCGATCTCGTGCGCACATCGGCCGCAAGCGGCACGGGAGAGGCCGTCCCGATTAGGGTAGCGGCGCCGCGACTCGGAAACGCGCCTCCGTCCTCCACGCGACGTCCCGACGTAACCCTCGCGAGCGCCCCGGCAACCGCCGACGGGCCGCATCCCATGCCCGGAGGGTCTCGGCGCCCATGGCCGGTTCCATGCCGCACGCCTCCGCCCCTCCGACCCGAAACTCGCCCCGGCGCTCCTTGGACGCGCAGGGTCGCACGCCGGCAGGCGGCCCGCAAGGGCCGCGACACTTTTTCGGGTTCTTCGCCCCATGCGCTGCGCGCGCGAACAACGCGAAAAACTGACGTCGGGAGATTTCTATAACCACGCCCGACTTCGCTTCCTCCCTTGCAGGCACGCCCGCGCTGCATGCGACTCACGCGGCGCAAGGCACGCCACAGGGGCGGGCCTCAGAGTCTAAGGAGCAAGGCATGAACGACATGAAGGAAAAGGCGATGGGCGCGGTCAGGGCCTTCCTCGAGCGCAAGGGCTACGAGATCGTCGACGAGGCCTGGCAGGGGCCCGAGGGCATCGGCGGGATCGACCTCGTGGCGGTGGACGAGGACGGGACCCTGGTCTTCGTCGACGCCACGGTCCGGATCGGAACGGACGGCTTCCCCGAGGCCCACAGGGCGCGCGGGCTGCGCGAGGCGCTGGCGGCGACGTGGCTCGCGGGGAACAGCGACGACTACGCAGACACCCCGGTCCGCTTCGACGAGGTGGCGATGATGGTCGTCAAGGAGAACCGAGCGCTCCTTCGCCACCACATCAACTGCTTCGGCGAGATGGAGCCGCTCTCCTAGGCGGCGCGCCCGGCCCCGGGCTCCCGGGGCCGGACTTCCCCGAAATCCGACCCTGTACCACGAAAACGTACATATACGTACGTTTTCGTGGTACACTCCGCTTGTCGGACAAATTCGTACGGTTTTGTCCCGACGCTCCGAGACTCGGGGCGCGCCGGACCGGATGCGGCGAGGCGCGCCCCACGCTAGAGAGGACGCGACCCATGCGCACGATAGCCATTTCCAACTACAAGGGAGGCGTCGGCAAGACGACGACCGCCGTCAACCTGGCGGCCATCTTCGCCGCCCGGGGCCTTCGGACCCTGCTCGTCGACCTCGACCCGCAGGCGTCGGCCACCGACTTCTTCGGCCTCTACGACCGCGCCGCCTCCGAGCGGCGCACCTCGGTCGAGCTGCTCTACGGCGGCGCGCCCGTGGAGGAGATCGCCTACGCCGCCGGGGAGGGCCTCGACGTGGTGGCCTCGACCATCGACCTCGTCGACCAGAACGAGATGCTCCTGCGCGAGCAGCGCCTCAAGTTCGCCCTCGACGACGCCTCGGGCTCCTACGACGTCTGCCTCATCGACTGCAGCCCCGTGATGCGCAGGCTTGCCTTCAACGCCTACCTCGCCGCAGCGGAGGGCGGCATGGTCGTCATCCCCGTGAAGCTCGACTCCACCGTGATGCGCGGCACGGCGCTCACCGTGGAGGCGACGCGCTCCATTTCAGACGCCCTGCGCATGCCCACGCCCAGATGGAAGATACTGCGCACCTGCGTGCCCGGCCGCATGACCAACGCCGAGGCCACGGGCGCGGCCGTGCTCGACGGGTTCTTCCCGGGCGAGCAGTTCGAGACGGTCATACACGCGAGCAGCAAGGTCTGCGAGGGCAGCTGGCAGTGGAAGCCGGTGGCGGCCTTCGAGCCGGGGAGCCGCCCCGCGCGCGACTACGAGGCTCTCGCCGACGAGGTGTCCCGTGAGCTCGCCTAGCCAGGTGGCCGCGGGCTTCACCATCACGGGGCTTCTCGACGGCGCGTCGCGCACCCGCGGGCGCTACCCGGTGTCCGAGATAGCGGTGGCCGACATCGCCGACCACCCGGCGAACGCCGCGTACTCCATGGACCCGGCCGGCATAGCCGAGCTCGCCGAGTCCATACGCGAGGACGGCCTCACCGACCTGCCGCTGGTGCGCAAGGTCGGCGACGGCTCGTGGCAGATGGTCTCCGGGCACCGCCGCAAGGCCGCCTACGCGCTGCTCGCCAAGGACGACCCCGCCTACGAGAGGATGCCCTGCCGCGTGATAGAGGGCATCGACGACGAGCGGGCGGTGACGCTGCTCCACGCCGCGAACTACTTCACCCGCGCGCTCACCGTGACCGAGCGCGCCGCAGCGACCGAGGCGCTCAGGGGCGACGCCGTGCGCCTGCGCTCCGAGGACCCGTCGCTTTCCGGCATGCGCGTCGACGACGTGAAGGCCGCCATCATCGAGCGGCAGACGGGCCGCAAGGTCTCCGGCAAGACCATCGCGCGCGAGGAGAGGCTGGCCCGCCGCATCGCCGAGGACCTCTCGCCCGAGTGGGCCGCCGAGGCCGACCGCGGCAACCTCAGCGCCGAGGCGGTGCGCTCGCTCGCGGGCATGCCGAAGGAGCGCCAGGCGGAGATGCACGCCGCCATGGAGCCCTGGCGGCGCACCAAGCGGGAGCTCTCCGACTACGTGAGGAGCGAGAGCGAAACGCAGGCCGGCCCCGACGGGCGCATCGCGAAGGCCGCGAGGCTCGTCGCCGACTTCCTGGAGAGCCCGCCCGAGAGCCCGAGCGCGGCCGACCTCTCGCTGCTGCGCGAGATGGCGCTCATGACCGCCCCGTACGCGGATGCGGGCAGCGATGCCCGAAAGCGCCGCAGAAGGGCCTCAGGTTCGAAATCCAGCAAGTAGCCTATGGCGTCCGACATCGCGTCGGGCGTCCATAGCACTTGGGGAACGGGCGGCTTCGGACCCGTCATGCCGCGGGCCGTTTGGGAGCCCGCTTTCGCGAGGCCCGGTCCCAGAGGCGGCGCCCGGGCCGGGCCACCGCCTGCGGGGGATCCCCCGCGCCCCTAGAGAGACGCGCCCGCCGCGCGGCGGGCCCGAGGAAAGGAATCCGCCATGGAAGAGGAAGCCGGCGCCGCCAAAGGCAAGGAGCGCCGCGTCACGTTCCGCATGGAGGGAGGCGACTACGACGCGCTCTGCGAGCGGTGCGAGCGCGCCGGCCTCAGCAAGTCAGAGTACCTGCGCTACCTCGTTCGCATACCGCTGTCGACGGAGGCCAACGCTGGAGACGAGCACCGCATACTCGTGGACCGCAGGGCCCTTTGGTCGATGTCTCGGGAGCTCACGAAGTGGGGCTACCACTACAACCAGGCAGTGCACGCGATGAACCTCATCAACTTCCACGCCCGCCACGGGCACGTCGACCGGGACCTCGTCGCGGAGAGCATCCCGACGATCGAGCGAGAGCTCGCCGACGTGAACGGCGCGGCCCGCGAGATGGCGGCGGAGCTCGGTCGCATCGGTGCCGACTCGCTCGTGGAGGGCTCGCCATGCCGATCCTGAAGCCGATAAGCGGCCACGGCTCGACGGGTGGCATCCGCCGCTACCTCGAGAAGGGAGGCCGCGCCCTGGCGCGCGACCTGTTCAACCTGAGCTACGACGAGCGCGATGCCGGCGCACTGGGAAACGAGGCCAAGGAGGCCTGCGCCTGGGACGCCGAGATGGACGCCACGCGCGCCGCCTTCGGCACGGACGCCCCCTGGAGGGGAAAGCCCGCGCGGACGTTCAAGCACTTCGTGCTCTCGCCGGACCCCGGCGACGATATCGACCTGGCGGCGCTGCGCGAGCTCGCGTGCTCGTGGGCTCTCAAGCACTTCGGCGACCACGAGATCGCCATCGTGTACCACGACGACAACGCCCGCGGCATACCGCACGCGCACATCGTCGTGAATAACGCCAACCTCCGCACCGGCTACCGCATGCAGACCCAGCACCCCGAGGACCTCAACCGAGACCTGCAGGACATGGCGCGCGAGCGCGGGCTGTCGGGGCTCTCCAACGACCGAGCTCCCGAATCGCCGTCGAAGGCGCGCGGGCGGGCAGGTGCGGGCGGGCCCAGGAGCCGCAGGAGCGTCTACCTGGGCCGGGCCGAGAAGGAGATCATGCGCTCGGGCGGCTACTCGTGGGTCGGCGACATCCGCGCCCGCGTCGCGCTCGCCAAGACCACGGCGCGCGACGAGGCGGAGTTCCTCGGCGTCCTCGACGCCCTGGGCGTGCACGTCGCCGACAACTCGGCCAAGGCGCGGCGGGACGACTGGGTGTTCAGCCTGGCCGAGGAGCCGTCCAAGAAGGTCAGCGGCGAGCGCCTGGGGTTCGTCTACGGCAAGGAGATGCTCCGCCGGCGGTTCGAGCGCGGGGGCGCCTACCGTCCCACGGACGCGAGCGCCGCGCGCATCCGCGAGGCCGCCGAGCGAGCCCTCGAGCTCAACGACCTCTCGGAGCTGAGCAGGCTCTCCTCGGCGCTCGAGACCTGCGCGAAGTTCGACGTCGAGTCCATCGAGGAGTTCGGTCTCAGGATGGCGACGCTCGAGCGTCGCGGCCAGGCGGGCGGCGAGGGCTACCGTCGACTCGAGGCGGCGCGCGACTACATGGCGATGAACGAGCTCATGCCGCTCAAAACCCGCTACGGGGACGATCGCGGGCGCGGTGCTGCCGAAGGAAGCTCGCGCGACGGGCGCCGCGAGGACGAGCAACAGCGCATCCTCGCCGTCGAACGCCAGCGGGCCCAGCAGGAGCATCGCAGGGAAAGGGGCCGGAGATGATGGTGAGGATAGAGTACGAGGGCGGCAGGACGACGCTGTTCGACACGCTCTCGTTCACGGAGGGCTCGCCGTTCTCCGGCGCGAACATGCTCACGGAGTTCGAGCTCGAGATGAGGGATGAGCCCGAGAAGGGGCTCTGGCTCACGGCGAACTGGCACCAGGTGCGCGACGACTGGCGCGCCGACGCGCCCGCGGACGGCATACCGGCCGCGCGCAGGTCCCGCGGCTGGCGCTTCATGCTGGCCTCGGAGGCCGAGCTCGGGCGCGCCCGGCGCGTCCTGCTCGACGGCGACGAGGCGTTCGCCCGTGTGCGGGGATACCTGTGCGACGCGGCCGCGATCGGCGCCTGCTACCGCGAGCACGTGGGCCCTCCCTCAAAACCGCTGAAGTCGCAGATAAGGGACCTGCAGCGCGCTCTGGGGAGGGCGGAGGTCCCGGGCGTGCCCGACGAGCTGGCGAGGCTACTCGCGGAAGAGAAGGAAGAGGGCGCCGACGAGGGCGCCCGCAAGGTCAAGGAAGATTGGGGTGACGTCGATGAAGAGGCTTGGTAGGTTCCTCATGGCAGCACTTAAGGTCACGCTGGGCTTTTTCGTCTGGCTGTTCCGCGCCGTGTTCAAGTGGGTGATGTAGTAAGAGGCGGGCAATTGCCCGCCTCTTTGTCTTTCCTAATCTGTCTGATCGTCGATGAGCCAGCAGTCGGTCCCATCAGTGAGCAGCGTCCTGGCTGACCGGGATACCGCCGCGATGCGTTGGATTTTGCCTTTTCGATCTTCGGCCTCGGACCTCAGCTTCGACTCTCCGGAGCGTAGGCTCGCGCGCATCTCAACCTTAGCTTCGAGGAGTTGCTCTTTTGCAGCGGCTCTGGGGGTCTGAGAGATTAGCCTCTTGAGGGCGTTTCCCTGGGCTCCGCGAGGAAGCGCGATGGGCGTCCCTTTCATGCCCCCGATCTTCATCTCCATGAGCGCTGCGAGGACCTGCCTCTTTTTCAGAAAGCCCTGAGATTTGTCCAGGATCCGCTGTTCTTCGATGAGGGCGCTGCGGTCGTCCATGCTGCCGTCGTAGTACATGCGCGTCATGGCGAGCGCCGACAGGGCCTGGAGGCACCCCCCTCGAGGCCTTTTGTCTCCATTCTGGGAATATATCCTGCTCATTTAGGGTTATTCGCGCTGAAAGATTTTGACTAGCTTGGTGTCCTTTATTTCGTAAATAATGTCTGCGACGTTCTCGACCAGCCTCTTATCGTGGGAGACGAACACTATCGTTCCGGCATAGGCGCTCATCATCTGCTCGAGGGCTTCGGCGCTCTTGATGTCCAGGTAATTTCCAGGCTCGTCCATGAGCAAGATGTTGTATCTGCCCAGCAGCATCTTCGCGAGTAGCAGCTTGATGACTTCGCCTCCCGAGAGAACGCCAACGTCCTTTGTCAGGTCGCGCGGTCCGATTCCCATAGAGGCGAGGATGCCTCGAATTTCGGTCATGCTGTACTCGCAACCATTCTGCATGAACGAGATCACAGACTGGCGGGCGTCGAACTTGTAACCTGTCTGTTCGAAGTAGCCGATCTCTGCTTTGGGAGAGATGTTGATACCGTCGGCGCGTCGAACGATTGCCTTCAGCAGGCTGGTCTTTCCTGTGCCGTTGCCACCGGTGATGGCCACTTTGGCACCGAGCGGTATCTCGAATTTCGCGTGGTCATAGAGCACGCAGTTGCCGAAGCTCAAGCTGAAATCATCTGCCGAGATGGGAAATTTGCTGTGCAGTTCCAGGGCCTTGCTCTGGCGGAAGCGCACGGCGCGAATGCTATCTGGGGCCTCGATCCCTTCGAGCGCTTCGAGGCGCTTCTCCATGTTCTTAGCTGCCTGATGCATTTTCTTCTGCTTGGTGCCGGTTGTTTTCTGATGCCCCAAGCGACCTGCATACTCGTTGCTTTTTTTCGCACCCTTCCGCTTGGCGTCGACCTGCCGTGCTTTTTTCCGCTGTTTTTCGATGGCGGCTTCGAGGCGATCGCGCTCGCGCATCGCCTCTTCGTATCGAGTCGCCTGAGCTTTGCGCTCTTCTTCTTTCTGTCGCAGATAGTCGGAGTAGTCACCCCAGAATTCGGAAATACCGCCGTCTTTGAGCTCCCAGATCTTGTCTACCACCTGGTCGAGAAAATGACGGTCATGGCTCACGATGAGCAGGGCCCCATCAAATGCCTTGAGTTGTCCGACGAGAAGGCGGATGCCGTCTTGGTCGAGGTGGCTCGTAGGTTCGTCGGCGAAGATCGCGCTTGCATGCTGGGAGAGCGCAGAGGCAATCTTGGCGCGTGTTTCCTCCCCGCCGCTCATCGTCTCCTGCGCCACTTCGGCGACGTTGAGACGGGAGAGCATCTCGCCGTTGTCCTGAGCCGCATCAAGGTCGAGTTCGTCGAGCTGGCCGATGAGGGCAATGCTGCCGAAGCGCCTGACGTCGGCGTCCGCAATGGTTAGATTGCCGCTCAGGATTTTTAGCAGGCTGGTTTTGCCTGCACCGTTGTCTCCTACCAAGCCGATGCGATCGTAGGGGTAGATTTCCAATTCTTCGATGTCCAGAATATCGCGGCCGGCATATTCCAAAAAGATGTCTTTAGCTTTGACTATGAGTTCCATAAGTTGAACCACCTTTTGTGTATTGTCGTTTTCTGGAAGCGCAGCCATGCCAATAAAGAATCGTTCACGTCGATTTTTCGCCTTTGCCCGATTGCCGGCGTGAGCGTTTTGGCCTTGCGCAAGCCGGCAAATCCGAAAATGATAGTTGGCGGCGAATAAGGAGCGCGATGTGGGATGTCGGCGCAATACCTCGTCGTCGCAAGGGCTTGAAGGCTGACGCGCGAACCGATGGCTGCCGCCTCTTTTTTCGAATGCTTGGGCTATTGAATCCGCCCGGTATCTCTTTTCCCCACGTTTCGGACGCTCGGAGCAAGCAGCATAGCCATCGCAAGCAGTACCATGGTCGCTCCAGAGCCGACGAACCATAACGGAGCTCCGAGCAGGTCCGCAAAAACGGAGGGGGCTGCGAGGCCCATGGGCATGGCCCACGCCATAATGGTTCCGTAGAGGCCGAAAACGCGGCCTAGGTACTCAGGAGGTATCTGCTCCTGCATAAGGGCAGTCTGGGTTCCCGCGTACAGCGGGGAGCATGCGCCCATAAGAAAGCTCGCCGGCAGGAAAGCGGCGAACAGCGACGGGCCGAGCGATCCGGATGCGATTGCGACGACGCCGAAGCCGGCGATCGCGGCGACCATGGTGAGCGACCTATTGCGGAACCCTCCCGTGGCCGCCAAGATGCCGGACCCAGCCAGCATGCCTGCGGAGAAAAGGACCTCCGCCAAAGCGGCATCCCCCGTGCTACCGCCAAAATGTCCCAAGGTCATTATTGGGAACAATGCCGCGAGCGGAGAGAACGCGAAAGCGAAGACGAACCCGCACCAAAGAAGGGCGAACAGCCCCCTGTATCCCCTGATCAGCTTGTAGCCGTCCGAAATCTCAGAGAAGAGCTCTCGAACCTTATTGGAAAAGGACGAGCTGCGGTCGGCTTCGTCGAGTCCTCCTGCGTCTATCTGAGCGGCGAGGACGGCTAGAGAAGCGAAAAGCGCCCCCAGCACGTCGAGGGCAATCATGGCGGTAATGCCCGCCACGGGATAAATCACTGCCGCGAGCGCGGCGCCAAGAATGTATCCGCCGGACTGAATCGCCTGAGTCACCCCCGATAGGCGAACGAGATGCTCTGGCGGGGCGAGATGGGGCGTGAGGGATTGGGAGGCCGGCGTGTAGAACGAAGTGCCAGCTGCGCGGAGAAACAGGGCGATGAGAATTAGCCACGCAGGTAAGCTGCCGGCCAACGAGGCAATCGCCAAGGCGGCGCCCACCGCGGCAACGAAGAGGTCGGCGCCGATGAGGACACGTTTCAAAGGCAGTCTGTCGACAACGGCGCCCGCAAGGACTCCGAACAAAGCAATCGGCAGAAAGCCTGCCAGCGATGCCAGGGAGAGGAGGGAAGATGATCCTGTCGTGAGGGCGATATGCCAAATGAGACCCATTTGGAGAATCGAGCTCGTCAATGTCGACACGAGCTCCCCGCCCCATACGAAACAAAGCTTGAATTGCCATGAATGGCACAGCGAAACAGACCTGCGCCGAGAGGTTTCAAACATCATGGTTATGTCCA
Organism: Collinsella aerofaciens; assembly: GCF_002736145.1. Taxonomy (NCBI): domain Bacteria; kingdom Bacillati; phylum Actinomycetota; class Coriobacteriia; order Coriobacteriales; family Coriobacteriaceae; genus Collinsella; species Collinsella aerofaciens. Next base: position 2,285,284 of record NZ_CP024160.1, read on the forward strand.
ATCGTGGAATGGCGTGCAAAACAGCGCGACGCCATAACAGCGCCGCTTTTTAGGCGCTCATCCACGTGCGGAAAAGACCAACCACGACACCCCTCCTTTGTTAATTCGGTCTGGCAAACCATGTAATATTAACGAGGCTTGAGTTTGCCTGTCAAGAATCGACCATCGGAAAGGGCAATCCTCTCTGGCCATTCGATTCCTTTTGTATCTATGGCTGCATTTACGTTATGTGGTTATTTATTTCGTTAGAATTCCCAAGCAAAACGCTTTTATGCACCATGTCTGCGCAAGCGAGAAAAGCCATTTCTAAGCCTCGGTCCACGAAAATGTCAACTTGGCTTTTCATCGAGCCGATACTTCCAACACCGCTGAAAACGAACCAAACGCGTAGCTCTTGCGTGTCCGCAACTCGCACCATCAAAGTATGCAAGCATCCTGATGAGCAGGATAGCCTCTGATCGTCTGTATCTCAATTCGGAACAAAGATCCTGGGAAAAAGGGGATGCGGCGCCGAACGCGAACAATGTGTGTACGCTGTCGGGAAATGAGGCGCGCGCCGAGAAACCGGTGGTCCATACTCCACGCCGCACCCCCAACTGAGCCTCGTAGGATTGGACCTCTTTAAGCAACGGTTCGAGGTCCTTTTCGCGCTCGGCGGCGTCCCTGGCCTTGTCTTCGATGCCGGCGAGTTGCTCGGTAATCCAATCGATTACCTGACCGACGTCGTTGTACCTGCCCTCGATCTCGTTTCTTGCCGCCTGTCGTGCCTCGGCGGGCTTTTGGAGGTAATCGTCATGAAGGGCTGCGTAGGTCCTAGCGATGTCCAGGGCGTTTTTGACCTTCGCCCTCTGGTCGCCGGCGATCATGGAGGCGATCGATTCCAGCTTGGCGTCGATGCACTGGAGGCTGTCGCTGATTTCGGTCATGTACGCCTGACCGACAACCATCGCCGCTGCGGCAAGGCCGACGCTGGCGATCTGTGCGGGGCTGACCCCAGCGGCTTTGAGGGAGACGTCGCCGCTCAGGCGACCTTTCGGGTCTCGGACGAGGGCCCTTACCGCTTCCGGATCCTTCTTCGAGGCGACGAGGTCCTTAAGGCTGTAGCCTTCGGGAACCTCGACTTTGTAGAGCTGTTTTCCTCGACGAGGTCTATGACGTCCGAGGCGAGGCCTAGAATGGCGTCCGCCCGCTCTCCGATGCCGACGTTGTTCTCTTTGCCCGCATCGGCGTTCGCGACGAGCCTGATGTTCTCCAAGTCCTCGACAGGAACGACCTCGACGCTGATTGGCGCAAGTTCTTTGTCGCTCATGCTCTTAGCGCCTATCTCGCCTCATCGGAACGCGCCAGGACGTCCCATTTGTTGTACGAGCCCTCGGCCTGAAGATCCCTGACGAGGGCCTCATAGCGGGTCTCGAGGTCTTTCTCCTCACACGGGAAGAGCAGAATCATCATTGGTCTTTTGAACTTGAAGTTAGCGTAGACGTCGATGTTGCCGAAACCGCAAAGCTGGGTGTAGATACTGAAGCCCATGGATTTGCCGCAACCGACATAGACGTCCTCGTAGGCGGAAGGATCTTTCTCTCGTGCCGATTTCATCGTGGCGATGGCGTAGCAGCCAGCGATTGCCATGTACCCATCGTTGAGGTCGGCTTCGCTGGAGACGTTGTTCTCGAAGTTCTCGAAGAACTCTTTTGCGGAGATCGGCGGAAGCGATTTTGCCACAGCCTTCTTGCGGGCTGCCTCGAGTGACTTTCGCCGCTCCTTCTTGTCTTTGATTGCCTGGCTCTTTGAAAGGAATGAGTCCCTGGCTCCTCCCAGGCTATCTACCGCCTGCTTCCCCCTCTGCTGCGTCCAGTCGATCAGAGTAGGCCCGTATTTGTTCACAGCGGGTTCAACGAAAGGCCGAACGTCCTTTCCTATGTCGATAGCCCTTTTGACGTCTTGCAGCTTTATCTTTCCCAATTGCGCGCCTCTGTTCACGGACACCGGGAGCTCATCGAGCAGCTTTCGGCGGTGTCTTGTTTTCATCAAGTGCGTAAAATATCTCACCATATGCAAGACCCCTTGCCGAGATATAGCGGCAAGGGGTCGAAGGGCCATATTCGGTTTTAGTTTCGATTTGCAATTCCTAGTCCCGGTCGTCGTCGCCGGCTGCGCAGCAGGCGTAGGCCGTAAGAGTGAGGAGCCCCATGAGGAGCCCTATTCCGAAGGGCGCGAATCCCATGTTTCCACCTCCTTCGCGTAGACGACGGTGCGCGAGTTGCTCGTCTGGTAGCTGCAGGTCACGAAGGCCCAGGCCTGCTCGACGTCCGCCGGCTCTTCCAGGACGACCTCGCACCGGGACAATTTGTCCCCGAGGTAGGCGTCGAGCTCCGCCGCGTCTGCGAAGTCGGTCCGCTTGCCCTCCGAGCTCGCGTCGACCACGTCCACCGCGAAGACCTCGAGCTCGATTGTTTTCTCGCGGGTGAAGACCCGGAAGGTGCGGTGGCCCTCGGCGAAGTCTCGCGACGAGTACTGCGCGAGCGGCGCGAACATGGTGCCGTCGGACATGTGGTGCCCGTAGACGATGACGAGCGGGCTCCCGGCGCCCTGCGCGCACCCGGCGTCGATGTAGGGAGCGCCCCATGCGGATCTTTCACCGCTGGCGTCGTGCGTGAGGTAGAAGTCGGGCGATTCCTGCCGGCCCTGGACGATCGGGTAGTCGACGGTCGTGCCCGGCACGCGCACCCATGCGACGACGGAGGCGGGAAGGGCGTCCCAGTCGATTCCGCCTCCCTCCTCTTGCTCGTCCTCGGCGGCGCCCTCCACCGCGGCGGGGACCTCGTGGACCTTGTACGGGTTCCTCTCGGGCTGCGGCAAGACGGCGAGCGCCGCCAGCGCCAGCAACGCCACGATGACGGCGAGGACCGTGGCGGCTTTCCCTTTGTTCATGTCCTCCCCCGTTCGCAGGGGAGGCCCCGGGCGAGCGCCCAGGGCCTCCGGTTCGGTGTCGATGCGCTGCCGCTACTCTTCCGGCTTTTCGGCCGCCTCGTCCTTGCTCGCGCCGGCCGTCTTGCGCTTGCGATACGCAAGCGCTCCGCCCGCACCCGCCGCAGCTGCCAGAGCGATGCCCGCGGCCACGGCGTAGCCGGTGCCGTCGGGGGCGTCGGCCCCGGTCTTGGCGTAGGGCTCCTCGGGGATCTCGGGCGTGTCGGGGTTGTCCACGACGACGCTCTGCTCGGCGGAGTCGATGTCCTCGTGGGTCGCAACGACGTTGCCGGCGGAGTCCAGGACCTTCTCGAAGACGACGAGCTCGTCTCCCTCGGCCAGGCCCTCGGTGTCGAACTCGAAGGTCACCTCGACGGTGCCGGAGGGCGCCTCGGGCTCGAAGGGCGTGCGCGCGGTCACCTCGCTGCCGTCCTTGTCGAGGAACGGCTCTCCGGTACCCTTGTCCATGAGCGTGCCCACGGCGATGTAGGTCTCGCCGGGGACGAGGCCCTTGTAGGCCACCGTGTCAATGACCTTGGCCTTGCCGGCCTCGATGACCCGGTCGCCGTCGGCGACGTCGGCCGCCTGGGTGCCCACCTCGACGGCGACGTGGACTGTTTGGCCCTCGTCGGAGAGGTCCGCGTGCGACGCCACCTCGGCTCCGTCCTTGCGCAGGCTCTCGAACACGACCAGGTCGCGGCCGCCGAGCAGGCTCGCGTCGAAGGAGATCTCGACGTCCCGGCTGCCCGTCGAGAGCGCGGGGGCGAACTCGGCCTTGGCCTCCACGGGCATGCCCGAGGCGTCGGCCACGGGCTCGCCGGTCGCCTTGTCGACGAGGGTGGCCGAGAGCTCGTACTCCTCGCCGGCCTTCAGCCCCTCGTAGGCCACCGCGTCGACGACCTTGGCCTCGGCGTCGGCCGAGACGTCCTTGTCGCCGTCCGCCCCGTCCTTTGCCGTGGTGGAGATGCGCGGGCCCTCCTGGTCGTCAAGGCCCATCCACACGGCCTTCGCGACCGTCGAGTCGCGATCGATCCAGAAACTCCTCGTGACGAGCTCGAGGCCCTCGTTGGCATCGCAGCGCATCTCGGTCATGGTGTAGGCGCCGTACGGCAGGGCCGCCAGCGAGTCGTCGACCGGCGCCGAGGAGCCGTCCTCTCCGAGCGAGAACCAGATGCCGGCCTTCGGGTCCATGTCGGCGGCAGCAATCGGGCCCTCATGGCCGAGCAGGGCGTCGTTGGCGTTGGTGTCCCTCGAGTGCCTGTTCCAGCTGCTCGCGGTCGACGCGTCGCCGTTGCGGTCCGTCACCAGCACGTGAGTCTCGCCGGTGGCCGCGTTCTCGATGGCGAACGGGACCATGAGGCCGGCGTTGTCGGACTCGCTCTTCTTGGAGAGCTCGAGGTCGTTGCGCACCACCTGGTCGCGGAACTCGAGCGCGGCGCCGTCCGCGGAGGCGCTCACGATCTCGCCGGCGGCGCGGACCTCGAAGGTGCGGGGCTCGCCGTCGGTCAGCAGGTAGCTCCCGTTCGTCGCCGTCTCCTGCACGTCGTAGGTCCCGTACGGAAGGGCGTCGGCCGCGGTCTGCGCGGTGTAGGCGCCGGCCTCGTCGTTCCATGCGGTGGTCAGCGAGGCCACGGCTTCGCCCGGCTCGCGCCACTCGCCGTCCACGAGGACCTTGTGCGCCGAGCGGTTCGTGACGGTGAACTCGATTCCGTCGAGGCCGGGGTGCTCGCCCGGGGCCTCCGCGTGGCCGCTGCCCGCGAGCGCCTCGGACGCCTGCAGCTCCTTGTCGGACTTGGTCACCTGCACGCCGCCGCGGAAGACCTCGTCGGTCACGGGGTCGCCCGTGAGGTCGGCTACCTCGCCGGCCTTCACGGCGAACGCGACGGAGGCGTCGCTGGCGTCGTAGCCCTCGGGCGCTCCGGACTCGACGATGCGGTAGCTGCCCGCGGGAAGCGCGCCGGCGCCGGTGGCGGCGACGTGCGACCCGTCCTCGGGAGCGGTCTTGATCGTGGCGCAGACCTCGCCGTCGGCGTAGTACTTGCCGCCGACCAGCACGTATCGGCCGGTCTCGTTCACTACGGAGAAGCTCGCGCCGTCGAGCGAGGCGTCGCCCTGGGGCTCGGCGCCCGCCTCGGAGTCCTCTTTGGCGACCTTGACGCCGCCTGCGGACCAGCTGAAGCTCACGAGCGTCTGGGAGCCGCCGCCGGTCCTGACGCAGAACGCCTCGAACCCGGCGGATACCTTGCCGGCGCCCGCCTTCATCTTGGCGAAGGTCCCGCCGATCAGCTCGGATTTCGCCCAGGAGGCGAACTCGGCGCTCGTGCCGTGCGTGGCAGCCGACTCGGACCCAGAGTAGGCGTAGGCGATGAGCACGTGGCTCGCCGCGGCGTACTTCGCGTCGTCCCAGCCGCCGCCGTCGTACCAGCTGCCCGGGAACATCGACGCGTCGAAGCCGGGAGAGCCGAACGAGTACCAGATGGCCGCTGTCACGTCGCCGCTCGGCACGGGGCTCGTCGAGTAGGAGCCCGGCGCGGGCGTCGGGGACGAGGGCTCGGCGCAGTAGGCGATGTTCCCGTCGGCGCTCATCCACGTGGTGGCGAAGCCGCCGTAGGGGATCTTGCCGCCGATGGACACGTCTACCGTGCTCGGCGCGGCGTAGGCGGGCGAGGCCGCCACGGAGGCGAGCAGCGCCCCCGCCGCCAGGATGAGCGCCATGGCGCATCGGAGGAGCTTTTCCTGCAGGGTGCAGTCTTTCGCTGCGTTCATCTTTCCGCCTCCCTATCTCTCGACGCTTCGCTGGGCGCGGGGCGCCTCGTGCTCGGTGGCGCGGCTCGCCTGGCGGGCGTGCTCGGCGCGCTCCGCGAGGTAGCGCGAGCGACCTGCGTCAACGGCCTCCTTGAGCTGCGCCGGCATGACCTTCACGGTGTCCTTGACCGCGCGGCCGCCCTCGTCGAGCTCGGGCTGGCCGTCCGGGCCCATCACCGTCTTCCTCAGCCACACCTCGCGGTTCGCGAGCAGCGGTATGTCCCGGAAGTCGGCCCCCTTGAAGCGGCTCTCGTTCACGAACATGGGGCTGAACTCGTAGCCTCCCACGTCCACGCCGTCGACGACGGTGCCCTTGGGAAGGGTCGCCGAGTTGAAGGTCCTGGCTTCGCCGGTCGCGCGGTCGGTGTACTCGATGCCCTCGCGCACGAAGCTCTTGTGCAGCGAGAGGTACACGTTCTTCCTCTCTTCCATGTCTTTCCTCCTTTTCGTTTTCAATCGGTCCTTGTCTTCATCCGCCGGGACGCGTGCCCTGGCGCGGTGCCCCTATCTCATGGCGACCGCCCCCTTCCTCTCTTTTCCGCTAGAAGCCGCTCACGATGTCGCGTGCCCAGGAGCCGCTTTTCACGAGGGCCAGGATGAGCAGCACGCACATGGCCAGGTACTGCAGCGCGTAGGTGAGCCCGTTGGCTATCGCGTCCGCGGGGGTGCCCGTCCCGGGGTTCGCCCCGGTGAGCCCGCCGAGCACGAGCGGGAACGATATGAGCAGCACGAGGATGATGACGCCGGCGATGCAGACCGCCCCGAAGCTCTTCAGGTAGCCGAGGCCTATCTGGCGCGTGGCGTCCATGCCGAGGAACGCCAGCGGGATCGGGGCGAACGCGGCCATGATGTAGAGCTGGAGCGCGCGGGCCCAGCAGACCACGAGGGCGACGACGTAGGCCGCCAGCACCACGACCCAGCTGATGAGGCTCACGACGAGCATGGCGATGAGCGACGGGATGTCGTCGTCGGTGGTGACGACGGACACCTCGGGCAGGTCGAGCGCGCCTCCGGCGCCGAAGAGCGCCTCGACTCGGTCGATGGCGAGCCCGCAGACCTCGTAGATCGACGCCATCAGGTCGAAGCTGTTCTGTATGAGGAACAGGAACACGGCGAAGAACACGAGGAGGAAAACGACCTCCTTGACGCCGGGAAGGCTCTGGCTGCCGTCCATGCGCTGGGAGATCTCGATGAGCTTCAGGGTGAAGACCAGGCCGAGCACCCCGCACCCGATCGGCAGGATGGCAACCTGCCATACGCCCCGGGCGACGTCGTGCATGGTCAGGTCGCTCGAGCTCGTGAGCATGTGCGCGAAGTCGGCCGAGAGGATCCCGTTCGCGCCGATCGACCCGAGCACGCCCGTTTGCGCCTTGAACATCCAGTTGCAGCAGTCGCGCAGAAGGCCGCACAGCCAATCGTTGACGTCCCCGGCTATGTCGGCGTATGCCGGCTGCACGGGGACGAGCAGGAGCGCGCAGAGGGCGAACGCCGTCGCGGCGGAGACGGCGAAGGCCCTTCGGCGTCGCGATTCAAGCGCCCGCACGGCTACATCGCCTCCAGCGAGCCGCCGCGCGAGACCACGGTGACCACCGTCGAGGCGGGGTCGTCGAGCGTGAAGGTCGTCGACGCGACGTTCCCGGCGTAGTCGAGCCACACCTCCTTGTCCCAGGTGGCTCCCGTCGCCTGCGGGGACACCTCCGCCGCCTTCCCGGCGACGGCCTCCTCGATGGCGGCGGCATCCGCGCCAAGCGCCTCGGAGAGGCGGTCGTCGGTGCCGGTCACGGAGAACGCTCCGTCTTGCGCCTTCTGGGGCACGTAGGCCTGCGTCAGGAGGTCGCATGCCAGGGTGCGGTTGTCCCCGTCGCCCGAGACCTGGATGAGCGACAGGCCTCCCGCCTTGTCGCCGGTTCCCTTGACCTCGATGGGCACGCTGAGCACGCCGCCGGCCTCGGAGGGCTCCTCGGCCGAGAAGAACCAGGCGCGCTCGGTGCCGCCCGCGCTCTCCACCATGGCGCCCTCGACGATCCGCAGCGTGGCCGTCGGGTCGTCGGCGCCCGTCCATGTGGTGTTCCAGAGCGCCTCGGCGCCCGATGTCGCCTTTCCAGTCTCCGAGCCAGTGCCTTCAGGGGCGCCGGCCATCGCGGACGGCGCCTGCTCCTGGGGGCTTTCCTGCGGGGCGATGGCGCAGCGCGCCACGCCCGCGCCGAGCGCCACGACGAGCGCGCCTGCCGCGACGGCGGCCATGACCCTTGACTTTCCCTGCATTGGTTTCTCCTATCTCGCGGTGAGCGCGCAGCTGAAGCTGCCGATGCCGCTCGCTATGCGGCACACGTCGCCCGTTCGCGGCTCGTGTATGTACCTGTCGTCGCCGATGTAGATGGCCACGTGGCCCGAGCGGTAGAGGATGTCGCCGGGCTTCGCCTCCGAGAGCGGTATGCGCCTGAGCTCCTCGTACTGGGAACCCGTGTAGTGGCTTATGCGGATGCCCGCCTGCGCGTAGCAGTACTGCGTGAGCCCGCTGCAGTCGAGCGCCTTGCCGGGGGTCGAGCCTCCCCACACGTAGGGCACGCCGAGCTGGCTGTACGCCGCCTCGACGATCGCGTTCCCGCTCGCGGACGGGTCCTTCAGGTCCTCGACCGTCATGGAGTCGAGCCGGTAGAGGCCCCATTGCGCCATGATCGACTTCAGGGACTCGACGTAGGACGAGTCGGTCGCCCAGCCGGCGTCCTTGAGCCCCTCGGCCATCCTGTCCGAGTCGTGCCCCTCGATCGCCTCGCGGATGAGGGCGTTGCCCGAGTAGCGCTCCGCCTGCAGGAAGATCCTGCTGCGGAAGCGGATGCACTCGGCGTCGCCGGTGAAGCGGATGAAGCTCGCCGTGATCTGGGTGTGCTCGCCGGGCACGTACTCCTCGCTGGTGGCCCAGTTCGCCTTGCCTGCGACCTCCGGGCAGCCCGCGTAGCCCGACCACCACTTCATGCCGAAGAGGTTGTGGTCGCGCTCTGCGAGCCGGCTCATGCGGTCGCCCTGGCCGGACTCCTGGATGATCTGCGCGATGGTGCAGCCCGCCGGGTGCCCGTACTCCTCCTGGCACTCGAGCGCCGCCTCGACCATCTCGTAGGTGATGTAGGGCGGCAGCCCCTCGAGACCCTGCTTGGAGGCCGCGTCGTCCCAGAAGCCGAACAGCGCGCTCAGCAGCTGCGCGACGGCGAGCGCGCAGGCGACGAAGGCCACGATGCCGGCCACCGCCCCGAGCAGGGCGGGCGCTGCGCCCGAGGCCGCGCCCGCGATCGCGGAGGCGGCGCCCTTCGACCCCGCGGCGCGGGCCGCCTCGCCCGACGCCTGCGCGGCCGCCTGGGCCGCCTGGTGCCTGACCGGGGCGGTCGCGCCGGCTGCCTCGGGGCCGCGCGCGCCTCCCTTGGGGGCGCCGAGGGCGGTCGCCGCCTTGCGGCTGCCTTGGGCTGCTTTCTTCGCCTTCCTCTGCCGCAGCCTTCCCGCGGCCTTCTTGGACGCGCGCCCCGCGTCGTACATGCCCGAGGCGCCCTCGAGCTCCTCCGAGTCGTCGAATTGGGAGACGGCCTCCCGGGCGATCGCCAGCTTCGCCGCCTCGACGCGCGAGCGCATCGCGGCCGCCGCGCGCCGGTCGCCGGCGGGTTGGGACAATTTGTCCCCGAGCCCGCCTTCCGGAGCATCGGGCTTGGAGGGGCGCTCCTTCGCCGTTGCGGCGGGGCCTCCCGCCTCGTCGAGCGGGCCGGCTCCCTCCGAGACGTTTCCCAGGGCGTCGCGCTCGGTCTCCGTGACGTCGCCCGAGGTGAGCACGTCGCGGCGCTGCGCCCCGACCACCTCGAGCATCCCGCCGCCCTCGCTCGGGCCGGCCATTCCTATTCCTCCGCCTCTCGCGCCGCCCGGCGCATCTCGCGCTCGGCGACCTCTGCGGGCTTGGTGTTCCACAGGTCGTAGAGCGGGCCTTTCGGGAAGTCGTCGGTGATGGGCACGCGGATCCCGGCGCTGATGAGCAGGCCCTCGCCGGGCTTGACGGCGTCGCCGATGTAGCCGCGCTCCGTGGCGGAGAGCTGGAGCATCTCCGCCCACGCGTCGAGGTCGGCGGTGGACTGCTTGTGCAGCAGGAAGAACTCGGAGTTGAGCACCATGTCGCGGGCCTCGGCGTTGGCCAGCATGTGGCTCGTGTTCTGGCTGATGCCGGTGCAGATGAGGCCGAACTTGCGCCCCTCGCGCCACAGGCGGGCGAAGTACTCGACCACCGTCGGGTGCGCGAAGAGGCTCTGCACCTCGTCGATGTAGAGCCATGTGTAGTTGGGGCGCGGCGGCGTGACCATCACGCGGTTGCGCACCATCTCGAGCGCCGTGATCATGCCGAACACGCGCATGTTCTGGCCGAGCCCGTGCATGTCGATGTTGGTGATGCGGTTGTCGAGCGCCACGTTGCTCTGGCCGTTGAAGAAGGAGAACGCGCCCTTCACGTAGCGCTCGTAGCGCAGCGCGATGTCGGCAGCCTCGGGCTCGGGCTGAGCGAGCAGCGCCGCGTGGAAGTCGCCGAGCGTGGGCAGGCGGCCGTCCCTCGCGCACTCCCGGTACGCCTCGCCGACGCAGCGGGCGATGATCGAGCGGTCGCGCTCCGGCAGGCCCTCGCGCCCCTCGGCCATGAGCGCGCTCGAGAGCGCGAGCACCGCGTCGGTCTTGTACGCGAGCTTGGCGGCGTCGGCGCGGTCCGCGACGTCGGCGGTGTCGAGGGGGTTGAGCACCGCCGAGCATCCCGGGGCGAGCTCGACGTTCGCGCCGCCGAGCGCGCCGACGAGGTTGCCGTACTCGCCGGCCGGGTCGAAGATCACCACCTCGTCCTCGGGGTGCGCGAGAACGGTGTTGGTTATCTCGCGCTTCACCGAGAAGCTCTTGCCCGAGCCGGGCTTGCCGCACACGAAGCCCATGGGGCTCGCCAGGCGCTTGCGGTCGCACAGCACCAGGTTCCCGCTCTCCTTTGACTGCCCGTAGTAGCCTCCGCCCGCCTCGTCGAGGCTCTGGCTGGCGAAGGGCATCTGCATGGCCACCTGCCCCGTGGTGAGGTAGCGGCTCACGGTGACGTGGTTGTCCCCGAGCGGGAGCACCGAGTTGAGAGCCTGGCGCTGCCGGAAGTGGAGCGGCTCGAGGCCGATCGTGCAGCCCTGCGCGACGCTCGTCACCTGCTGGACGCGGCGGTCGAGCTCCTCGAGGCTGTCGGCCCAGGTGTAGACGAGGCCCGTGTAGACGAACAGGCGCTCGGACTTGTTGCGCAGGAAGTCGAGCAGCTCCTCGGCCTCCTCCTTCGAGAAGCGCAGCTCGGGCGGCAGGATCTGGTAGTCGTAGCCCTTCTTCACGGCGCTCATCTGCTCGTCGATGATCTCCTTGTCCATCCAGTCGATCTGGCGCTTCACGAGCGCGAGCGCCTCGCTCTGCGCGATGGGCTGCACGTGCAGCGTCACGTTGAGCGGCAGCGGCAGGTCGATGATGGAGGCGAGGTAGGTCTCCTCGATGACCGACCCGAAGCTGCGCACGGCGAGCACCGCGCCGTAGCGCCCGTCGCTGCAAAAGCAGTCGGACCTGCCTTCGGGCTTGAAGTCGAGCGTGGAGGGCATGACGAAGTCCTTCGTGCGCGCGCCCGACGTCGGGGACAATTTGTCCCAGGAGAACTCGAAGCGCGACCCCGGGCGCAGCTGCCCCTGAAGGAGCTCGAGCCTCTCGGCGCCGTCGAGGGCGCGCGACGAGCAGCGTATGCGCGCGAGCGTCTGTTCCACGTCGCCCCGGATGCGCGCGAGCTTGGGCACCGCGGCGTCGACGTCGTCGGCGCCCACGGCGTAGGTCAGGTAGCGGTGGCGCACGAGGTTCGAGACGCCCTCGCGCATCTTGTCGTTGAGGATCCGGTTGTACTCTTCGGCGAGCCCGGCGGTGGCGCGTTCCCCGGGCTCGAAGAAGACCTTGCGGCCGACCTCGTCGGCTGGGATGGGCGCGTTCACGACCTGGAGCTGCACGTGGGAGTCCGCCGGGAAGTAGTTGAACAGCGAGCTCATCACGGTGAAGGCCGTCTCGCGCGCCTCCTTGCGCGCGGACTGGTAGCTGATGTCGGAGAACTCGACCGTCTGGCTGAACACCCCGGGCATCACCTGGGCGATGCCGTCCTTGTACATGGCGTCGTAGCCGACGTAGGCAGCCATCTCGCGCGAGCGGTCGCGCTCCCGGCGGCGCCTCTGCCGCTCGGCCTCCGCGCCCTTCGAGGCGTCCTTGCGCCCGCCCGTGCCGCCGAGGAGCAGCCCGAGGGTGCTCGGGCGCTTCGGCCTATTCTCCTTGTTGCTTCTTGCTCGGCTCATAGAGCTCGGCTCCTTTCTTCCTTGCCCTGCGCCTCGCGCGACGTCCCGGGCGGCCCGGGCGCGGCGAGCCCTCGGGGAGGCTCCCGGCGAGGCAGGGCTCGTACGCGAGCAGCTGCGGGGAGAGCTCGTGGGCCGCCAAAAGCGGCAGCAGCTCCTCGGCGCGCATGCCGAAGGGCCGCCAGAACCCGGCGAGCCAGAACGGCATGCTGCAGAGCATGATCGGGAAGGCCGCGTCCGCGACGTCTGCGCGCAGGCCCAGGTGGACGAAGGCCGCCGCCCCGACCGCGCTGCCGAAGCCGAGCGACACGCATGCGAGCGTGCGCAGGCTCATCTTCCCGACGATCTTCTCCTCGTACTCGCCGATGTCCTTCTGCACCGGTATCCTGAGCGCCATTCGAGACGCCCCCTATGCCGGCAGCCAGGACGTGTCCAGCTGCCCGAAGTAGACCGACGCGGCGATGATGATCGCGCCGCCGGCGATGGTGGATATGGCGGTCGCGATCTGCGGGCCGCCCTGCTGCTCCCTGATGGCCAGGCCGAGCGAGACCGCTCCCCACACGACCAGGAAGCCGCCGAGGAAGGTCACGCAGCCCGACACGAGCTTGATGACGTTTGCGAGCATGCTGCTCTCCTTTGCTTTCGGTTGACGATGTTCCTTGCCGTTCCTCCCCCGCGGCGGGGGAGGCCCGCGCCCGCCGCGGCCCCGTCACGAGTTGCCTTCCTTCTGCCTGCGGTACTCTGTGAAGTCGAACGGGCCGCGGCGCGCGGCCTCCTCGAGCAGGCGCGAGCGCGGGTGGCGCTCGAGCCGGTACTTCCGGTCCATGAGCGGCATGCACCCGTTCACGAGCACGAGCGCGTCCTCGCGCGGCATGCGCGCCACCTCGGCGGGCTGTATGAGGTCGCGCTCGGAGATGCCGCGGTTCACGGTCCGGGTCCAGCCGGCGCCCCGCGAGTCGCTCTGCGTCTCGCTCGCCACCGTCTGCTTGCCGGCCATCTTGCTGATCTCCTCGTTGGTCTCGTTCGCCTTGCCGCCCAGGTAGAGCAGCGTGTCGCAGGCGTTCACGATGGTCTCGGCGTTGTTGTCGCCGTAGGTCTCTTTCAGCTGCGAGAGCGACTGGGCGATCATCGAGACGGCGATGTTCCGGCTGCGGGTGACGGCGATGGTCCGCTCGAAGTCGGGTATTCGCCCGATGTTGGCGAACTCGTCGAAGACGAAGTGCACCGTCGTGGGCAGCGAGCCGCCGTGCGCCTCGAGCGCCTCGGCGCAAAGCGCGCTCACGGCTGTGTCCATGAGCAGGGCGAACAGGAAGTCGAAGGTCGAGTCGGTGTCGCTCATAGACGCGAAGAGCGCGACCTTGGCGCCCTCGTCGCCCATGTGGGCGAGGTCGAGCTCGTCTTTGGAGGTGAGGTCGCGGACGGCGCGGATGGACAGCGGCTTCAGGCGGACGTTGCAGCTCGAGAGCATCGACTTCATGGTGTCGCCGGCGGCCACGCGGAACTCGCGGTAGCTCGCGAGCGCGAAGTCGTCGGGGGGCGCGGGCTCGCGGACCTTGACCCACTCCCACGCGCCGTCCTCCTCGGCGAAGCCGCGCAGCGATCCGCCCTCCGCCGAGGCGCCGCCGCGCCTGACGTAGCGCTCGCCGGTCTCCAGCTCGCGGAACACCATGTCGAGCGGGCTCATGTAGCCCGGGTCGTCGCGGGCGTCGGCGAGCGAGAGCAGCGTGAGCAGCCCGTCGAGGTTTCGGTCGGCGGGTTCGCAGTGCATGACGAGGTAGGCCGTGAGCGCGGTGTAGACCAGGCGCTCGGCCTTCTCCCAGTAGGGGTCGCCCTTGTGGTCGGCCTCGCCCTCGGTGTTGGCGACGATGCCGCGGGCGAAGCGGATGACGCCCGCCTCGTCGCGTATGTAGGCTATGGGGTTGAAGCGCATGGAGCGCGTGAAGTCGATGGTGTCGAACGCGCGGATCTCGTAGCCGAGCTCCGCCAGCGCGCCGCCCATCTCGCGGATGAGCGTGCCCTTCGGGTCGGTCACGAAGAAGCTGGCGTTGGCCTGCAGGAGGTTCGGCTTGACGTAGTAGCGCGTCTTGCCGGTGCCGGGTCCTCCAACCACGAGCACGTTGTCGTTGGTGTCGGTGGAGAGGTCGAACCTGCGGCTCACGAGGCGGATGCGCGCGTTGTCGGTGAGGATGATGTTGTTGTCGGGGTCCTTGGGGTCGCCGAAGGGCGCGATGTCCTTGCGCGTGGCCCACCTGGAGCTACCGTGCTCCTCGCCGTCGCGCCGGGCCCCCTTGGTCCCCAGTGAGCGGGCCCAGGCGATGAGCGCGCCGCACGCGCAGGCGGTCCCGGCGCACAGGGGAAGCGCCTCCGCGGAGAAGACGCGCCCCGCGCGAAGCGCCGCGGGTATCGCCGCCATGGCGGCCTCCGGGTCGAGGATCGGGTTCGCGCCCGACGCCGCGATTGCCGCGGCCGCGAAGTCCCCCGCGGCGAACGCCGCCGCGGCCAGCGCGGCCGCCGCCTGCCACCTCATCTCTCGGGCCCCTCGATCTGGCGCGGGCCGCGGTCCCGGCCGGGGCCCTGGCTGTGGGCCCTCGACGCCTCGCGCGCCCGCTCGGCGCGCTCGGCCAGCCGCTCGGGCGCCTGGCGCCTCTCGGCTATCTCGGAGAGCCGCTCCCTTGCGCGCTCGGCGGCCTTTCCCGTCTCTTGCTCGAGCTGTCGGAAGGCCTCGTCGACCTCGGGGGCGTCCTCCACCTTGAAGAGCAGCCAGTCGCGGCCCCCGCCGGGGATGATGTGGTGCTCGACCGACGCGGCGCGCAGCTTGTCGGAGACGACCTCCTTGATCGTCGCGTACTCGGGAAGCCCCGAGAGCTCCTCGAGGCTGAGCTTCGCGTAGGTCGGCGCGCCGTCGGCCGCGATGGCCTCGGCGCGCCCGCCGGCGATGGTCCCGCGGATTCCCGCGAGGCGCTCGGAGAGCTCCCTCGCGCTGCGCGCCATTGCCTCGGCGCCGGCCTCCTGGCCGATCCTCAGCATCCAGTCGAGCAGCTTGCCACCCGCTT
The DNA here is from genome assembly GCF_002736145.1 of Collinsella aerofaciens. Classification (NCBI taxonomy): domain Bacteria; kingdom Bacillati; phylum Actinomycetota; class Coriobacteriia; order Coriobacteriales; family Coriobacteriaceae; genus Collinsella; species Collinsella aerofaciens. The sequence continues at coordinate 2,300,462 of NZ_CP024160.1, forward strand.
CGTCCCCGTAGTCGCTCGCCATCCCGCGCCTCCCTTCCAGTCGAGATGAAAAGGGGCGCCTTCGCGCCCCGGTCGTCCCTATTCGGCCCCGACGGCCCTCTCGCGCGCCATTGGGGCGCGGGCTTCCTGCCCGGCGTGCGCGCGGCTCGCCTCGCGGGCGGACGCGGCGCGCTGCGCCAGCGGCTCGGGAGCCTTCTCGTGCAGATGGGCCCACTCGCCGCTGCGGCACTGCTCCGGCGTCGCCTCGCACATGTCGCGCATGGCGCGCTCGAACCGCTCGGGCTCCTGGGCGATGGCGCCGAAGCTCCAGCTCTCGAAGCCGGTCCACGCGTCGCCGTCGCGCTTGAGCGTCCACCACTCGTCGCCGCCGTTCACCTGCTGGATGAACGCGAGGTCGCGGTAGCAGAACCCCTGGCGTATGGCCCAGTTGCCCGAGCCGAGCGCCTCGCGGAGCCTGTCGACGCTGTCCGTGCGGGAGAACTCGTAGGGGTACTCCTCGAGGAACGGGTCGTCCTGCCAGTCGAAGCCGCCGACCTTGAGCCAGCCGTTCTCCTGGCACTTCTCCACGAGCCCGTCGTGCTCGCGGCCGGTTATCCTCTCGAAGCCGTCCATGGGCCCTCCGCCTTTCGTTTGTTGCTTGGCGGGCGGCGTCCTCGCGATGGGGGCACGGTGCGAGTCGGAGCAGGCGTGCGTGCTGGCGCGTCGGCGCCGCCCAAGACGTGTATAGCGATTTCGATTGCGGCGGCGACCGGGGTCGCCCGCGATGGGTCGAGCTGGGTCGAGCCGTCCGCGCCTCCACGGGAAGCGCACAGGCTAGCCGAGCCGGCGCCTGTCCCTTCCGCCCAGGTAGACGGGCCTGCAGGTCTGGGAGATCCTGCTCGCGATCGCCTCTGCCGTTACGCGCTCGCCGCGCCTCGCGAGCCTGTCCGCCAGCGCGCCCGGCGCGTAGTTCGACGTGACGATGGTCGGGCGCATGTCCTCGTAGCGCGCGTCGAGCACGCTGAACACGGTGCCGACGGACCATTCCGTCGCGTCCTCCTTGCCGAGGTCGTCGAGCACGAGGACGTCGCACTTGGCGTACCGCGCGACGGCGGCCTCGGTGCCGCCCTCGTCGAACGTGGCCTTCACGCGCTCGAGCATGCCCTTGGCCGTCGTGAAGGCGACGTCGTAGCCGGCCTCGGCGAACAGCCTGGCCATGGCGGAGGCGGCGTGCGTCTTGCCGGCGCCGACGCCCCCGTGTATGTAGAGCCCGGCGCCCCCGTTGCCCGCGAATGAGGCGATGTACTCGGCGAACTCGGGGCGGTCGGCCTCGGCGGCCCAGTAGCGCCTGGGGATGCCCGCGCGCGAGAGCGCCTTCTCCCGGCGGGCGGCCTCCTCCTTGGCGGCGAGGGCCGCGCGCCTTCGCGCCTCGGCCTCCCGCTCGCGAGCCGCGCCCTCGCACGGGCAGGGGGCGGCGGAGACCCAGGCGACCCTGCCCGCCAGCGCCGCGCCGAGCGGATCGAGGGCGGAGCCGCAGTGCGGGCACGCCCTCGGCTCCGGCTCGTCGAAGGAGAGCCCGGCCGCCCGGGCCTGCTCCAGGGTGATGAGTCCCGCTCGGTCCATCGGGCGCCCCTTCCTTATCTTCTGAAGTCCTTGTTGTCCCTTTTGCTTATTGGGTGGCAAATCGTCAGGGGTTTCCCTGTCATCTCGTCAGGGGTTCGGGCTGAGAACCCTGACGGTTCGTCACCCTTGTTCGCGGCGAACCCTGTCATTTCGTCACCCTTTCGCGCCGGGAACCCTGACGAACCGTCAGGGGTTGCCAGCGCTCCGGGCGGCAGCCTCTCGCGCACGATGCGGTACCGCTTGGTGGCGTGCCCGCGTGCCGGGGCGTGCACGCCGCACTCCTCGATGAGGCCCCGGTCGAGCAGGTCGCGGATGGCGCGGTGGACGCTGCGCTCCTGCACGTTGAGGAAGCGGGCCAGGCCGCCCTTGCTCTCGAAGTAGCCGCACCCGGCGTCGCAGAAGCCGAAGATGCGCGCGTAGACGAGCAGGGGAAGGCCGGAGAGGCCCAGGTCCGCCATCATGAAGTGCCGTACCGTCGTGAACTCGCGCGGGGAGGGGCCGTCGCGCCCCTTCGGGCCTGCGGCCGCCATCGGCGCTAGCCCCTTCTGGGCGAGCCGACGACGCTGTTGCGCTCGACCCATGCGACGAGTTCGTCGTGCAGCACGATGCCGTCGCGAGTCTTGCCGCCGATGTAGCGGATCGGGAACGGGTCGTCGGGGTCCTTGGCGAGCCGGTACATGGCGTCGCGGCTGATGCGCAGCATCGCGCACGCCTCGTCGGCGCTGAATATCGCGTTGGTCGATGCGATGAGCCTCACCTGGCTCCTGCTAATGCTCTTGGTCATGGTCGTCCTCGAGCTCCTTTCGTCTCGAGGCTCCCTCGCGTGCCCGGCCGCGGGCGGCTCCTGGGGCGGTCGCCGCCGTCATTTCCTGCCGCTCCTCGACTCGATGTAGGCGTCCACGGACGCCCTCGAAACCAGGAGCTTCCTGCCGAGCCTGTACGAGTCGATCTCTCCCGACCAGATGAGGTCGTATGCCTTGTTTCGGCTCGCCCTCATGTACTCTTGCATCTCGATTACCGTCATCCATTCGTCGCGATCTTGGCTTCCCTCGGGCGCGGCGCATTCGGCTGTGTGTGCCATGGTTCCTCCAATCTTCCCGTGCGGCACCGCGCGAGCACACCGCACGGCACCGTGTCCCTTTTCGTCTGCGCGACGATTGAACCGCCTGATGTCGATTGGTGAGCACGGCGGGAGCGGAGACGGGTCGAGATGGGTCGAGCTGGTCGTGCCTTCACGAAACGGCCATGAGCCGCGTGCCTTAGCTCGCAGCTATGTCCCTGAAAAGTAAAAGGCGCCCATGCGGGCGCCTGCCTAGTAGCTGGAGTTGTTCGGTTGTGGTCGGAATGCTCGTCTTCCGCGGTGCTGTCGTCCGGGGTCCGGCATCTGTCGTTCGCCTCTTCTGTCGTGTTTGATGTTGCGTGTTATGCGAGCGACCTTGCGCGGGCCTGCTGGCCCGTTGCCCCAGGTGCACCCGGATAAATGGTACCCATCCGTTGGAACATGGACATCGCGGGAGGGCTGTTTGGGCAAGCTAGGATGGATGAGCGGCGGGGTTCTAAATGCAATAATTCGAGCTAAAGGGCCTTGTACTCTCTTTTGTAAAACGCGAGGGTGCAATAAACTCGACGATCCCCCTGAACCTTTTCTGAACGAATCAGCTCTTAGGCGGTATGACGCGACACGCATCGGTAGTGCTCGGACTGGGTTAGTCATCGAGTGGGTATAGAACATACGTTCTGTATAACGTTATAGCACCAGGTGGCAGGCGTAGTTTCAATCGAAGCTACGCCTGCTGCTATATATGGGTTGATGGTGGTATCAATGACCGCGACGCTTCTGTTTGCGCTTCAGTTTTCGCTGCTCGAAGCGCGCCTCCGCCTCATCCGCGCGACGCTGGCTTCTTGCTTGAGCCGATTCCCGCTTCATCGTCTCCCGCTGATTCGCGAGCGCCTGCTGCGCCTTGGTGCTCATCGCCGGCTGCTTGAGGGCTTTCGCCGCCTCGCGGGCGCGTCGCTTGGGGTTCTTCGCGGGCTTGCTCGCCTCGGTCGGCTCGCCACCGAAGAACGAGAGCTTCTCCCATTTGCCGACAACGAATCGCAGAATCTCCTCATCGGACGGTTCTGCGCCGAAGACGATGCGGGCGGCGCCGTACCTCCCGCCCTCGACATGCTCCGCCAGCCCGACCCAGAATTGGCCGTCGTGATATACGGTCAGGGTGGACGACACGCTGATCTGCATGGTTGGTTCCTCCTTTATGTAGATGACCATGCAGAGAAGGGACAACCAAGGAGGCAGGTTACTGATGCGGACATCCGCACGCCCACGACTACCCGACGGGGACTGTGTTTTCATCTCTGATGGCCGCATTGTAGCACGCGCGGATTCACGATGTTGATTGCCGGCGCCTAGACGGAGATGAAGGCGGTTCGATCTAGGTCAAGCCGGTCGCTCGTTCATGAAGCGGCCGATTCCCTGAAAATAAAAGGCGCCCACGAGGACACCTACAGGCTATCTTCGAACTACTTGGTTGGGGCAGACGGAGGAAAAAAATAGGGCAGAGTCGCTCTCACGATCCCGCCCCGCAAACCCGAGGGTTTCTAACTGGCTCCATTATTCCGGGCTTCTCAGTTCTGTCATTGACCCAGGTATCATCCGTCTCCTATAGCGAGTGAATATAAAAATAGGGCAGAGTCGCTTGCGCAAGTCCGCCCCTAAAACCGTGAAGGTTTTGCTATCTGCAGGCTATTCTACCAACCCGAGCGATTCTGTCAACCTGCGAAGGAACTCGAGCGCGGAGCGAGCTGCGGCGTCGGGCCCCTTGTCGGGCAGCGCCTCGGTTTCGCCGTCGGCCCTGGCGAACATCTCGGCGAGCTCGGATGCGGCGCGCGAGCGCGAGGAGCCCTCGGGTACCAAGCCGGAGTGCGCCACGAGCACGGTCGCGACCTCCTGCATGGCCGTATTCCCCATCCACTTCCTCCTGGTCGCCTTGGGAATCCCCACGGCGGCGACCCTTCGGGAGACGCCGCTGGACGCCGAGCCCCGGGCGGCGCCCCTCTCGGCGAAGCAGTTGATCAGGCACGAGCCGTGCGCGGCGCAGTTGCGGACGGACTTCACGCGCTTGAGGTCGTAGTGGGAGGCCTCGAGGCGCCTGTCGCCCCATCGCCTGGCGCAGAAGCGCACGAAGTCGATGAGGGTGCCGAACGAGGTGAGCTCAAGGAAGGCCCAGGCAGGCATGTCGCCGGAGTACTTCGCGTAGAGGCTCGAGCTGTAGGGGCTGCGGCCGCTCATCTTGAGCTCGCGCAGGCGGTACTCCCTGTTTGCAGTGGTAAGCGATGCCATGTAGTCGGCCACGATGGCGTAGCCGTCCTCTCCACGGTCCTCCATCTCGCGAAGCAGTGTCACCTTCTGGAAATGCTCGATGTCGAGCGTCATGCCGAGCAGGGCGTGGCGCAGCTCCTGGTCGAGCGCCGCGAGCAGGCGCAGCTGGCCGAAGTCGAGGTCTACGTAGCGGCCGTTGCGCGGGCCTCCCTCGTATTTCGAGAAGAGTTTGCGGTAGGATGCGAGCTTGAAGAAGTTGCACTTGTCGCGCAGGTAGTCCGCGGCCTCTTCCTCGGAACACAGTTCGAAGGCTACGCCCTTCTGCTTGAGGTGCTCTATCTGCTGCTCGATCGTGAGGATCGGCTTCCTATCGTGGGGTTCGGCCATGCTCGGTCTCCTGTCATTGATTTGAGAATCCTATTCTACCAGCATGTTTGCCCTGAATCCTGAAGGCCCGTTCGCCAACTCATAAGCAAGCCACCTGAGACTACTCACTTTGTTCACGAATGGCGAAGACCTGCGACCTGGGGTTTTGCAAATGGCGCGCAAGCCACCCGCGTTAATTCACTTGCGATTGCAGCTGGCGGCTTGCGGGCAAAAGGGCGGTTGAGTTTCAAAACGGGCGTTTTCGGCGCCATCGAGCCTCCAAAGGCGACCCGCCGCGCACTTTGGGACAAAAACAAAAACTCAAAGCCCTGAGTTTGAAAAAAGTTTTTGAGGTTGTCCCAGCTTTTGTCCCCGAAGCCGACGAAACGCGACATCGCGTCATTCGGCGGCACGCGTTCCGTGTCGATGCCGAAAACTGGGTGTAACTGGAGTGACGGGACGGCAGAACCGACGCCATCGAGTGGGAGTAGTCTGACAGGGTTCTGACCTGTATTTTTGAGTGCCGCACTGTGCTGCTGAGTTTCGTTTTGTACGAGAGTCACGGCAAAGCCGCCAGCGACGTTGGTGAGTAAATCCGATT